>DXBO01000011.1 GCA_019116485.1 Candidatus Gemmiger excrementavium
ACTTCATCCGCAACAAGTTCCGGGTCAAGGGCGATACAGTGGATATCCACTTGGCCTACAATGATGAATTTGCCATCCGGGTGGAGTTTTTTGGCGATGAGGTAGACCGTATCATTGAGTTTGACCCGCTGACCGGCGAACACAAAAATGTGGTACGCCATGTGGCCATCTTCCCGGCCAGCCACTACATCGTCGGGCCGGAAAAAATGCAGGAAGGCCTTGCCAAAATTGCGGTGGAACTGGAACGGCAGGTCAAACAATTCACCGCGGAAGGCAAGCTGCTGGAAGCCCAGCGCATTCAGCAGCGTACCAACTACGATATGGAGATGCTGCAGGAAGTCGGCATGTGCAAGGGCATCGAGAACTATTCGGCGGTGCTGTCCGGCAGGGCGCCCGGTTCCACCCCCACCACACTTCTGGACTATTTCCCCGAGGATTTCCTGCTCATGGTGGACGAGAGCCATGTGATGCTGCCCCAGGTGAGAGGTATGTACGGCGGGGACTACAGCCGCAAAAAGACGCTGGTGGAGTATGGTTTCCGTCTGCCTTCGGCTTTCGACAACCGTCCCCTGCGCTTTGAGGAATTCGAGAAAAAGGTCCATCAGAAAATATTCGTTTCGGCCACACCAGGTGAGTATGAGCGCCAGCATTCCAGCCGGGTAGCGGAGCAAGTCATTCGTCCCACAGGGCTGTTGGACCCGCTGATTCTGGTACGCCCGGTAGAGGGCCAGATCGAGGACCTGCTGGGCGAGATTCGTTTGCGCATTGACCGGGGAGAGCGTGCTCTGGTCACTACCTTGACTGTAAAAATGGCGGAGGACCTCACCGATTACCTGGAAGAACACGGGGTCAAGACCAAATATATGCACCATGAGGTGGATACCTTTGAACGTATGGAGATCATCAAGGACCTGCGGGTGGGCGCCATCGATGTGATCGTGGGCATCAACCTGCTGCGCGAAGGCCTGGACCTGCCGGAGGTTTCGTTGATTGCCATTCTGGACGCCGACAAAGAAGGCTTCCTGCGCAGCGAGACCAGTCTGATCCAGACCATTGGCCGTGCGGCCCGCAATGCCAACGGTGTAGTGCTGATGTATGCCGACGAGGTTACCCCCAGCATGGAACGAGCCATCATGGAGACGGAACGCCGTCGTGCCATCCAGGATGCCTACAACAAAGAACACGGCATTACCCCTAAGACCATCGTCAAGGCCATCGGCGAAGGGCTGGAAATCAGCATGAGCGAGGAAAACAAACGCATGCGCCAGCACCGTATGAGCCGTGCCGAGCGCCAGCAGACCATTGAGCGCATGACCAAGGAAATGAAAGAGGCTGCACGGCTGCTGCAGTTTGAACTGGCGGCCCAGCTGCGGGATGAGATCGCCCGGCTGGAGCGGGGCGAAGACCCTACCGTCGCCGATGCCAGCGAGCGCAAGGCCGCAGCCAAGACCCGTAAGGGCAGGAGGAAATACAAGAATTGAGTACCGAACCCAAAGAGACCAAGCGCCGTTCCAAAATTCAGATCGACCCCAATAACCGCATCGTCATCAAGGGTGCGCGGGAGCACAACCTGAAAAATGTGGATTTGACGCTGCCCCGAAACAAGCTCATCGTCATGACCGGTTTGTCCGGCTCCGGCAAATCCAGCCTGGCCTTTGACACCATTTTTGCCGACGGCCAGCGCCGGTATATGGAGAGCCTTTCCAGCTATGCCCGCCAGTTCCTGGGCCAGATGGAAAAGCCCGACGTGGACGAGATCACCGGCCTTTCGCCGGCCATCTCTATAGACCAGAAGACCACCAGCCACAATCCGCGTTCCACGGTGGGTACCGTCACGGAAATTTATGACTACCTGCGCCTGATGTATGCCCGTATCGGCGTGCCGCACTGTCCCATCTGCGGGCGGGAGATCACCCAGCAGTCCATCGACGAAATGGTGGACGAGGTGCTCAAACTGCCCGAGCGCACCCGGTTCCAGGTGCTGGCGCCGGTGGTGCGGGGACGCAAAGGCACCCAGGCAAAGGAACTGGACGCCGCCCGCCGCGCGGGCTTTGCCCGGGTACGGGTAGACGGCAACCTGTACGATCTCAGCGAAGAGATCAGTCTGGAAAAGAACATCAAGCATACTGTGGAGATTGTAGTGGACCGCCTGGTCATCAGTGATTCCATCCGCACCCGTCTGGCTGATTCCATTGAGACGGCGCTGGCCCAGGCGGGCGGTCTGGTGGTCATCGACGTGATCGGCGGGGAACCCATGACCTTCAGCCAAAGTTACGCCTGTCCCGAACACGGCGTTTCGGTGGAGGAACTGACCCCCCGTATGTTCAGCTTCAACAATCCCTTTGGCGCCTGCGAAAAGTGTACCGGTCTGGGTACTTTCATGAAAGTGGACCCGGCCCGTATCATCCCTGACAAGCGAAAATCCATCCGGGAAAGTGCCATCAAAGCCAGCGGCTGGTATTATGCGGAAGGGTCTATCTCAGAGATGACCTATATTGCCCTTGGCAAGCGCTATGGCTTTACACTGGACACCCCCATCAAGGAATTCAGCAAAGAAGCGCTGCACGCACTGCTCTACGGCACCGGCGAAGAACGCATCGAGATGCAGCGCGAAAGCATGTTCGGCTCCGGCACCTACTACAACCAGTTCGAGGGCATCATCCCCAACCTGGAACGCCGTTTCCGGGAGACCAGCAGCGAATGGGTCAAAGAGGAAATCGCCCTGGTCATGTCCAGCGAGGAGTGCCCCGCCTGCCATGGCCGCCGCCTGAAACCCACCAGCCTGGCCGTGACGGTAGGAGGCATCAACATCGCGGATTTCTGCGACAAGAGCGTCAGCGAGGAACTGGAATTTATCAAGACCGCCAAGGTCAGTGAGCGGGACGAGATGATCGGTGCACCGATTTTCAAGGAAGTAAAGGAACGTTTAGGCTTTCTGCAGAGTGTGGGGCTGGGATATCTGACCCTTTCCCGTGGCGCGGCATCCTTGTCCGGCGGCGAAAGCCAGCGTATCCGCCTGGCTACCCAGATCGGCAGCGCCCTGACCGGCGTACTCTATGTGTTGGATGAACCCAGCATCGGCCTGCACCAGCGGGACAACGACAAACTGATCGCCACCATGAAGCGTCTGCGGGACCTGGGTAACACCCTGATCGTGGTGGAACACGACGAGGATACCATGCGCCAGGCCGATTATATCGTAGATGTGGGCCCCGGCGCGGGTGTACACGGCGGTGAGATCGTAGCGGCAGGCAGTGTGGCAGATATCTGCAAGGTCAAACGCAGCGTTACCGGCGCCTATCTGTCAGGCCGCAAGTACGTAGAGGTGCCGGAAACACGCCGTGAAGGCAACGGGAAGTCGTTGCGCATTGTCAAGGCGCATGAAAACAACTTGCAGGATATCACGGTGGAGTTTCCCCTGGGCAAGATGATCTGTGTGACCGGTGTGTCCGGCTCCGGCAAGTCTACTCTGGTCAACGAAATTCTGTACAAGACGTTGGCAGCCGCCCTAAACGGAGCCCGCAGCCGTCCCGGCCAGTGCGAGGAGGTTCAGGGCATGGAATGGGTGGACAAGGTCATCGGCATCGACCAGTCGCCCATTGGCCGCACACCTCGCTCCAATCCGGCCACGTATACCGGCGTGTTCAGTGATATCCGTGCACTGTTTGCCTCCACCCAGGACGCCAAGATGCGGGGGTACGGTCCGGGACGGTTCAGTTTCAACGTCAAGGGCGGCCGCTGCGAAGCCTGTGAGGGCGGCGGCATATTGCAGATCGAAATGCATTTCCTGCCCGATATCTATGTGCCCTGTGATGTCTGCAAGGGCAAGCGCTACAACCGGGAGACGCTGGAAGTCAAATATAAAGATAAAAGCATCTCCGATGTGCTGGATATGACGGTGGAGGAAGCCTGTGTCTTCTTTGCCAACATCCCCAAAATCGCCCGCAAACTGCAGACGATTCAGGAAGTGGGCCTTGGGTATATCCAGCTGGGGCAGGCAGCAACCACTCTTTCGGGCGGCGAAGCTCAGCGCGTGAAACTGGCCAACGAACTGGCCCGGCGTGGAACCGGCCAGACGGTCTATATTCTGGACGAACCCACCACCGGTCTGCATGTGGCGGACGTTCACCGCTTGGTCAAGGTGTTGGACAAACTGGTGGATGCCGGTAATACTGTTATCGTCATTGAACACAATCTGGATGTCATCAAGCGGGCTGACTATATCATCGACCTGGGGCCGGAAGGCGGCAGCGGCGGTGGCCGTATTGTGGCCACCGGCACGCCGGAGGAAGTGGCGCAGAACCCTGCTTCTTTCACCGGGCAGTATCTCAGGCCCATGCTGGAGCGTGCCAAGGCGCTGCAAGCCAAAACTGAATAAACGGCGGGAGCGTTTCTCTTGGGGAGGAACGCTCCCATTTTTGGGCTCGGCAGAGCGGCAAAACCACAGCATAGCGTGTAGGGTGAAAAAAGTTGACCTACCGCTTGTACTTTTGCACCCGATTTGCTATACTAATACGGTATATTGGATTTGTGTGCCCTTTTAAGGAGAATTCACTTGGAAAAACTGACCTATACCCATAATGAAGAAGCTGCCCGCACGCTGGCGGCCTATTATGAGACACCGCCCCTGGCCTTTGTGCGCAGCTACGGCTGCCAGCAGAATGTCAATGACGGGGAGAAAATTCGCGGCGTGCTGCAGGATGTAGGCTACGGCCTGTGCGACACGCTGGAGGACGCCGACCTGATTCTGTTCAATACCTGCGCGGTGCGGGAACACGCCGAGCAGCGGGTGTTCGGCAATATCGGTGCGCTGAAGAAGCTCAAGGAGCATAACCCGCGCCTGATGATCGGCGTCTGCGGGTGTATGGCCCAGCAACCCCACATTGTGGAAAAGCTGCGCCAGAGTTACCCCTATGTAGATCTGGTTTTCGGCGTGGACGGCATTGACCGTCTGCCGGCTATGCTGGCCGAGCGTATCCGCCGTGGCAAGCGCTATCTGGAACAGCCGGGGGAACGCAACGCCGTGGTGGAGGATTTGCCCATCCGCCGGGACTCCGGCTTCCGCGCATGGCTGCCGATCATGTATGGCTGTGACAATTTTTGCACCTACTGCATCGTGCCTTATGTGCGCGGGCGGGAGCGAAGCCGGGAACCCCAGGCCATTCTGGCAGAGTTTCGCGACTTGATTGCCCAGGGCTATAAAGAGATCACGCTGCTGGGGCAGAACGTCAACAGTTACGGCAAGGGGCTGGAACAGCCCATCGACTTTGCCGACCTGCTCAATCTGCTGTGTGAAGTACCGGGAGACTATCAGATTCGCTTCATGACCAGTCATCCCAAGGATGCCAGCCGCAAGCTGATCGATACCATAGCCGCCCAGGAACATCTGTGTAAGCATATCCACTTGCCGGTGCAGTCGGGCAGTGATCGCTTGCTGAAAGAAATGAACCGCCATTATACGGTGGCCCAGTACCTGGAGCTGGTGGATTATGCCCGCCAAAAGATTCCCGGGGTGACTTTCTCCAGCGATATTATCGTAGGATTTCCCGGCGAAACAGAAGAAGATTTTGCCGCCACCCTGGACCTGGTGCGCCGGGTAGGGTATATGCAATTGTTCACTTTCATCTATTCCAAACGTACCGGCACCCCGGCTGCCAAGATGCCGGACCCCACTACCCATGCCGAAAAGGCCGCCCGCATGGAACGGCTGCTGCGCACTCAGGATGAGTATGCCTTCGCGGCCACCGCTGCTATGGCAGGCCAGACCGTCCGCGTGTTGGTGGAGGGGGCGGGCCGCACCCCCGGCACCCTGAACGGTCGGTTGGACAACAATCTGGTGGTGGAGTTCCCGGCGCCGGAAACGCTGATCGGCCAATGGGCCCGGGTGCATCTGACCGGTTCCCGCGCCGCGCTGCTGACCGGGGAACTTGTCTGAGTTTCTTTGCAAATTCTTCATTTTATCAACAACAATAAGGAGTATTCTGACTATGGATTGTATGGATCTTTTCAAAAAAGCTGCTGCCGCGATGCAGACCGACCCCCGTTATCTGGAACTGGACGCTGCCCGCCGGGAAAATGACGCCGACCAGGAACTGCAGGGCCTGATCGGGGAGTTCAACCTGGCCCGGCTGGACCTGAACAACGAGAGTGCCAAGGCCGAGACCGACGCAGCCCATGTGGCGGAACTGAACCAGCGTATCAATGACCTGTACAGCCAGATCATGGCCAGCGAGGGTATGGTGCGCTACAACGCCGCCAAGGCCGAGTGCGAGGCGATGGTCAGCTATATCGATGCCATCATCAATACTGCCATGAACGGCGGCGATCCCATGACGGTACAGCAGCCCCAGGGCAGCTGCACCGGCAGCTGCTCTACCTGCGGGGGCTGCCACTGACCCTTTTGCCGTAACCGCGTTGTTGTATATAGAAACAGGAGTGTGAAACATGGCCGAACAAGCAGTATCGCCCATGATGCAACAGTATTTTGAGATCAAAAAACAGCATCCCAACGAAATCCTCTTCTACCGCGTGGGGGATTTTTATGAGATGTTTTACGATGACGCGCTGACGGCTTCCCGCGAACTGGAACTGACCCTGACCGGCAAGAACTGCGGCAAGGAGGAACGCGCCCCCATGTGCGGTGTGCCGTTCCATTCCTATGAGACCTATATGGCCCGGCTCATTGCCAAAGGGTACAAGGTGGCCATCTGCGAACAAGTGGAAGACCCGGCCCTGGCCAAAGGGTTGGTCAAACGGGATATTATCCGCGTGGTCACGCCGGGCACCGTCATTGAGAGCAGCATGCTGGCCGAAGATAAAAACAACTATCTTTGCAGCATCTATTGCAAACGCCGGCGGGGGCACTGGCAGGCGGGTATCTGCTTTGCCGATATCTCCACTGGCGAAGCCCGGGCCACCGAATTGAATGCCGAAAAAATCGGTGGCGCCGTTATCACTGAATTGTGCCGGTATATGCCCAGCGAAATTCTGATCTGCCCGGCCATGCTGGATTTCAAGGATGTAACAGCTTACATCAAGCAGCACACCAGCGCCCTGGTGGAGCTGCGGGAGGATGCCTGTTACCGTGATACCGTGATGGAAAGCACCATGGCCGATCAGTTTGGTGCCGACTGGCGCACTGCCCTGGGGTACGAGGGTGATACGCTGGTGCCCTATGCGGTGGCAGCGCTGCTCAATTATTTGCAGGAAACGCAGAAGCACGGCCTGGAACGGATCAAGACCATTGAAAACTATGCCGATGCCCAGTACATGCGCCTGTCGCCCGTGACCCGGGCGAACCTGGAACTTACCGAAACCATGCGGGGCCGGGAAAAGCGCGGGACCCTGTTGTGGGTGCTGGACAAAACCGAGACTTCCATGGGCAAGCGGATGCTGCGCGCCTGGATCGAACAGCCATTGGTGGATGTGGCAGCCATCAACCGCCGTCTGGACGCTGTGCAGGCGCTGTATGCGGCCAACATCGCCCGGGCTGATTTGAAAGACGCACTCTCCCATGTGTTTGATATAGAGCGCTTGACGACCCGCATCCTGTACGGTTCGGCCACGCCCCGGGAGGTCAAGGCCCTGGGGGATACCTGTGCCTGTCTGCCCCAGGTCAAAGAGCAGGCAGCTGCCTGCGGTACAACGCTGCTGCAGGAACTGGCGGAGCAGATTGACCCGCTGAAGGACCTGCTGGAAAAAATCACCGCGGCACTGGTGGATGATCCCCCGGCTACGTTGAAGGACGGTGGTGCTATCCGTACCGGCTACAACAGCGAAGTGGACGAGTTGCGGGATATTATGCACGGCGGCAAAGGCGTGCTGGCGGCCCTGGAGGCCAAACTGCGGGAAGAGACCGGTATTCCCAAACTGAAGATCGGCTTCAACAAGGTGTTTGGCTACTACATTGAAGTCAGCCGCTCCTATGCCGATGCCGTCCCTGATACCTTTACCCGCAAGCAGACCCTGACCACCGGCGAGCGGTACATCACGCCGGAACTCAAGGAACTGGAGAACAAGATTCTGGGCGCCAACGAGCGGCTGCTGGTTTTGGAACACCAGCTGTTTGCCGATCTGCTCAGCGAAATATCGTCTCAGATCGTGCGCATCCAGCGCACCGCCCTGGCTGTAGCCCAGTTGGACGTGCTGGCCGGTTTTGCCGAGGTGGCACTGCAGAACAATTATGTGCACCCCACGGTGGACGACAGCGGCGTGATCGATATTCAGGAGGGGCGGCACCCTGTCATTGAGCAGATGCTCAAGGGCAGCCTGTTTGTGCCCAACGACACGCTGCTGGATGAGGGCGAAAACCGCATGCTGCTCATCACCGGCCCCAACATGGCCGGCAAATCTACCTTTATGCGTCAGAACGCCCTGATTGCCCTGATGGCGCAGATCGGCTGCTTTGTACCGGCGTCCTGTGCGCAGATCGGTGTGGTGGACGCGATCTTCACCCGCGTGGGTGCTTCGGACGATTTGGCCGCCGGTCAGTCCACCTTTATGGTGGAGATGACCGAGGTAGCGGAGATTCTGCGCCATGCCAGCAAGGACAGCCTGGTCATTCTGGATGAGATTGGCCGCGGCACCTCGACTTTTGACGGCATGAGCATCGCCCGGGCTGTGGTAGAATACATCTGTGACAATATCGGCTGCAAGACGCTGTTCGCCACACACTACCATGAACTGACCGGCATGGACAAAGACATCTACGGCGTCAAAAATTACAACATCGCCGTCAAAAAGCGGGGTGAAGACATCACTTTCCTGCGGCGCATTGTGCCGGGGCCCGCGGATGACAGCTATGGTATCGAGGTGGCCAAACTGGCCGGTCTGCCCGGCAGTGTGACCAAGCGTGCCCACGCGGTGCTGCGCCAGCTGGAAGCCAGTGCCCCGGGGCGTCATAACACCATGCAGCTGGATTTTGATACGCTGGAAGCCTACAACAACCCCAGTGTGCCCAGCGAGGTGGTGGATAAGCTCCACAGTGTGGACATTGAGACGCTGACCCCCCTGGAAGCGCTGAACTTCCTCTATGAACTGAAAACTGTACTGGACAAAAAATAAAGGCAGGTGGGACCTATGGCAGAGATTCGTGTGCTGGACAAGCATACCGCAGAACTGATCGCAGCAGGTGAGGTGGTGGAGCGCCCCGCCTCAGTGGCCAAGGAACTGCTGGAAAATGCTATCGACGCCGGGGCAACCCAGATCACCCTGTCCATCACCCGCGGCGGGATCGCCCAGCTGCAGATTGTGGACAATGGCAGCGGTATCGAAGCCGAGTACATCGACAAGGCGTTCATTCGCCATGCCACCAGCAAGATCGCCAACGCCGACGATCTCACCCATATCCACACACTGGGGTTCCGCGGCGAGGCGCTTGCCTCCATCGCCAGCGTGGCCAAGGTGGAGGTGCTGACCCGTACGGAGCAGGACGAATATGCCTGCCGATACCGCATCGAGGGCGGGGAACCACAGGGGATGGAACCAGGGGCTCGGCCTGTCGGCACTACCATCACCGTCAATGAATTGTTTTACAACACCCCCGCACGGATGAAGTTTCTGAAAAAGGATGCCAGCGAGGGAACTTTTGTGGCGGATACGGTACTTCACGCAGCATTGTCTCACCCTGAGATCAGTTTCCGCTTTCTCCGGGACGGCAAGCAGCAGTTTCTGACACCGGGGGACGGAGACCTGCGCAGCACGGTCTATGCTGTATTGGGGCGGGAATTTGCCCGGGACCTGCTGCCGGTAAGCGGCGGCACCGAAATTTACCGCGTTACGGGGCTGATTACACCGCCCCGGGCCTGCCGGGCCAGCCGCGGTGCCCAACACTTTTTTGTCAATGGGCGGTATGTCAAAAACCGCACGATGATGGCGGCGCTGGAAAACGCCTACAAAGGCACGATGATGCAGGGCAAATTCCCCGGTGCGGTGCTGATGCTGGAAATGCCTGCCGACCTGGTGGATGTGAATGTCCACCCCGCCAAGACCGAGATCCGGTTTGCCCGGGAAAGCGATGTGTTTGACGCCGTGTACCGTGCTGTCCGCAATGCGCTGACCACACCGGGCAGTGGGGAATGCCGCTTTTCCATGGATACGAAGGGGACAGACGAACCGGCCAGAACCGGGAACCCAGAGCCACCAAAATCCCAGCCCCCCAAGCCCGCCCCGGTGCAGCAGCGGTTCACCACGCTGTCAGCGGCGGAATATCGCGCCATGATTCAATTGACCGAACCAGTACCGGCAAAACCGCTGCCCGGTACTGTGTCGGTGGAATCGCCAAAACCGGTGTACCACACCGCGCAGCAGCCCAAACCCCTGCAACCACACCTCGCGCCGGGCCCGGCTGTGCGGGAGGAGGCTGTGCTGGACATCCTGCCGGATTTGCCGGAACAAGAACCGCTGCAGGCAGCAGAGACATCTGTGGCGGAACCCCTGAGGCCGGCACCGGACCCCGCTCGGGAGGAAAGAGCGGAAGAAGAAAATTCGCTCCCCGCACTCAGTGCGCTGCCGCCAGAACCGGAACAGCTGCCTTTGGCGGCGCCGGAAGCGGAGCCGCTGCGACTGGTGGGGGAGGTGTTCAAGACTTATATCATCACTGAGCGGGCAGGGGAACTCTGCCTCATCGACAAACATGCCGCCCATGAACGCATCCTGTTTGAAAAACTGGCCAAGGATTATGGCAATGTGCCGGCCCAGCTGCTGCTGATGCCGGTGCAGGTCAACCTGACGGGTATGGAAAAACAGGCGCTTTTGCAGAATACCGACCTGTTGGCGGACGCAGGCATTGAGGTGGAGGATTTCGGCGGCAATACTGTTGTGGTGCGCGCCGTTCCGGCGGATGTACCGGTGGACGATGTGGAGGATATGGCGGTGGAACTGGCAGCCCGTCTGAGCAATGGCGGACGGGACGCCCTGCGGGAAAAGACAGAGTGGGTACTTCATTCCATCGCCTGCCGTGCCGCCATCAAAGCGGGGGACCGTACCAGCGCCGAGGAGATGCTGGCCCTGGCCCAGAATATTCTGGATGGAACCATTCCGCCTTTCTGCCCCCATGGCAGGCCCTGCGTACTGAAAATTACCCGGAAGGAGCTGGAAAAACAGTTTGGCCGCCTTGTCTGAACCTCTGCGTGTCGTTGCTGTGGGCGGACCCACGGCCAGCGGTAAGACAGCGCTTTCGGTGGCTCTTGCCAAACATTTTGATGGTGAGATCATCAACGCCGATTCCATGCAGGTCTACCGCGATCTGTCGGTGGGGACCGCCAAGCCGTCCGAGGCGGAGCGGCAGGGGATACCCCATCATCTGTTGGATTTTTTGCCCCCCGAACAGCCTTACAGCGTGGCGGATTTTGTGCAGGGAGCCGCGGCCTGCATTGCACAGATCACTGCCAGGGGACGTCTGCCTATGGTGGTAGGCGGTACCGGGCTGTACATCACCAGTCTTTTGAACGGTGTCAGTTTTGCGCCGGAAGAGACTGACCCCGCCCTGCGGCAGCATTTGCAGCACCAGGCACAGGAGCAAGGGGCGCAGGTTTTGTATGAGAGGCTTTGCCAGGTGGACCCGGTCTATGCTTCCAAAGTCCACCCCAACAACCTGCCCCGGGTCATCCGGGCACTGGAACTGTATGAGACCACTGGCCGCAGAATGAGCGAGGAACAGCAGGCTTCCCGGCCAGTCCGGCCACCCTACCGCAGCCTGTGTCTCTGTTTGACCTGCCGGGATCGGGGGGAATTGTACCACCGTATTGACCGGAGAGTGGATATCATGATGCAAAACGGCCTGTTGGCCGAGGCAGAACGGGTCTGGCAGAACCGGGAATGTTACCGGACGGCAGCCCAGGCTATCGGATACAAGGAACTTTTTCCGTACTTTTCCGGGGAGCAGCCGCTGCCGGACTGCGTGAATGCTTTGAAGCAGGCTACCAGGCGCTATGCCAAGCGTCAGCTGACTTGGTTCCGCCACCAGAATGACGCCGTGTGGCTGTACCTTGATGAAGAGGACGTGATGCGGCGAGCCTGCGCACTGGTACAGGCATTTTTACAGGACTGAATCGCAAGAAGGGAGAGAAGCCTATGGCGCGGATGAATAGTCGTCCAACTGCCGCGCGCGTGCTGCGCGGGGCGGGTATTGTGCTGCTGGCGCTTGTCTCCCTGTATGTGGTGATACAGTTCTTTGTGATCTTTGACCAGTCCTACAAGACAGAGACCGCCATTGCATACACCATGGCGGACAGTGTTACGCTGGAAGGAGTGGCCGCCTTTGATGCCGTCACGGTAGTGGGAGAGGGAAACCTGGGCTATCTGGTGCAGGATGGAGAGCGTGTGACCAACGGTACTGTGGTGGCGGAATGCTACACCGACGATACCCAGGGACTTTTGCGGGAACGGCTGGACCGGTTGGGGCGCAGCATCGAACTGCTGAGCAAGTCCCAAAATTCCGCCGGTACAGACCTGTCGGTGCTGACCAACCAGACCAAACAGGCGCTGTACAACCTGCTGGACAAGTTGGATACCGCCCAATACAGTGGCATCACCGAGGCCGAGGACGAATTCCTGCTGGCTCAGAATCGGTTGCAGGTCAGCACCGGCCAGACAGGGGACTTTGCTCAGACCATCGGCGCACTGCAGGCGGAGTACGATGAACTCAGCGCCCAACTGGGTGCCCTGCAGACCATTACCGCCACTACCAACGGCTATTTCAGCAGTACCGAAGCCGCACCTCCCATCCAGACGGACCCGCAGGCGCTGAGCGATGCCACCCCTGTGCAGCTGCAAGAAATGCTGACCGACGGTTTTCCCGCGGCAGAGACCGACCGTGCCGGGCAGATCGCTACCGGTTTCAGCTGGAAGTTTTACACGGTTTGTGATTTGGAGACCGCAGATCGGTTTGACGGCGTGACTTCGGTAAAGATCAGCGTGCCCGGCAAGCAGAACACCCCCCTTTCAGCTACGGTACTGGAAGTAACCCGCGACGAGGAAGCCGGGGTGGCCAAGCTGGTGCTGGAATGCCAGACCATCAACGCCGAGATTCTCAGTTTTGGGGTGGAGAATGCACAGATCGACCTGAAAACCTACGAGGGCATACGCATCGACAAGAGCGCACTGCACATCGTCAACGGTGCCCGGGGCGTCTATGTCAAGTACGGCAATCTGCAGCGCTTTCTCAAGATCACCACGCTGTATGAGGATGAAAATTATATTCTGATCCCAGCGGACGGCGAGATCGGCACCGACAACGAGGTCCGCCTGTATGATGAGATTATTGTGCAGGGAACCAACCTTCAGGACGGAAAGCTGCTGTAGCACAGAATCTGTGCATTTTGTATTGACAATTGACAGAAAAAAGAAGATAATATTCAATGTATATCGCTGCAATAGCGCGTGCCCGCAGGTCGGGCATGCGCCACCAAAGGAGTTAACGCCATGTCCATGTTCGACAGCCTGAAAAGTAAACTGGGAATCGACCCGGAAGGGGATTCCTATATTGACGATACCGAGGACGAAATCTTTGCGGGCGGGCAGGGCGCCGGCCCACAGGAATATGCTCAGCCGGAGGTAAAGCCGCACAGCAACAAGGTGGTCAACATCAACGCCACCACCCAGCTGCAGGTCGTTCTGGTAAAACCTGAACGCTTTGACGATGCTTCTGCTATTGCGGATCAGCTCAACGCCAAGCGCACGGTGGTTCTCAACCTGGAATCCACCGGCAAAGAGGTTTCCCGCCGTCTGATTGATTTCCTGTCCGGTGTGGCCTATGCCAATAACGGAGATATGAAACGCGTTGCCACCAGCACCTTTATCATTACGCCCTATAACGTGGATATCATGGGCGACCTGATGAACGAACTGGAGAACAATGGCGTCTTCTTCTGATTCTGTTGCGGTGCGTGGGTTCATCCCGCCGCAGAACGATGAAGAGCGCCGCTTGATGCGCCGCGTGGAAGAATTGTGCCGCGTTGCTCTTCATCGCGGCATTCCGCGCTATACGGGCTTTTTGTCGGACCGGGAACAGGTTCTGGCTCGGGCTGCGTGTCATCGTGCGGCTTTCCCGGAACCGGATTTTCGGGGTGGGTATGACGGCGCGGAGCGCCGGGTACTCTGCCTGGAACCGCCGGATGCCTGGCAGGAAGAACCGCTGGCCTATCTGCAGCTGCGCGCGCTGGCTGCGGCAGGGGATAATTTGCCTGGTCACCGGGATTACCTTGGCTCGATTCTGGGCCTGGGGCTGGATCGTGCCTGTGTGGGGGACCTGCTGCCGGACCCGCAGAACCCTGCTGTGTTTTATGCCGTGGTACTGGCGGACAAGCAGCAGCTTATTGCCGCTGAGCTCACCAGCGCCGGGCGCTGCCCTGTACAGGCGGTTCTGTGCGAGAGGTTTCCCGACCATCTGCTGGCAGGACCGGAACGCCCCTTGCAGGAAGCAACGGTTTCCTCTCTGCGGGCCGATGCCGTGCTGGCAGCCATGCTGCATACCTCCCGGGCCCGTGCGGCAGACTATATTGCGGCAGGCCGGGTGGAGATCAACCATCTGCCCCTGCATGCCCCCCATGAGAGCGTATATGCCGATGATATTTTTACCATACGCGGTGTAGGCCGATACCGGCTGGCCGCTATCGGCGGGAAAAGCCGCAAGGAACGAGTGTTTATTTCCTATTTTCAGTATTGACAGGAGCGGGGCACTCCTGCGCAAACCTTGCCCCGGAAAGTCCGAAAACAGGAGGAATATCATGATCACTTCTGAGGATGTCCGCCGCGTAACCTTTGACAAAGCCATGCGCGGCTACCGCTGCGATGACGTGGACGATTATCTCAAGCAGGTAGCGGAAAGCATGGAAGCGCTGTCCGCCCAGAATGACGATCTGCAGAAAAAACTCGTCGTGTTGGCACAGCGCATTGACCAGTACCGCGCTGAAGAGGACACACTGCGCACCACGATGATCAATGCCCAGCGTCTGGGTGAAAACGTGATCCGCGAAGCCAAACAGAAAGCCGCCGAGGTTATTCGTGCAGCCAATATGAAGGCTGAAGACCGGGAACAGCGTGCCCGTGACGACGTGGAACTGGCCAAGCAGGAAGTGGTCACTCTGAAAAGTGAGGCGGACAGCTTCAAGCGGTCTCTGATGGAGATGTACCGCAAACACATCAATCTCATCAGTAAACTGCCGGAGTACAAGCCCCCCGAGGAAGAACCTGCGCCGCAGGAAGCACCGCCTCCTGCGCAACCGGCACCGGAACCGGCCCCGGCAGAACCAGTGTATGCGGAACCTGCATATACCGAGCCTGCGCCGGAACCGCAGCCCGCTGCTCCGCAAACGGCTTATTATGAAGCACCGCCCGCGCCGGAGCCGGTGGCTGAACCCCAACCGGCTGCCCCTCAGGCGGAAAAGGTGGACACGGTAGAGTTTGCCATCGCGCCCCACCCGGAAGAACCGGAAGAGATTGCTCCGCCGCCGGCCCCTGCATCTCGGGCCCAGAAGGAATTGCCGTTCCAGCCGGGTGCCGGCCTGTATGACGATGCAGAACCGCAGCCGCCCGCTGCCCCCCAGCGCAAGACCCGCAAAACAGCGGCCAAGAGAAGCAGCCGCAAGACCCGGGCGGCCGCCGAGCCCCAGGAGGAACTGTCTTCCCCGGCTTTTGATAATTTTGAAGGCGTGGATTTTGACAGTTGACGGTTTAACCGTATAGCCGGAATCAATTTATTGCCATAATAGAGGAGAGTAGGAAACTTTGTCGCAGAATTACAATGATACCATCCATAAGATGCAGACGCCCTTTGAAATGCGCGCCGGCCTGCCCAAAAAGGAACCCAAAATGCTGGAAGACTGGGAGAAAAACCATGTCTATGAGCAGATGATCAAAAACAACGAGGGCAAACCCCGGTACATTCTGCACGACGGCCCCCCGTATGCCAATGGCAGCATCCATATGGGCACGGCGCTCAACAAGATCATCAAGGATATCATTATCCGCTACAAGAACATGGCCGGTTTTGTGGCTCCCTATGTGCCCGGCTATGATACCCATGGCCTGCCCATCGAGCTGAAAGCCCTGGGCTCTCTGGGCGATAAGAAATCCGGTGTCTCCAAGCTGGAACTGCGCAAAATCTGCAAAGAGTTTGCCACCGAGCACATCGACGTGATGAACGACCAGTTCAAGCGCCTGGGCGTGCAGGGGGACTTTGAAAACCCCTACCTGACACTGCGTCCTGAGTTTGAGGCCCGTCAGGTGGAGATTTTCGGTGAAATGGCCAAAAAAGGCTATATCTACAAGGGCATGAAAGCTGTCTACTGGTGCCCCGAAGACCGCACCGCTCTGGCAGAGGCGGAGATCGAGTACGCCGAGGATGAGTGCGATTCCATCTATGTGCGCTTTAAGCTTACTGGCGACCCCAAGGGCGTGCTGGCCAAGCACAATATCCCGCTGGACAAGGCCTGGATCATGATCTGGACCACTACCACCTGGACGCTGCCTGCCAACGTGGCTACCTGCCTGAACCCCAATCTGGAGTACGCCTTCGTCAAGATCGGCGAGGATTACCATATCATGGCGGCGGAACTGGTCAAGGCGACCATGGAGGCCTGCCATATCCAGGAGTATGAGGTCCTGCCCGAGACCGTCCACGGCGATGAGCTGGAACTGGTGGAATATAAGCACCCCTTCCTGGACCGCATCGGTCTGGTCATCCTGGGTGACCACGTTACGCTGGAAGGCGGCACCGGCTGCGTCCATACCGCCCCTGGTCATGGTGTTGAGGACTTTGAGGTTTGCGTCAACCATTACCCCCAGCTGCCCGTTGTGGTGCCGGTGGACGATGCTGGCCGTCTGACCGAAGAGGCCGGCAAGGAGTTTGCGGGCCTGAAGGTATGGGCTGCCAACAAGGTCATCCTGGAGCACATCAAGGAGACCGGCCATCTGATGGGTGTGCAGCACATTACCCACCAGTATCCCCATTGCTGGCGCTGCCATCACCCCATCATCTTCCGCGCTACCGAGCAGTGGTTCTGCTCCATTGACGCCTTCAAGGAAGACGTGTACAAGGCCATCGACAGCGTGCATTGGCAGCCGGCCTGGGGCCATGACCGCATGACCGGCATGGTGCGGGATCGCAGCGACTGGTGCATCAGCCGCCAGCGCGTGTGGGGCGTGCCCATCCCGGTATTCTACTGCAAGAAGTGCGGCAAGTACCATATCACGGATGCCTCTATCAAAGCGGTATCCGACCTGTTCCGCAAAGAAGGCAGCGATGCCTGGTACAAGTACGAAGCCAATGAGATCATGCCCAAGGGTGAGGTATGCGAATGCGGTGCCTCTGACTGGGAAAAGGACCCCGACATCATGGACGTCTGGTTCGACTCCGGTTCCACCTGGAGCGCTGTCTGCCGGGAACGTCCCGAACTTACCTGGCCGGTGGACCTGTACATGGAAGGCGCCGACCAGTTCCGCGGCTGGTTCCAGTCCAGCCTGTTGACCAGTGTGGCCACCCAGGGCGTGGCCCCGTACCGCGAAGTGCTGTGCCATGGCTGGGTGGTGGATGCCGAGGGCAAGCAGATGCATAAGTCTGCCGGCAACGGTATGGAACCCGCCGAGATCATCCGGGATTACGGTGCCGACATCATCCGCCTGTGGGTCGCTTCCAGTGACTACACCGTGGATGTGCGTGCCGGTAAGGAAATCTTCCGTCAGCTGTCCGAAGCGTACCGCAAGATGCGCAATACCGCCCGTTTCATGCTGGGCAACCTGAGCGACTTTGATCCCAACAAGGATGCCGTGGCGGATGAACAGCTGTATGAGATCGACCGTTGGGCGTTGGAGGCCTGCAATACGCTGACTGCCACCCTGCGGGATGCCTACGATCACTACGATTTCTCTCGCGCATATCATGCGCTGTACAACTTCTGCGTCATCGACATGTCCAACTTCTACATGGACGTGATCAAGGACCGCTTGTACTGTGCCGATGACCATGCCCGCCGCTGCGCTCAGACGGCTCTGTACCGCATTCTGGTGGACTTTACCAAACTGCTGGCGCCCATCCTGTGTTTCACCAGCCAGGAAATCTGGAGCTATGTGCCCAAGATGCCCGGCATGAAGGACTATGTGGTCTTTGAGCAGATGCCCGAAGCCAAACCGGCTGCTGGTGCGGAGTTCAGCGCCAAGTGGGATCGCATTATGGCCATCCGCGATGACGTAAAGAAAGTGCTGGAGCAGACCCGTGCCGACAAACTTATTGGTTCTTCTCTGGAAGCTGCGTTGACGCTGCACTGCAGCCAGGAAATCTACGACTTCCTCAACGCAATCCCCATGGATGAACTGGCAGACCTGTTCATTGTCTCTCAGGTGAACCTGGAGCAGAACGAGGGTGGCGTCAAAGGTGTTGTGGACGGCCTGGGCGTCAGTGCCGTGCATGCTGCCGGTGCCAAGTGCCTGCGCTGCTGGAAGTATGAACCTGCCGTTGGCGAAAATGGCCTTTGCCCGCGTTGCGCCAAGGTCCTGGGAATGTGATTTTACCGTCAGCGGTGCTTATACTTGCATAAGCACCGCTGATTTTTTTGAACAGAGGAGACATAATGATTTTTCCCTTTCTTTCGGTGCTGGCAGCGGCGCTGCTGGTGGGGGCTGACCAACTCATCAAACAGTGGGCCACAGCGGTTCTGCAGCCTATGGGGGCATTGACGCTGCTGCCCGGCGTGGTGGAATTGCGGTACTACCTTAACGACGGCATGGCATTTTCCATGCTGGCTGGGCAACGGGGGCTGTTGATCGGCATGACCTCGGTAATGCTGGTCTGTGTGCTGGTGATGTTGCTGGTGCGTAAAATGCACCCCTGGGAGCGTGTGGCCTGGACCCTGGTTTTGGGCGGTGGCATCGGCAATCTGATTGACCGCGTGCTGAACGGTGTGGTGGTGGATTACATCAACCTGCTGTTCATCGATTTTGCGGTATTCAACTTTGCCGATATCTGCATTACCACGGGCATCGGGCTGCTTATCCTCTGGATTCTGTACGACTCTTTCCGCAAGGAACGGGCGGAAAAGCAGGCTGCTGCCCCCCAGGATGACGCTGCCGATGGAAACGCTTGAGATTCTGGCAGGGCCAGGGGAAGCGGGACGGCTGGATGCATGGCTGGCCCAGCGGTGCCCGGAACTTTCCCGCAGCGCACTGCAGGGGCTGATGGAACAGGGGCTGGTGACTGAAGAAGGCCGGACCGTCCAAAAAAAGGATAAGGTGCGTCCGGGCGCCTGTTATCGGATTGCGCTGCCGGAGCCGCAGCCTATCGAGGCGGTTCCCCAGAATATTCCGCTGACTATCGTGTATGAGGATGCCGACCTGGTGGTTGTGGACAAACCCAAAGGGATGGTGGTCCACCCTGCGCCGGGCAATCCTGATGGCACCTTGGTCAACGCGCTGCTCTACCACTGCGCCGGGCAGCTGTCCGGTATCGGCGGGGCAATCCGCCCGGGCATTGTACACCGCATCGACAAGGATACCAGCGGTCTGCTGGTGGTAGCCAAAAATGACGCGGCCCACCAATCGCTGAGCGATCAGATGCGGGTACACAGCATCCATCGGGTCTACCATGCAGTGGTGTATGGCAACCTGAAAAAGGAAGAAGGATTTGTGGAAGCATGGCTGGGCCGCGACCCCAATGACCGCAAAAAGATGGCGGTCCGCCCGGCCGAAGCGACAGGTGCCCGCTACGCTTATACGGGGTGGCAGGTGCTGGAACACCTGGGAAATTTCACCTATATCGGGTGCCGCCTCAAAACGGGGCGCACCCATCAGATTCGCGTGCATATGGCGTCTATCGGTCATCCGCTGGCCGGTGACGCCGTGTACGGGCCGCGCAATTGTATCAAGGCACTGCAGGGCCAATGCCTGCATGCCAAGGAACTGGGCTTTGTACATCCGGCAACAGGGGAGTGGATGCAATTCTCCTCTCCGCTGCCGCCTTATTTTACCGGTTTTCTGGACCGGTTACGAAAGGAACACCGTGCATGAAATCAGCGCTCAGTGATTATCTTGTCATCTGTGATATGGATAATACTCTGCTCACAGCCAAAGAGGGGCTGCCGGCCTGCAACAGGACGGTGATCCAGCTCTTTACCGAGTTGGGCGGACTGTTCACCGTGGCTACGGGGCGCCCGCCGGAATCCATCCGCGCGGCGCTGGAGGGGATACAGTTATCGCTGCCCGCCATTTCCTGCAACGGGGCGCTGCTGTATGATTTCTCTACCGAGTCGGTACTGCACCGCTCTACCCTCAACCGGGAACAGGCCACCGCTGCTATTCAGGATATCTTGCCCAAATTCCCCCGTATGGGGGTGGAGATTA
This sequence comes from Candidatus Gemmiger excrementavium, assembly GCA_019116485.1. GTDB lineage: Bacteria > Bacillota > Clostridia > Oscillospirales > Ruminococcaceae > Gemmiger > Gemmiger excrementavium. The sequence goes on from DXBO01000011.1 coordinate 20,332, forward strand.
TGGCGGGCAACGGGGAAATGTATGTGATCCGCGCCAATGAATACACCCATGCCCATCAGGTGGATGAGTGCCTGGGCAGCATAGCCTGCCCCTTGGAATGTATTCCCGACGGGTGGATCAAAGTGGTGTTTGCCAGTGACCCGGAAAGTGTGCGAAAGTTGGGCCAGTACGCCAAAAGCAAGTACTATGGCCGCGACAACTATTTCCTGGCTACCAACAATATCTACCTGGAAATTATGCCTGTGGGGGCCAGCAAGGCCACCGGTATGCATGACCTGTGCGCACTGATGAACCATTCCCGCCAGAAAACCATCGTGATCGGGGATTACTACAACGACCTGGAACTGATGCGGGAGGCCGGTTACGCGGTAGCGGTGGCCAATGCCCCCGCCGAGGTCAAAGCTACCGCTGACACTGTGACTACCTGTACCTGTGCAGAGGGCGCCGTGGGCGAGTACTTATACCAGCTAATCAACCGTGTGACCGACATATGACCAAACAGGGGAGAGCGCAATGAGGGTGAGCGACCTGATGGACCCCAAGGGGGTCCTGCTCTACGCAAATATTGATAACGCTGCCGACGCTCTGGGAATTCTGGTGGAACTGCAGGAGGGGATCGGCGTTATCACCAACGGTACTGCCTACTACAACGCAGTGTGCCAGCGAGAGACTTTTGGCGGGACCACTGCCATCGGCGGCGGGATCGCACTGCCCCATGCGGGCAATGCGGGGGTATCGGCTCCCGGCGTTTCGGCATTGACACTGCGCCGGGGTGTGGACTGGGGAGCGCCCGATGGCCAACCGGTGGACCTTCTGTTTATGATTGCTGTTCCCCCTGGGCAGGAGAGCCTGCACTTGCAGATACTCGCCCGGCTGGTCAACCTGTTGGGGCGTTCTGCACTGGTAGAGGCCCTGCGTCATGCCAGCAGCCCAGAACGCTTTGTGGAATTGATTCAGAAGGTGGAATACAGCTGCTTTGGGGATTGAACCCCTTTTTAGGGATCGGAATGCCGTCTGCCAGAGGCGGCATTCCGATGCTTTTTGTGCAAAAGCGAAAAAAATGCATCGCGAAAAGAAGAACTATTGGGCAAAATTGCGGTTGCGCTGAGGAAAGAGAGTATGTTATACTTTAAAGCACTAAATCGGCAAAGCGGTGGGGGCGGGGCAAAACGCTACGGGCGTCAACCACGTCGTGCAATGCCGGTACTGTCTGGAGGAAGAAAACATGAAAAAAGCACTTTCCTTACTGATGGCTTCTGTGTTGGCCCTGAGTCTGGCAGCCTGCGGCAGTTCTGCCAATACAACCGGCGAGTCCGCTTCAACTGCGGATGCTGCTGAAACTCAGGAGTCCGCGGCCCAGAGCACCGACGCTGCAGGCACCACCTACAAAATCGGTATCTGCCAGTTGGTACAGCATGATGCGCTGGATGCCGCCACCCAGGGATTCAAAGATGCCATCGTCGAAAAGCTGGGGGAGGAAAACGTCGACTTTGACGAGCAGAACGCTTCCGGCGATACGGCCAACTGCTCTACTATCATCAACGGCTTTGTCTCTTCCGATGTGGATCTGATTCTGGCCAACGCCACCGCACCGCTGCAGGCGGCTGCCCAGGCAACCTCCGATATCCCGGTACTGGGCACATCGGTCACTGACTATGCCACCGCGTTGGATATCAGCGATTGGACCGGTACGGTAGGCAACAACATTTCCGGCACTTCTGACCTGGCCCCGCTGGACCAGCAGGCTGCCATGATCCAGGAACTGTTCCCCGACGCCAAGAACATTGGTCTTCTGTACTGCAGTGCGGAGGCCAACTCGGTTTACCAGTGTGATGTGATCGAAGGTTACCTGACTGAGATGGGCTACACCACCACACGGTACGCCTTTACCGACACCAACGATGTTACTTCTGTGGCGCAGACCGCGGCGGACAATTCCGACGTGATCTACATCCCCACCGATAATACCGCCGCCTCCAACACCGAGGCCATCGCCAACGTGGTTCTGCCTGCCAAGGTGCCCGTGGTGGCCGGCGAAGAGGGCATCTGCAAAGGTTGCGGCGTGGCGACTCTGTCCATCAGCTACTACGACCTGGGCTACCAGACCGGTACGATGGCCTGTCAGATTCTGGCAGAGGGTGCCGATGTTTCCACCATGGCAGTGGAGTACGCGCCCAATGTGACGAAGAAGTACAACGCCGCCAACTGTGAGGCGCTGGGCATTACTGCCCCTGAGGGTTACGAAGCTATCGCCGAGTAACGCGGAGCGTAAACATCATAACGACAGCGGGAAAAGGGCCTGCGCCCTTTCCCCGCTGTTTTGGCGCATAACAAATTCATTTACGGGACGGAGGATCATTTCCCATGGAATTTTTTACATCCCTGCTCAATTCCATGCCCGGTGCGGTTGCACAGGGGCTGATATGGGGCATTATGGCCATTGGCGTCTACATCACCTACCGGGTGCTGGATATTGCCGACCTTACGGTGGATGGCTCGCTGGGCACAGGCGGTGCAGTTTGCGTGGTGCTGGTACTCAACGGGGTGCCGGTACCACTGGCACTGTTGGCCGCCGCCCTGGCCGGTATGCTGGCCGGTATGGTCACCGGCCTGTTCCATACGGCCTGCGGAATCCCGGCTATCTTGGCCGGCATCCTTACGCAGTTGGCGCTGTATTCGGTCAACCTGCGCATTATGGGCACCGGCACCGGCGGCGGCAAAGCCAACCTTCCCGTCAGTGTGGACAAGTATAATCTGTTGGTGTCGGCGCGTTATGTGCGGGAAGCTGCGCTTTCCAATCCGCTGGTGGTGCTGGTGATCTTCTGTGTGGTACTGGTAGCGCTGCTGTACTGGTTCTTCGGCACCGAGTTGGGCTGTTCGCTGCGTGCTACCGGCGCCAACCAGAACATGGCACGGGCCCAGGGAATCAATACCAGTTTTGCCAAAGTGCTGGGTCTGATGATCTCCAACGGCCTGGTGGCGCTGTGCGGCGGCCTGCTGGCACAGTACCAGGGCTTCTCGGATATCAACATGGGCCGCGGTGCTATCGTCATCGGTTTGGCGGCGGTCATCATCGGCGAGGTGATTTTCAGCCGCATTTTCCGCAATTTTGCCCTTAAGCTGACAGCCTCTATCATCGGTGCCATCATTTACTATATGGTCATGACTTTTGTACTGCGGTTGGGCCTTTCCACCGACGACCTGAAGCTGCTTACGGCGCTTGTGGTGGCGATCTTCCTGACGGTCCCATACTGGAAGAGCCGCTATTTCACCAAACCGGCTGTGCGGAAGGGAGGCAAAAACAATGCTTGAGATCAAAAATGTATACAAGACCTTCAACGCGGGTACCGTCAATGAGAAGGTTGCCCTGAACGGTGTGGACCTGAAACTGGAAGACGGGGATTTCGTCACGGTAATCGGCGGTAACGGTGCCGGAAAGTCTACCATGCTCAACGCTGTGGCAGGTGTGTGGCCGGTGGATATGGGCAAGATTTTAATCGACGGGCAGGATGTGACCCGGTTGTCGGAACACAAGCGTGCCCGCTATATCGGCCGCGTGTTTCAGGACCCCATGATGGGCACTGCCGCTACCATGGGCATTGATGAAAACCTGGCCCTGGCGGCACGTCGTGGTACGTCCCGCACGCTGCGCACCGGTATCACCAAGAAAGAACACGAGGAATACCACGAGCTGCTCAAGACTCTGGACCTTGGTCTGGAAGACCGCATGACCAGCAAAGTGGGCCTGCTATCAGGCGGGCAGCGTCAGGCTGTCACGCTGCTGATGGCGACCCTGAAAAAACCACGCCTGCTGCTGTTGGACGAGCATACCGCGGCGCTGGACCCCAAGACTGCCGCCAAAGTACTGGCGCTGTCCGACAAAATCGTACATGAACACAACTTGACCACGCTAATGATTACCCACAACATGAAGGACGCGATCCGGTACGGGAACCGTCTGATCATGATGTACGAGGGGCGCGTTGTTTACGATGTGCGCGGGGAGGAAAAGGCTGCACTCCATGTAAGTGATCTGCTCCAGCGGTTTGAACAGGTCAGCGACGGCGGCTTTGCCAATGACAGAATGCTTCTTTCCTGAGCGACGGATTCCGGGGTCCCGGCCTGTATGGCCGGGACCCCGCTTTGTTATGGTTTTGTAATCCGTGACATTTTTATAAAAAAGATATTCAAAATCATGGTTTTGTGTTATAATAAGTCTGCTTATACTAGGTGGGTTGTGGCCGTGGGCACACCTGCCGATCACCAAGGAGGTCACCGCTACCGATGATCCGTAAACAATCCCATGATGGTGCCGGGCTGAGCCCTGTTCAGCGCAAGGCGTGTATCGTGTTGGCTTTGTGCGTGCTGGCCGTTGTGCTCAGCTTTGTAGGTGCCTGGATTCTGCCCCAGGCGCTGGGCCTTTCGGGCAGTAAGGACGCTTATGACCCGGACCTTTATCCGCTGGACACCAGTCTGGAATGCATTCTGGGCGATGCCTCGGCTGACGATTCTTACATTACCCAGAGCCTCTTTGTGGGGGATCGGGCCGCTCTTTCGCTGCAAAAGGACAGCCGTGTCACGCTGAACCAGTACGCGGGCAAGGATGATCTGAAAGTTTCCTCCTTCCTGAAAGAAAGCTGTGTTGCCTTTGCCGATGATTCCAACAGCTATACCATTCCCCAGGCTGTGGCCAAAATGAAAGTGCGCCGTGTTTATGTGATGGTCGGCAGCAACGATGTGGACGGCTCAGTCAGCGTGGATGAATTTATCAGCGATTACAAGCAGCTTTTACAAAGCATCAACAGCGCTTACTCTTACTGCGATATCATCGCCTGCGCGATCCCGCCTGTTGCCCAGGACAGCGACAAGGCAGCGGAGACCCAGACCATTATTGACCAGTTCAATCAGGCCATAGCGTTGGCATGTAATGATATGGGGTACAAGTACCTCAACAGCCCGCAGGTACTCAAAGCAGAGAACGGTTATGCGGAGGCCAGCTATTTTGATGCCTCCACGGAGGCGTTCAATGCGGCAGGGGCAAATACATTCCTGGAATATGTAAAGTCCCACGCCTATCAGACCGATGACCGGCGCCCCGATACCGACGATGTGCCTCAGCGTGCCTCCGAGGCGAAGGGCGGAAGCAGTACCCCCACCCCCACAGCTACACCGGACAAACTGACGGCCAGCTATGCGGTAGAGGACAAGGCCAAAGGAACCCTGACAGGCGATGGAAAATCCGGTGTGTCCAGTCTGGAGATCGAGGGAAGCACCGGCACCAAGGTCAGTGTTACGGCGGTGGCCGCGGAAGGCTATACCTTCTACAAATGGAGCGACGGCGTGGTGGATGCCACCCGATATGATGTGCTTTCCCGGGATATCTCGGTGACGGCCATGTTCAACGATGCCCGTGTGGAACTGACACTGGATCGGGGCGATACAACCATCAAGAAGGGCGAAAGTCTGTCCATCAACGCGACGGTCAAGCTGGGCGGCAAGGACTACAGCAATGCCAATGTGCAGTGGGCTGTCAACGACGAGCTGGAGGTCAACGGAGGTACTTTCACCTTCACTCCCTCCGATCCGGGCAGTTATGTGGTGCGCGCTGGTATTGAGATCAACGGTACTTTCTCCACGGCGCAGATCACTGTTACCGTGCAGTCCGACCCCACGGCCATCAGCATCAGCGGTACCAGCACCATCACTGCAGGCGGCAGCACCACACTGAACGCCAACGTGCAGAACCAGAGCGGTGACATTACCTGGAGTTGTGATGAAACTTCCTGGACGGCCACCGGCAACCAGGTTACCTTTACGGCCAATCAGGAAGGCACCTACCACCTGCGCGCCAAAAACAACGGGGCAGAGGCGGTCTTTGAATTGAAGGTATCTGCCGCACCGACGCCTGCGCCCACCGCTACGCCGGCACCTACACCGGCAGAAGGACAAACATGACGATTGAATGCCGTCCCCGTATATGGTGGTCGGCGTATGCGCAAGCATAGGAGTGACACATGGCAATTTACACCTGCGTCCTTTTGGATGTTGACAATACCCTGCTGGATTTTGACGCCGCGGAACGGCAGGCATTGACCGATATGCTGGCAGAATACGAACTGCCCCACGACGCCGAAGCCTGTGAGATTTATCACAAGGTCAACCGGGAACTGTGGGACGCCCTGGCAAAAGGGCAGATCAGCAAGGCCAAACTGTTCCAGACGCGGTTCCAGCGCTATATGAAAGCCGCTGGGCTGCCGGATAACGGTAAGGGACCCGCTATGAATGACCGCTATGAGGAACTGTTGGCTACCCACGCAGACCTGATTCCCGGGGCGCTCAGTGCCCTGCAGGAACTGGGAGAGGTGGCCACGCTGGCCACTGTGTCCAACGGCGCTACAGCGGTACAGCAGGCACGCATCCGTGATTCCGGCGTGGAACGATACATGGATGGCGTTTACATCTCTGAAAAAGTAGGCGTGGCCAAACCCTCGGCCAAGCTGTTCGATCATGTACTCAAGGACTTGGGGATCACCAACCGCAGCAGGGTGTTGATGGTGGGCGACGACCTGCTGGCGGACATCAAAGGCGGTCAGAACGCCGGTCTGGACACCTGCTGGGTCAATTTTAAGAACGAGGAAAACCATACCACGGTCCAGCCCAAATATGAGATTCATTCCTATGAGGAACTCTATCAGCTGGTCATGGAACCGGAAGAACTGGAAAATGTCGGTGTGCGCAACCGCCGCCACAGCAACGAAGCCTGAGCTGCCGCGCGGCCGGGCCGCTTTGCCGCTGCTTTGCAAACAAGGCAGCGGCATATTTTGAAAACGGAGAAACAGGAGAGGGAAGAAGCACTGTATGCTGCTGGAACTGCAAAATCTTGGCAAAAGTTTTGGCGAACATGAGGTCCTGCAAAATGTCAATGCCGGCGTGGACCGGGGGGATCGAATCGGTATTATCGGGGCCAATGGCACCGGAAAGACAACGTTGCTGCGCATCCTTTGCGGGGAAACACTGCCCGATACGGGCGATGCCGCTTTTGGCAGCGGCGTGACCTGCGGATACCTGGAGCAGAATGCCCGCCTGGACCCTGCGCTGGACATCTATGAAACGATGCGTCTGGCCTTTGCGCCGGCGTTGGAGGCCATGCAGCGGATGGAAATGCTGCAGAAAGAACTGGCCCGGGACCCTCACAATGGGGAGGTGGCGGAGGAAATTACCCGCTGCAATGCGGTGATTGATGCCATGGATGCCTATCAGATGGACACTCAGATCAAAAAAGTCCTGAACGGTATGGGCTTCCCTGCCGATACCTGGAACAAAGCCGCCGGGGTACTTTCGGGCGGGGAACAGACCCGTCTGCGCCTGGCACGGCTGCTGCTGGAGCGCCCCGATCTGCTGATCCTGGACGAGCCTACCAACCACCTGGACATTGAGACCATGGACTGGCTGGAAAACTATCTGCGGGCCTACCGCGGCGCGGTACTGGTGGTCAGTCATGACCGCTATTTTCTGGATGCTGTGTGCACTAAAATCTGGGAATTGCACGGCAAAACCATCCTGACCTACCGGGGCAACTATTCGGCCTACCTGCCTCAACGGGAAGCTGCCGATGAGCGCCAACAGAAACTCCATGACGCCGCGGTGGAAAAGGCTGCCAAACTGCAGGACTACATTGACCGAAACCTGGTGCGCGCTTCCACCACCCGGATGGCGCAAAGCCGCCGTAAACAACTGGAAAAGCTGGAAATCGTGGAAGCTCCCACGGCAGAAGCACGGGAACTGAGTTTCCGCTTTGCCTATGATATCGAACCCTATGACGAACTGGTCATTATGAAAAACCTGACTGTGCGCATCGGGGAACGTACACTGATCGACGGGCTGGACTACACGGTACATCGCGGGGATAAGCTGGTCATTGCCGGGCCCAACGGCACTGGGAAATCCACTTTGCTGCAGGTGCTGGACGGAAAACGGAGGCCTTCCGGCGGTATGGTCCGGTTGGGCAGCGGTGCCAAACCCGGCGTATTCACCCAGCAGCAGGCCCGGCGTGCCGGGCGGGTCATCGACGCTATCTGGAACCAGTATCCCCGTTTTACCGAACTGGATGTGCGCAGCCATCTGGCGCGGTTCGGTTACCGCGGCGAAGAGGTTTTCAAAGATTGTGCGGCCCTTTCGGGCGGGGAACTGGCACGGCTTCGCTTTGCAGAACTGGCGCTGGAGCGTCCCAACCTGATGTTTCTGGATGAGCCCACCAACCACTTGGACATCTATATGCGGGAAAGCCTGACGCAGGCGTTGGCTGCCTACACCGGCACCCTTCTGTTGGTCACCCACGACCGTTATCTGATGCAGACGTTGGGCTGTCCCATCCTGTATTTGGAGGACGGAAAGGCCACGTTCTACCCGGATTTCGAATCGCTGAAAAATCGCGGGACGGAACAGCCGCTGCCCGCCTCACAGGAGGATACCGCCAAAAAGCAGGGATATGGTAAGGAACAGCGCCGCCGCCGGGCCGAAGTCCGCACTCGCCTGAAAAAAGTGGAAGAAGAGATCGAGGAACTGGGTGCCCACATTGTGGAATTGGAAAACGAGATCAATGACCCCGAGGTTCTGCGCGATCATTTGCTGCTGCGGGATAAATGTGACGAACTGGACGACGCTCGCTTTCATCAGCAGGAATTGTATGAAGAGTGGGAACAATTGGCTCAGGAACAGGAATCCTTTGAGGCGGAAGCGTAAGCGCCGGGGCCGCCGGTTACTGTTCTGTAACTTGTATTCTGATAAAAAAGCGCTATACTAAATTCTGAATATAAGTAGAGGAACCAGGCGCCATAATCCACTGTGCGCCGTATCAACGAAGCGGGGAGACCACTTTGCAGACGACCATCATCATTGCCACCCATAAGCCGTACTGGGTACCGGAAGATCCTATGTATCTTCCGGTACAGATGGGGCATGCCATTCACCCCGCCATCGGCTATATCGGGGACGATACCGGGGCAAATATCTCGGAGCGCAATGCGAATTTCTGCGAACTGACAGGGCTGTACTGGGCAGCGCATAACATTGATTCCGAATACATCGGCATTGTACATTACCGGCGCTATTTTGCCAGCCGCAAAAAGAGCATTTTTGCCCCTAAGAAGGAGCGTGTCATCGGGCACGAGGAACTGGATGCGATTTTGGCAACCACCAATGTGGTACTGCCCCGGGAACGGCATTATTTTATCGAGACCAACTACAGCCAGTACATTCATGCCCACCACAAGCAGGACCTTACGGTCACCCGCGCCATCATTGAGCGCAAATGTCCTGAATACCTGCCCGCCTATGATCTGTATATGTCCAAGACCCACGGCCATCACTTTAACATGTTTGTGATGAAGAGGGAACTGCTCTGCCATTATTGTACTTGGCTGTTCGACATTCTGTTTGAACTGGAGCGGGAACTGGATATGACCGGTTACTCTGACAATGATCGCCGGGTGTTCGGCTTTGTCAGTGAGCGGCTGCTGGACGCCTGGCTCATCACCAACAACATCAGCTATGAGGAACTGGATATCGTGTATATGGAACACCAGAACTGGCTGCACAAGGGCTGCGCTTTCCTCAAGCGCAAGTTCTTCCCCAAAAAGGATGGATAAGCCGGTGCGTGTGGCGGCAGTGGTGGTGACCTACAACCGTTTGGCGCTGCTGCGCCGCTGTCTGGCTGCCCTGGACGCTCAGACAGCGCCTCTGGCCGCGGTATGGGTCATTGACAACGCCAGTACCGACGGCACGGCCCAGGCGGTACTGGCAATGGAACGCCCCCGGATTGTGTACCGCAACACCGGCAGCAATCTGGGCGGCGCGGGCGGCTTTGCCTATGGTGTGCGGGAGGCTGCGCTGGCCGGGTATGACGCCCTTTGGCTTATGGATGACGATACCATCCCGGAACCGGAGGCCCTGGCGGCACTGCTGAATGCCGGGAATTTGCAGGAAGGACGATACGGTTGGCTGTCCAGCCGGGCGCTGGCCCCGGACGGCACTGACCAGCCCATGAACCGGCAGCGCAAGACTCCCTATACCGATCTGGATGGGTATGAGGGGGAATGTATCCCCGCCGTGATGGCGAGCTTTGTCTCGCTGCTGGTGCCCACAGAAGTGGTACGCACCTACGGACTGCCTATCGCAGAATTTTTCATCTGGTCAGATGACTGGGAGTATACACGGCGGATTTCCCGGGACATGCCTTGTTATGTGGTACCTGGCAGCCGGGTACTGCACGCCATGCAGAATCCCGGCATCGTGAATATTGCGGCGGACGATCCCTCCCGTTGGGATCGCTACCGCTACTTTTACCGCAATGATGTTGTACTGTACCGGCGGGAAGGACTGCGCGGCTGGCTTTGGCTGCTGGCCAAGGACTTGTGGCATACCCTGCAGGTCCTGCGGGACAGGCGGGGGCACCGTCTCTACCGCATTGCCGTTATTTGGAAAGGATTTTTCAATGGGGTGCGCTTTGCACCGGACGTATCTTATCTGCCATGAAGATTGCCGAGATGATTGTGCGTCAGGCCGCGCCTTACGAGGCGGTGGCTTTCGACGTGTTCGATACACTGCTCAAGCGAGATGTGGGCAAGCCTACCGATTTGTTCCTGCTGCGTGGCAAGGAATTTGCCGCTGCGCGGACGGAAGCGGAGCAGCAAGCACGCGCAGCCCAGCCGGGGGAGATCACACTATCCCAAATCTATGAACGTCCCTGCCTTGCAGGCTATGACCCTGCCGACGAGTGCGGGCTGGAACTGGCAGCGGCGGTGCCGAATCTGCCGGTATTGCAGGCAGTGCAGGAACTGCGCCGCCAGGGCAAGCGGCTGTACTATATTTCCGACATGTACCTGCCCCCTGAACAGGTTGCGACCATGCTGGCTCTGTGTGGGTATGGACGTTTTGACGGCGGTTTTGTCTCCTGCCTGTATGGTGTACAAAAGCGAAGCGGCGCACTGTTTCGCCGGTTTCTTCATGAAACCGGCCTGAAAGCCGGACAGGTATTGTTTGTGGGGGACAGCTGGCGGGCCGATGTGGCCGGTGCGGCCCTGGCCGGGATCCATGCGCTGCATCTGCCGGACCCCAAGGCATTGGGGTGCACACCGCTGCCCCATGACGCGGTCACCGGTGCGGCCTATGCTTTCGCAAGCAACCGTCAGCAGACCGGAAAAAATGCCGCCGAATCCCTGGGGTTTGAAGTGCTGGGCCCGCTGGTGATTTCCTTTTGCAAGTGGCTGCACCAGCGGCGGGGTGCCTGTACGCAAGGGCGGGTGTTCTTTCTGGCCCGGGATATGTATCTGATCCGCGCGGTGTACGCGCTGCTCTACCCGGAGGAAGAAACTTTCTATCTGCAGGTATCCCGGCGCAGCTTGTGCCCGGCGCTGCTTGCCCAAAAAGATTGGCGTTTACTGATCCAGGCCCTGCCGCGCCAGGTGTTGAGCGGTGCCCAGATTGCCGCTTACTGCGGTGGTTCCTGTCCGGCCATGTATGCAAGAAGGCGTTATGACTTGAAAACCTCCCAGGGCAGCGAGGCGGTACGCCCACTCCTGGAGGGGCTGCAGCCGCCTCCTGACGGGATGCTGGCGCTGGATTATCTGCGCCGCAGCGGGCTGCGGGACGGGGACTTGTTGGTGGACATTGGCAGCGGCGGCACAACCCAGTTGCTGTTGGAATCCCTGTGCGGCATCACGCTGCATGGGCTGCAGTTTTCCGGGGATGAACGCTTACGGCAACGTTTTACGCGGCACCGGGCAGAGGTGTTTTTTCACCCCACAGACCGGCAAGCGATCTTGTATTGGGCAGGGCAGCCTATGCTGGAACGATTTCTTTCCGAAGATGTGGGGGCTACGCTGGGGTATGTGCAACAAGGCAACGGCATTGCCGTGCGCTGCGCACCACAGCAGAAGCAACCGCTGGTTGCCGCTTTGCAGCGTGGTGCCCTGCAGTATGCCCAAGCGTGGCGTGACAGTGTGCTGCGCGATCTGGCGCTGCCGGCTGCTGATGCTGTGGCGCCTTTCCTGCAATTGGTGGGAAAGCCGGCCCCTTGGCAGGTCCGTCTGCTGGGCAGTCTGACGGTGGAAGACGGTGGCACCTACCCGTTGGCCGCCCCTGCACCACTGGCAAAGTACCTGGCACGGCCAGGTGCGGCAAAACAGGATTTTGCCCGTTCCCGTTGGAAAATCGGCTTTTTGAAGCAGCTGCTGCCCTGGCCGCTGCCTTATGACCGCCTGTATCTGGCGATGAAAAAGTAGTACGAAGAAAGGTGGAGGACGGCGTGGCGGTTCGCATCAGCGTCATCATCCCTGTGTACAACGCTGCGGCTACCCTGCGGGATGCGGTCACTTCCATCCTGCAACAAAATGTGGACGATTTGGAACTGCTGTTGGTGGACGATGGTTCCACAGACGGCACGGCTTTTGTGTGCCATGAGCTGTCCGCTTTGGACCCTCGGGTCAAGGTCGTGACCCAGAGAAATGCCGGAATCTGTGCTGCGCGCAACCGGGGACTGAGCGTGGCAACAGGGGAGTACATTGCCTTTTGTGATGATGACGATGTTTTTTTGCCCGGCGCACTGAAACTTCTTACCAAAGCAGCCGACAAGACGCAGGCTGACGTGGTGCGTGGGGACTACCGGCTGCTGCGCCAGCAGCCGGACGGCACGTTCCGGGAGCAGGTACATCCGGCAGGGGTCGTTTGCTCCATCGAGCGGGATGGGTATGGTACATTCTTGCAAAACAGCGGCCCCCAGTTTGTATGGAATGCGCTGTACCGCCGGACGATACTGCAGGATTTGCGTTTTGACGAGCGGTGCCGTTACGGGCTGGAGGATTTCATCTTTAATCTGGCAGTCTACGCTGTGACAGACCGGGTCGTGTATCTGCCCAAATGCGTTTACTGCCATTATGAGCGGGCCCAGAGTACTTCCCAGTGCCAGTCCGCTCAGGCAATGAAAGCCCGGGTCAGAGCGCTGGAACCCTGGATGGCTGCCGAATATCAGGCAGTATGGAACCGTTGCGCGCCGGAGCAGCGTGTCGGGGTGTGGAATGCCCGCAAGGCAGAAGCCGTCACTTTCTTGATGCACCAGCTGCGGGATGCGAAAGCGCCCGGCGCCCTGCGGCGGTATGCCTGGCATACGCTGCGCACCGTGCTGGCCGCTTATCCGGGCCAGAAACTTGACTTTTTGGCGGGCGCAGGGCAAAATAAGAAGAAAACAGCCGCGCTGCTGCTCTACCAGCTTCGACTGCAGCGCCTGTACGATCTGCTCACCGTAAAACAGAGCATACAATAAGCGAGGAAATGCCATGAAAACGATTTTGGTCACCGGCGCGGCAGGATATATTGGCCGCCATGTGGTAAAAAATGCGCTGGATCGCGGGTATCGGGTCATTGCATCGGACTTTGCCTTCAAGGGTGTGGACGAGCGTGCCCAGTTCTGTGACGTGCCTATTTTCAGCGGTGACCGGGACATCTACCGGCAGGTGGGCAGCCCGGATATCTGCATCCATCTGGCGTGGCGGGACGGTTTCCGCCACAATTCCCCGGCACATATGCGGGATCTGTCCAGCCATGTGGTGTTCCTGGAACACCTGGTAGAGGGAGGCTTGCAGTCCCTGAGTGTGATGGGAACCATGCACGAGGTGGGGTATTGGGAAGGCCCCATCAATGAGAGTACGCCTTGCAAACCTCAGAGCCAATACGGTATTGCCAAGAATGCGCTGCGCCAGAGCCTGATGCTGTCGATGGCAGACGGGCCTTGCAAACTGCATTGGCTGCGGGCATACTACATCACCGGTGACGAAGCCCACGGCAGTTCTATCTTTGCCAAGCTGGCCCAGGCGGAACAGGAAGGGAAAGAAAAGTTTCCCTTTACCAGCGGCAAAAATCTCTATGATTTTATCGATGTGGAAGAATTGGCCAACATGATCGTGGCGGCCAGCGTACAGCAGGAGATCAACGGCATCATCAACGTCTGCACCGGTCAGCCGCAATCGCTGGCTGACCGGGTGGAACGGTTCCTGCGGGAAAAGAACTACAAAATCAAGCTGGAGTACGGTGCATTCCCGGACCGCCCCTATGACAGCCCCGGCACCTGGGGCGATGCCACCAAGATCAACCGAATTCTGGAGAAGGAACGGCTATGAAACGACTGGGAATCTTCTTCTTTTATGAGAAAAACGGGGACGTGGACCCTTTTATCACCTATTATCTGGCAGACCTTGTCAAAAACCTCTCGGAACTGGTGGTCGTGTGCAACGGCAAGTTGAGCGAGCAGGGGCGTGAGGCCTTTTCACAATATACCGACCACATCATTGTGCGGGAAAACAAGGGCCTGGATGTGTGGGCTTACAAGACGGCGCTGGATGCCTACGGCTGGCAGGCGTTGAGCGAATTCGACGAGATCGTCATGACCAATTCCACGCTGATGGGACCGGTGCGCCCCCTGCAGGAGATGTTTGACGCCATGGCGGAAAAACAGGACCTGGATTTTTGGGGCCTGACCATCCACCACGGCGCCAAGACCAATCCCTTCAAAGGCAAGCATCTGTATCGGTATCTGCCGGTGCATATCCAGTCCCATTTCATCGTCTACCGCAAGCGCTTTGTGCAGAGCAAAGAGCTGCAGACCTACTGGGATGAAATGCCCATGATCGAGAGTTACAACGACTCGGTCCAGCGGTATGAGGCGGTCTTTACCAAACAGTTCGAGGATAAGGGCTTCAAGTGGGATGTCTACGTCAGAACGGATGATCTGAAAGATTTTACCGATTACCCGTTGCTGGTCTGTCCGGTGCGTCTGCTGCGGGACAAGCACTGCCCGTTGTTCAAGCGCCGCAGCTTTATGCATCCCATGGAGGCTTATCTCAACGACACTGCCGGTGAGCCGGTGCAGGAACTGTACGAATATCTGCGGGATGAGACCGACTACCCCATGGATCTGATCTGGAAAAACATGATCCGCACCATGCACCCCCATGATTTTACCCGCAACCTGGGGTTGACCCGTATCATCGCGCCCACCGTTCAGGATGCCGTGGCGGCGGAAAGTGTCTGCTGCGAGCGGCGCATTGCCCTGGCCATGCACCTGTATTTTATGGATATGCTGGACCAGAGCACAGCATTTGCGGCCAAATTCCCCCCGCAGACGGATGTGTTCATTTCTACCAACAGCGAGGAAAAAAAGCGGCGCATCGAACAGGCGTTTGCTCCTCTTGCGCTGCACAGTGTCACCGTGCTGGTGGTAGAAAACCGTGGCCGGGATGTGGCTGCTTTCCTGTGCGATTTGGCGCCGCATCTGCGCGGGTATGACTACGCCTGCTTTATGCATGACAAGAAAGCAATCCAGACCAAACCCGGCAGCGTGGGGGCCAGCTTCGGCTATGTCTGCAACGAAAACGTCTGTAAAAATGCCGCCCATGTGCGCAACGTTCTCTGCGAATTTGAGAATGATCCCTATCTGGGTATTCTTTGTCCGCCGTACCCCACGCACGGGCTGTATTTCCTGAACATGTGTTCTGGCGGCTGGGGCCCCAACTTTGAAAACACCAAAAAGCTGCTGAAAGAACTGGGGCTCAGTGTGCCTATTTCCGGGGAGGAATCCCCCATTGCGCCTTTTGGCAGTGTGTTCTGGTTCCGCCCCAAGGCGCTGGCCCCCCTGTTTGACCGGGGGTGGCAGCATGAGGATTTCCCGCCGGAACCGCTGCCCCAGGACGGTACCATCAGCCATGCCATTGAGCGTATCTATCCCTTTGTGGCCCAGGCGGCGGGGTACTATCCCGCTGTGGTCATGAGCCGGGACTTTGCGGTGCGCCGCAGTGATACCATGCAGGCTTATGCCAACGGGCTGATCCGCCCGCTGGCCCGGGTCTTCGATTGCACGACCTTCTGGGCAGCTGCTACTGCCGCCACCGCCTTTGCTGCCAAACGGCATCTGTTTGGTGTGTACGGCCCTTATGCCAACACCCGCCGCCGCCATGCCCGCAACTGGCTGCGGGACAAGTTGCCCGAACCTGCCTACAAGGGCATCATTGCCACCAAACGGGCGATTTTTGGGCCCCGGCACGGCCCCTATGAGGATTGACGGCATGGAACGGCTGTTCATCTACTTTCACTATGATCGGCAGGGCGTGATCGACACGCCCTGCCGCTTGGCTGTACAGGCGATGCAGCGCTATGGCGAGGTACTCTTCGTCACCAACGGTACGGTAGAAACACCGGACCGCACCTGGGTTGAGGAAAGCGGTGTTGTGCTGCTGGAGCGGGAAAATACCGGTTTTGATGTGGGGGCCTACCGCCAGGCGTTGTTGACGCGGGGGCGGGAAGAAATCAGCCGTTACGACGAAGTGGTGCTGATGAACTATACCCTGGCCGGTCCGGTCTGCGACCTGGCGCCGATGTTTGCGGCTATGGAAACGCGGCAGGACTTGGATTTCTGGGGGTTGACACGCCACTACGCTATACGCAGCCGGCGGTTCGGCGGGCATGTGCCGGAACACCTGCAGTCCCACTTCCTGGCGCTGCGCAGCCGTCTTCTGCGCAGCGATGCTTTCTGGCGGTATTGGTTGGAAATGGAACTGCCTACCAGTTATGAGGAGTCGGTCATCCGGCACGAGACCCGTTTTACTTCCCATTTTGCATCTCTGGGATTCAGGTGGGACAGTTTTGTGGACACCGGCGAACTGGCGGAGATTTTTGTGAATCCCATCATGGCTTGTCCGCGGGAACTGGTGGCCAACCGAGGGTGTCCCTTTTTCAAGCGCCGCAGCTTTTTTACGCCCTTTGGGGACGAACTGCGTCGCACCGACGGTACCGCGGCAAGAGAACTGTACGATTACCTGAAAGGTTGCACCGATTACCCTGTAGAGGAAGTGGTCCGTGCCCTGCTGCGGGACCAGCCTTTGAGCGAATTGGCGCGGAATCTGCATTGGCGGTACGGTCTGTCTGCGGACATTGCCGTGTCGCCGTCGTTAGAGGGGACGGGTTTGCGGTTATTGCGCTGGACACCGTTTTTGGGCGATCCGGTCACCAGATGGTATTGCCATCAGGAAGCTGAGGCGGCACAGATGGTACTGCATCAGGCGATCCAGCTGTTTGCCAAAGAACCGCTGCTGGGGGTGCTGTGCCCTGCGCTGCCGTTGTGGCCCCGGGCATTACAGGATGTGCGCCGGCAGTGGAACACTGACCGCGACTGGGTACAGCAGAAAACACGGCTGCCGATAAACGATGATCCGCCGCCGGCCCCGCACGCCGGTTGGGTGCTGGTGCGCACAGCGGCGTTTGCGCAAGGGGTCCCGGAAATTCGGCAAGCGCGGGATGTGTGGCTGCTGCCGCTGCTGGCACAGAAAAGCGGTTACGCCACCGCCGTGCTGGAGCGCGAAGCCCAGAGGGCTGCGGCTGCCGACGTGCTGGCGCTGTATATGCAGGCTGCCGAAGAACCGGCCACCTTGGCCAAACAGCTGGGGCGCCTGGCAAAACACCGCCTGAAGCGGCGATAAAAGGGGAGAGAGGCTATCAAAAAGCAACGGTTGTTTTATCTGGACTTTATCCGCGCGGCGGCGTTGGTTGCCATCCTGGTCATTCATTTCAACGCGACGGTCACTGGTTACTTTACGCTGCCGCACAAGCTGTTCGTCAGTGTGCTGCCCTTCGGCATCTATTTGGGGGACTTCGGCTCTTCGCTGTTTTTTATGGTTTCGGGGGCGGCGCTGGCGCTGACCGTTCCGAGCGACCAAAGCCCTATGACCTTCTATAAAAAACGTGTCCGGGCCATCTATCCGCTGTTTTGGTTGGCCTGGGCGATCTGTTTTTCCATTCGATTTGTCAGCAAGCCCGGATATTACGCGGGTGCCAAAACCCTTACGCTGCTGCTGACGGTGGCAGGACTTGACAACTTTGCCGTGGCAGCCGGCTGGGTAGGCATGGATTTTGCCTGTGTGGGCGAGTGGTTCCTGGGCAGTATCCTGTTTATCTACCTGTTGTTTCCGCTTTTGCAGCGCGGGCTGCTGCGCCGTCCGTGGCTGACCTGGGGACTGACGCTTCTGCTATGTCTGCCCGTACATCTGGCAGGCTGGGACGCGAACCTGGTCGCCATCCATATCCTGGAATTTCTTTTCGGTATGCTTTTTCTGCGCCTGCCGGTCAAGGCCAAAGTGGTGCTGGCAGTGGTGTGTGCGGCTGCCACGCCGCTGTGCCAGCCTCTGGATGCCAAAATCACCTGCGCTCTGTGCAGTGCGGCGGTGTTTACATTGTTGGCCGGTGTTGCCCGTTTTCTGGACCGTCCCTGGCCCCGTGTCATCTGCGCAAAGCTGGCCGCACTGTCCTACGCGGTGTTCCTGGTACACCATGTGTTGATCCAGCGTCTGGTAGAAAAGTTCGACCTTGCTGCCCTTTCACGGCGGGATACGGCCCTTCTGTTTCTGGTATATCTGGCTGCCACCTGGGCGGCGGCGGAAGCACTGCTGGCGCTGCATCACTGGCTGCAAAAGAGATGGGCGGCGTTTCGCCCCGCATAGAGTTTTCTTTCCCGCCGTTTTGCGGCGGGGATTTTTTTGCCCTGATTTTCCGGCACCTCTGTACAAAAAACGGCAGGTACGGTATAATGTGTATAATCTGACTTTACACAGGAAAGGGGCGTTTGTTCGTGTCTGATTTTTCAGTCTCTTTAGCAAAACTGGCGGAGGAAGCCAACCTGACCGTCGCCTATACCCCTTGTGAACTGGACAAGATCAAAGTCACCGCCACCGAGGTCTACCGCCCCGGTATTCTTCTGGCGGGGTATTACGAAAATTTCGACAATACCCGCGTCCAGATCATCGGCCTGACCGAGATGTCCTATCTGGAAGAGCTGTCTACCACCCTGCGGGATATGCGGCTGGAAAAGCTCTTTTCTTTTCAGCCGCCGGCTGTGATCATCACCCGGGACATGCAGCCGCTGTCTGAGATGATGCAGTATGCCAAGCAGTATTCCGTGCCCATTCTGATGTCCGCCGAGATGACCTCGGCGCTGATGGGGGTGCTTATCACAACGCTGAACAAAGAATTGGCTCCCCGCATCACCCGCCATGGTGTGCTGGTGGAAGTCTACGGTGAGGGTATCCTGATCCTGGGCGATTCCGGCGTGGGCAAGAGCGAGACCGCCATCGAACTGGTCAAGCGAGGTCATCGCCTGATTGCCGATGACGCGGTGGAATTGCGGCGTGTGTCCAACCGAAGCATCCTGGGCACGGCACCTGCCAATATCCGCCATTTCATTGAACTGCGGGGCATTGGCATCATCAACGTGGCCCATGTGTTTGGCATCGGCTCGGTGCGCAGCAGCGTGGAGGTTGAGATGGTGGTCCAGCTGGAACCCTGGGACCGCACCAAAAACTATGACCGGACCGGCCTGGATACCGAATATTATGACATACTGGGCGTACAGGTGCCCAGCATGCTGATTCCTGTAATGCCGGGGCGTAATCTGGCCGTGATCCTGGAGACGGCGGCCATCAATAACCGCACCAAGGAGATGGGCTACAACGCCGCCAAAGAACTGCTGGCGCAGCTGGGCCTGCAGGATGATATTTCCCTGTGAGATACTTTGAATGAAAAGAGAGAATCCGATTCCATGCAAGTGATTGCAGACCTTCATACCCACACCCTGTGCGCGTCCCATGCGTATCAGACGGTGAATGAAATGGCCGCCGCTGCCAAAGCGGCGGGATATTGTGCGTTGGCGGTGACCGACCACGCCCCGGCCATGCCGGATACAGCCCACAGCTGGCATTTTGCCAACTGGCGCGCCATGCCTCGCACTGTGGCCGGTGTGGCCATGTTGTATGGCGCTGAAGCCAATGTTATGGACACCAAAGGAGGGCTGGACCTGCCCCAAAGCCAGCTGGAACAGATGGACTGGGTGGTGGCATCCATCCACAGCCCCTGTCTGCCGGGTTTGCTGACCCGTAAGGAAGCCAACCGCATCTGGCTGCATATCGCAGAAAATCCCTATGTGGACTGCATCGGTCATTCAGAGCAGGAAAACTACCGCTACGATTACGACGTGGTGACAAAGGCCTTTGCCCAAAACCACAAGGTGGTGGAACTCAATGCCGGGTCTTTCGCCGTGCGGCAAGACGGCATTCCCAACATGCGCGCCCTGCTGACCGCCTGCCTGGAAAACGGCTGCCGCATCGCTGTGGACAGCGACGCACACAGCGACTGGAAACTGCAGACCTCACTGCCGCCGCTGTTTGCCATGCTGGAAGAGCTTTCTTTCCCGCAGGAACTTATCGTCAATGCCACACGGGAAAATCTGGTACAGGAACTGAAATTGCACGGCAAGCGCTGTGCAGATGAAATAGGAGGCATCATATTATGAGTTATACCATCGGTATCGATCTGGGCGGCACCACCATGACCGCCGGCCTGGTCAATGAAAATTACGAGATCGTGGGGAAGATCACCTGGGCTACCCGTCTGCCCAGACCCGCGGCGGACCTGGAAAAGGCGCTTGCGGAACTGTG
>DXBO01000072.1 GCA_019116485.1 Candidatus Gemmiger excrementavium
TTTTTGGGCATCGAGTGCGGCGGTTCCGACGCCACCTCCGGCATTGCCGCCAATCCCGCCGTGGGCGAGCTCAGCGACCTGCTGGTGGACTACGGCGCCACCAGCATGATGAGCGAATCCATTGAGTGGATCGGTGCCGAGCATGTGGTGGCCAAGCGGGCCGCCACCCCCAAGATCCACAACGAGATCATCGAGGTCTGCCGCGCCTACGAGGAACACCTGAAGGCTGCCGGGCAGGACTGCCGCGCCGGGCAGCCCACCCCCGGCAACAAGGCGGGCGGCCTTTCCACCCTGGATGAAAAGAGCCTGGGCTGCATCCGCAAGGGCGGCGTTCGCCCCATCCGCGAGGTACTGGAACAGGCGGCGCGCCCCACCCAGCACGGCGCCATCGTTATGGACACCGCCGGGTACGACATCTCCTCGGTCACCTCGATGGTAGCGGGCGGCTGCCAGGTCATCATCTTCACCACCGGGCGCGGCACCCCCACCGGCAACGCCATTGTGCCGGTGGTCAAGGTCACTGCCAACGCGCGCACCTATCGCTGCATGGAGGACAACATGGACGTAGACCTGTCCCCCATCGTGCGGGGCGAAAAGACCGCCAAGGAGATGGGCGAGGAGCTGCTGCAGGAAATCGCCGCCATCGCCAACGGCAAGCTGACCAAGGCGGAAGCCTACGGATTTTCGGACATCGCGGTTGATCATGTCTGCCGCTTCGTCTAAGGACGTTTAAAACGGTATAAGGAGGATGTATCATGAGTTTAACGATCTGCCTGATCATCTGTGCACTTACGATGATCGGCTACATCATCGGCAAATGGCCTATGGGCCTGGTGGCGTTGGTCAGTATGCTGGCCTTCGTGCTCACCGGCTGCCTGGACCCCGCCACCGCGGCCGGGTACTTCGGCAACCCCAACGGCATCATGATGATGGCCATGTTCGTAGTGGCCGCAGGCTTCAACCGCACCCAGTTCGTCAAGACGGTGGCGACCAGCGTCAACCGCATCGCCAAAGGCTCCCTGATCCGCGTCATGTTCGGCTATGTGCTGATCACCATGATCCTGTCCCAGTTCATCCAGAGCTCGGTCATCGTCTACGGCATCATGGCCCCCATGCTCATCGCCACCTGTGAGGAGATGGGCATCAACCCCAGCAAGGTGCTGTTTCCTATCGCTATCGCCTGCATCTCCACCGTTTCCGCCTTCCCTCTTGGCGGCGGCGCGACGGTCTTTGCTGAGATGAATGGCTACCTGCAGGCCAACGATTACACTACCTACGCGGTTGCCATCACCGACCCGATGAAGGCCCGCCTGCCCGCAGCAGTCGCCATGTTCATCTACTGCGTGTTCTTCTCCACTAAGTTTTCCCCGGCCAAGCCCCCGGTGGAATCCAACGCCCTGAAGACCCGTGCCGACAACCGCGAACCGCTGTCCCCCTTTAAGGAGCGCGCCGGTTACATCATCTTTATCCTGACCACGCTGGCTCTGCTGTTCCAGCCCCAGCTGGGTATTGAGACCTGGGTCATCTGCGTCACCGGCGCTGTGGCGATGGTCGTCTTCGGCGTCCTGACCGAGAAGGAAGCCGTGCAGGCTATCAACCTGCCCATGGCGTTCCTGTTTGTCGGTTCACTGTCCATGGGCGGCGCCCTGACCCAGACCGGCGCCGGTGAGGTCGTCGGCGGCATCCTGGCCGATTTCGCCAACACCCTGTCCAACCCCTATCTGATCGGCTTCGTCTTCTTCATCGTGCCGTTCCTGCTCACCCAGGTCATGATGAACCGCACGGTCATGATCATCTTCATTCCCATCGCCATCCTGGCCTGCAAGGCCATGGGCGCCAACCCGGTCGGCATCGTGCTACTGGTCCAGTCCGCCTGCCTCAGTTCCTTCATGACCCCCATGGCCACCCCCGCTATCCCCATGTGCATGGCCAACGGCGGCTACGACCTGAAGTCTATCATTAAACAGTCCATCGTTCCCGCTATTATCCTCTGCGTCGTGTCTGTGTTCTGGATCATGACGGTGTTCCCGATGTACGAGTGATCCTCTCTTCTTTCCCTTGCCCCGTGCTGCAAAGCGTCAGGCTCAGCGCCCGGCGCTTTGCGGCGTGGAGCAATTTTATCACAGGAGGCTACAATCATGCTGGAAGTCAAAACATTTCCCAAAGACATGAGCGAACTGGAAGTGGATCACACCGAGCCCCGCCGCTGCCTGGTCAGCGGCCTGTTTGAGGAGCCGGTGGAGGTGAACGGCCAGACCCGCACCTTTTACACCTACATCCACCCGGACCTAGTGTACAATCAGCCCTGCCTGGTGGTGGCCCCGCCCGACGGTATGCCGGTGCTGGACTACCTGGAACAGGGTCCCTGGCTGGCCTTTGCCAAAGAACACAACATCTTTCTGCACGTGCTGATCCCCGGCCCTGGCGGCTGGGACCTGGACGGCGCCGACGCCGATTACATGAACCGGGTCTATGTGCAAATCAACGGCCGCCGCGGTTATGTGGCCATGCAGGACAACATCTACGCCGTGGGCGTGGGCGGCGGCTCCACCGTGGCCCAGCAGGCGGTCATGAAGATGAGCAGCGAGTGGAGCGGCCTGGCCACCTTCGGCGACCTGGACGCCCGCGCCACCCTCAACGCCGAGGCCACCGCCGGGGGCGAGAACACCGGCAAGACCGAGCTGGTCATCTCGGCGGCCAAGGTGCAGGTCCCGGTTTGGATGAGCTGGGGCGAAAACGCCGGGGTTAACGCCCGGGTCTGCGCCTACTGGAAGAGCATGAACGACGTGGCGGACGAGGCTTTTTCCAACCAGTGGGCGGACGAGATTTATTTCCCCTCCGACGTATGCAAAAAGAGCCAGATCAACGAGGAAAAGATTAGCCAGGTTCGGGTGACCAACGATTTCAGCGGCACCCCGGACGCTGAACGGCTGGGCGCGGTGTGGGCGTTTTTGAACAAAGCCTGCCGCCACCGCTGCTTTGGCACCAAGGCGCTGCGCGGCCGCATCGACCCGGAGGCCTACGGCTTTGCCCGCCATACGATGGAGCTGGACGGCTGGACCCGCACCTGGTATGAATATGTGCCCGACCGTGTCAGGGAACTGGGCCGCCCGGCGCCGCTGGTGGTCTGCATGCACGGGCGCGGCGGCACGGCCGAGAGCTTTATCAGCCTGGCTGACATGAGCCGCGTGGCCGAGGAGCGGGATTTCATCCTGGTTTACCCGGAGGCTGGCGTCTACCAGCAGCGCCCCGGCGCGGTGCGCAACCTGCTTTTGTGGTGCGGCGAGTACAAGGGCGAGAAGATCGACGACGTGAAGTTCGTACTGTCGGTCATTGACGATGTCAAGGGCCGCTATTCCATCGACAGTGGCCGCGTCTACGCCTGCGGTCAGTCCAGCGGCGGCATGATGACCTCCACCCTGGCCCAAAAAGCCCCGCAGGTCTTTGCCGCGGTGGCTCCCTGGTCCGCGCTGGTGGACCCCGACCATGAGCTGCAGCTGCCCGAAGCGATCGAACCTGCGGTGCCCTTCTTCTTCCTGTTCGGTGAGAAGGACTGGCTTTGCGCCGATCTGGAGCACGGCGAGCTGGAGTATCACGCCGCCCACGACATCGCCTCTTTCCTGAAAAACCTGATGAAGATCTACAGTCTGGACACCACCCCGCTGACCTACACCTGCGGCGAGATCCGCTACTACGTCTACCTCAATGCCAAGCGGGTGCCTATGCTGACGGTGGGCACCGTGCGGGATATGTCCCACGCCAACTACCCCGGCGAGAGCTGGGCCAGCTATGACCAGTTTCTGGCCAAGTTCTCCCGCGCGGAGGACGGCACGCTGCTGTACATGGGCCAGCCCGCGATCTGAGTTTGACTTTCCTCCCCTTATTTCGTGTACCAGATGGTGCCGCCGCAGACTGCGGCGGCATTATCTTTGCTCCCCCAGGGTGCAGCGGAAAAGGGCCCGGCGTTTTTGACAATCCCATATTTCCTGACACAGGGAGGAGTTTTCATGAACGAGTGCAACAAGATTGCCGACCCCACCCCGCTGGGCAACATTGTCACCGGCCTCGTGTTGTTTACCCTGTGGCCAGTGCTGTTCGGGCTGGCCGATACCACGGCCATGGCTGCGGTGATGCCCTGGGCGCTGGCCGCCGCGCCGCTGATCTTGCTGACTAGCGCGCAGGCGTTCCGCACGGGCAATGTGATCGGGGCAGTGGCCAACGGCGCGCTGTCCGGCGTGACGCTGGTGCAAAATGGCGTCTGGGGCGCCGTAGTCGTGGCGTATACGGCGGCCGGGCGCACAGTGCCAGAGCCCATCGCCGCGGTCAAAGGGCTCGTGGACGGGCCTGCCTTTCTCGCAGCAGCGTTTATGCTGCTTTGCATCTCCCTCTCGTTCGCCCGGCTTCGTAACGCTCCCATGGCCTTCTTTATGGGGGTCATCTGCCTGGGGTTTGCCTGCATGGGCGTCAGCGACCTGGGGCTTTTCAATCTGCGCCTGCCCGCCGCAGGCTGCGTGATGGCCTTTGCGGCGTGGATGGTGTATTCCGGCAGCGCCATGCTGATGCACACGGCGCTGGGCCGCAAGGTCCTTCCGTATTGAAATGACAGGAGGTTTATTACCATGGAACGAAAATACCCCCACCTGTGCAGCCCCATCACCATCGGGCGCGTGACCTTCCGCAACCGGATGTTCAGTGCGCCCATGGGCGGCACCGACATTTCCAACGACGGCTGCATCGGCCCCAAGTCCACCGCCTTCTATGAGCTGCGGGCCAAGGGCGGCGCGGCGGCGGTTACGGTGTCCGAGTGCATGGTTCACCCCGAAACCGACGGCTCTCACGCCTACCACCTGGATGAGAGCATCCTCAACTCGCTGGCCTGCGCCACCTACACGGCGGACGCCATCCGCCGCCATGGGGCCATGCCCAGCCTGGAACTGTCCCACTCCGGCATGTACGCCGGTACCTACATGACCGACAAGACCCGCCAGCACGAGATGCACCAGTGGGGCCCCAGCGACACCACCCGCCCCGACGGCGTGCCGGTCAAGGCGCTCTCGCAAGAGCAGATTGCCGATATTGTGAAAGCCTACGGCCATATGGCGGGCCTCGCCAAGCGCGCCGGGTTTGAGATGCTGATGATCCACGGCGGCCACGGCTGGCTCATCAACCAGTTCTTGTCGCCCTACTTCAACCACCGCACCGACGAGTATGGCGGCAGCCTCGAAAACCGCTGCCGCTTCGCCATCGAGGTGCTCCAATCTGTGCGCGCTGCCGTGGGCCCCGGCTTCCCCATCGAGTTCCGCATGTCTGGCTCGGAGCTGTTCGAGGGCGGCTACGACCTCGCCGAGGGCTGCCGCATCGCGGAACAGCTCGAGCCCTACATCGACCTGCTGCACGTCTCGGCGGGCACCTACCAGCGCGGCTTCGGCGACACCCACCCTTCGATGTTCAAGCCCCACGGCTGCAACGTCTACCTGGCCGCCGAGATCAAGAAGCATGTGAAAGTCCCGGTGGCGACCATCGGCGGCCTCAACGACCCGGCCCAGATGGAGGAGATCCTCGCCTCCGGCCAGGCGGACGTCATCTACATGGCCCGCGCGCTGCTGGCCGACCCGTTCTTGCCCAACAAGGTCATGGCCAACCGCGACGGCGAGATCGTACACTGCCTGCGCTGCTTCACCTGCATGGCCGAGCGCGCCGCCACCTCGACCCGCCGCTGCACGGTCAACCCGCTGATCGGCCGCGAGATGGAGGGCGACGAGATCCAGCCCGCGCCCGTCAAAAAGAAGGTTCTGGTGGCGGGCGGCGGCCCCGGCGGGCTGTACGCGGCCTGGACGGCCGCGCGCCGCGGGCACCAGGTCATCCTGTGCGAGAAAGAGGGCGAGCTGGGCGGCATTTTGAAGAGCGAGCAGGCCCTGCCTTTTAAGCACGAAATGTACGAGCTGGCCGGGACCTACGCCGCGCTGGCCCGCAAAGCCGGTGTCGAGATTCGGCTGAATACGCCGGTCACGCCGGAGCTGGCCGCGGCCGAAGCCCCCGACGCCCTCATCATCGCGGTGGGTTCCGCCCCGCTGGTGCCGCCCATCCCCGGCCTCGACGGGGACAACGTGGTCATCGTCAACAACTATTATAAAGAGAAGGACAAGATCACCGACGACGTGGTGGTCTTTGGCGGCGGCCTCGCGGGCTGCGAGTGCGCGATCCACCTAGGGCAGGAGGGCAAGCATGTCCACCTCGTCGAGATGCGCGACACCCTGGCCCCCGACGCTAACGTGCGCCACCGCCCGCTGCTGCTCAAAGAGATCGAGAAGTACGTCACGGTACACACCGGCTGCAAGGGGCTGGAAGTGCGCCCCGACGGCATCCTCTGCGAGACGAAGGACGGGGCGCAGGTGCTCGTCCCCGGCACCAGCGTGATCTGCGCGCTGGGCCAGCGCTCGCGCACCGCCGACGTCGAAGCCCTGCGGGACGCCGCGCCCTTTGTGCGCGTCATCGGCGACGCCGCCAAGGTGAGCACCATCACCAACGCCGTCTACTGGGGCTACCACGCGGCGCTGGACATTTGACGCAGCTTTGCAACACAGGTTTGGCCGGACGGGACCGCAGCTTTGGCGCGGCGCCCCGCCCGGCTTTTTGTGGCGAACATGCCAAGCGCCAAGCATAAAAACAGGAGGAAATATGGAAAAAGCAAAACGGTATCTCGTATTTTTTGTGGGGCTTTTCATCAGCTCGCTGGGCGTAAGCCTCATCACCCGCGCCGACCTGGGCCCTCGCCAATCTCGGCCAGCCCTTATGTGTTGAGCCTGCACTTCCCTCTCACGCTGGGGGGATTCACGATCGCCTTCAGCCTGTTTCTCGTGCTGCTGCAGCTGATCCTGCTGCGCCGCCGCTTCCGCGCCGAGGACCTGCTGCAAATCCCCATCTCGGTGGCGTTCGGCGTTTTCATCGACCTGACGATGGAACTGCTGTGGTTTGTGGCGCCGCAGCACTACGCGGCGCGGGCCGTGTTTTTGCTGCTGGGGTGCGGGGTGCTCGCGCGGGGCGTCTGGCTGGAAGTGCTGGCCAACGTCGCGATGCTGCCGGGGGAGTCCTTCGTGCGGGCCGTCGTCACGGTCTGGCGCACTGACTTCGGCGTAACCAAGGTCTGCTTCGACGTCGCCATGACGCTGGGCGCAGCGGCGCTCTCCTTTGTTTTATCCGGCCAACTGCACGGTGTGCGGGAGAGTTCCCTGGCTGCGGCGTTGCTGGTGGGCTTCCTGGCCCGGCTGATCGGCCGCAGGCTGGCCGGGGCGGGCCCGAGGCTGTTTGGCGGAACGCATTGACCAGGCATAGGATCTGTCCCGGTCAAGTGGCGGGGAAGCGATCCCAACGGCGCGGATATCCAACGCAGGAACCCGGCGATTCTTTTACTGTATTGTAAAGTTGGATGACAGGACCAACGCCAGTCTTTTAGGGTGTATCTGATAAACCAAAAGTGCCGGGAATCTGTCGGGTGTACCGGGACCCTCAAGATTTCGCTTGCTTTTTCTATTGTTTTGTGCCATACTAGCTTCAGTTTCAAAACTTTCTGATTTTTTTATTTTTGAAATCGGAGGTTTGCATCATGAAATGGATCGACCGCCCGCAATATCTCGAACGCTTGTTGGGATTGCAAAACACCCCGGACATCAAGATCATCACCGGCATCCGCCGCTGCGGCAAGTCCTGCCTGCTGCGGGCCTTCCAGCAGCAGCTCCAGCAGCAGGGCCCGGCCGCCAACATCCTCTCCATTGATTTCACAGACCTGGACTGGGAGGAACTGAAAGATTACCGCGCCCTGCACCGGTACGCGAAAGAACATGTCAAAGAAGGCACCGCCAACTATCTGCTGATTGACGAAGTCCAGCTCTGCCCACACTTTGAGCTGGCCATCAACAGCTTGCACGCCACCGGGCAGTTTGATATTTACCTGACCGGCTCCAACGCCTTTCTGCTCAGCGGCGACCTGGCCACCCTGTTCACCGGGCGGTATATCGAGATCCCGGTCTTTCCCTTCAGTTTTGCTGAGTACTGCCGCTATTTTGAGCAAAAGACCGACATCCAGGCCGCCTTTGACGATTACGCCCTGCAGGGCGGCCTGGCCGGGTCCTATGCCTACCGCAGCGAGCAGGACCGGGCCGCCTATATCCAGGAAGTATACCGCACCATCGTCACGCGGGACCTGGTGCAGAAATACCGCTTGCCGGACACCACCGTGCTAGAACACCTGAGCGAATACCTGATGGACAACATCAGCAACCTGACCTCCCCCAACCGGGTCAGCGATACGCTGACCGCCAACAAAATCATCACCAACCATGTCACGGTGGGGCGGTACATCAAGTACCTGTGCAACGCCTTTGTGTTTTACGACACCAAGCGGTACGACATCAAAGGCCGGCGCTATCTGGAGACCGCCGACAAGTACTACCTGTGCGACACCGGCATCCGTTATGCGGTGCTGGGCCACCGCAATTTGGATTACGGCCACCTGTATGAGAACATCGTCAACATCGAGCTGCGCCGCCGCGGCTACGATGTGTATGTGGGCAAGCTGTACCAAAAAGAAGTAGACTTTGTCGCACTGCGGGGCAGCGAAAAGCTGTACATCCAGGTCAGCGATGATATTTCCCGCGGTGCCACGTTCGAGCGCGAGGTCTCACCGCTGCTGGCCATCAAGGACGCCTACCCCAAAATGATCCTGGCCCGTACCCGGCACCCGAAATACGACTACGAGGGGATCGCCATTTGGGATTTACCGCAGTGGCTGCGGGAGAAGGGTTGAGAGCGGCCCGGATTGCCAGCTGACCACCATTTGACCACTTTGCTTATTCAGCTGGCTGGCCATGGCTTTTTGGGCTGATTTTCACGCTCCCACATTCTTTTATAGGCCGCAACAAAAAGCGCAAGAATTTGTGTAATCCGCACAAATTTCTTCGTTGTATCATTCTATATTGCCGGATGCCACAGTTCTCCAACCCCTGAGTCGGAAAGTTCTTTTCGGTACGGAGCGCCCCTGCCGTATTTTGCATATAAGCAAGCAGCCGATTGATTCATCAAAAATCAATCGGCTGCTTGCTTATCTTCTCGTAATAAAACCCTTGTACTGAGATCGATGGTTTACTTGGCGTCATCCGGCTTCGCTTCCCCGTTCAAATTTGGCAGTTCCTCCAAAATCCGATCCAGTATATTAAGTACCGCCGTCCGCCTGCGAGGCGTCAGGCCTGCCAGCCGGCTGCTGATCTCGGCGTCCACCAGATAGTCTGCCCGGTTCACCTCATCCTTCAGCAGCTCATCAGCCGAAACGTCCAGCACGTTGACCAGGCGGATAAAGGTCGCCATGCTGGGCAGTTTTTTGCCCCGTTCCACATCGCCGAGATAGTTGGGTGAGAGACCGACCTGCTCGGCCAGTTTTTCGATCGTCAGACCTTTTTCTTTCCGATAGGTACGCAGACGATGTCCAAACAGCGCATTGTTCATCGGTCGCCCTCCTGCTTGTGTTGATTCTATGCCATCAGTATA
>DXBO01000073.1 GCA_019116485.1 Candidatus Gemmiger excrementavium
CTGCTGCCCCGCTGTACCAGCAACGGAAAGACCAGCCCGTATCTGAACTCCTATGCTTTCTTTGAGCAAAACGGCATTCTGTACCGGCTGGATGTAACCCCCTACGACGGATGGGGCCAGGTCGAAGACGGCGGTAAGGCCGCCCGCGCCATGCTGAAAGAAGTGCTGGACAGCTTTGCCCCCGCCGCGTAACGCCGTGGAAAAAGTCGCCTTGCAGCACATCCCGCGCCCCGTGTTCACAATTTAGCTAAATTTGCACAGCGATATGCCTTTTTGTGCGGGCATATCGCTGTTTTTGCTTTTTGAACAAAGTTTGTACACAATTTCGCGCTACACTGGTGGCGTTGAATACCGCCCGCCGGGCAAAAGGAGCATCGGAACCACTATGTCGGAACAAGACAAAGCCTTGCGTCCCAGTCCTATGGACTGGCTGGGGCGCCATAATCCCCTGCACTGGGTCAAACGGCACAAAAAACTGAGCATCTTTTTGGTGATCGTGCTGGTCATTGCCGCCGTGGTGCTGACGGTGCGCAACCGCGCCCAGGCGGTCAGCGCCGCACTGACCTACCAGTTTGTGCGCACCACCACCCTGCAAAAAACCGACCTGACCGATTCTGTCAGCGTTACCGGCGTCGTCAAATCGGGGTCCAGCGCCAGCGTCACGGCGTCGGATTCCGTCAAGACCTACAAAGTCACCGCTGTGAATGTGGCGGTAGGCGACACCGTCAGAAAAGGCGACGTCATTGCCCAGCTGGACACTACCGACGTGGAAAAGCAGATCGAAAACGCCCAGCTGACCTACAACGATAACCTGGAAGCCGCCCAGAAGAGCTACGGCCAGTCGGTAGAGGACCTGTCCACCAACCTGGCCGACCTGCAGGAAAAGCTGGACAAGGCCAAGCAGGACTACGACACCCTGGGGTTGGAGGATTACTACTCCTCCATGGAGAATACCGCCGGGGCCACCGGCACCAACCGGGAACTGGTGGAATACTACTACGGCCTGTTTGCCGAGAAGATCGCCGGGCTGGAAAACACCGTGGCCAACCTGCAGATACAGCTGACCCAGGCCCAGAACGACGGCAACGGTGACCGCCAGCAAGAGGTCCAGGGCCAGCTGACCAACTACCAGAACCAGCTGAACATCGCCAAGGGCCAGTGCAGTATTCCCGAACTGGGGCTGCAGGGGTTTGATGTCATCACCCAGTACTACAACCAGATCGAACAGTACCGGGAAGCCCTGGAACAGGCCCAGAAAAACTACGACAACGGCGTGACCAGCAACACCCGCCAGGTGGACAGCGCCGAGACCAAGCTGGAGCAGGCGTCCCGCACTTCCGACACGCTGGACACCCTGCAGACCACCCTGGAAGACTGCACCCTGACCGCCACCATGGACGGCACCATCACAGCGCTGAACGCAACGGTGGGTTCGGTGTGCAGCGGCACGGTGGCCACCATCCAGGATGTGGACTACCTGACCGTGGAGGTCACCATTCCCACCAGTTCGGTGAACAAGCTGTCCACCGGCATGCAGTGTATCATCACCAGCGATGCCACCGGCGACACCGAGATCACCGGCACCCTGACCCGCATTGACCCCGTGGCCAACGACAGCGGCGCCTTTACTGCCACCGTGACGGTGAATGGCCAGGATTCCGGGCTGCTCATCGGCATTTCCGCCCAGGTGGAGATTATTATCAACCAGAAAGAGAACGTCTTTACCGTACCCCGGGACGCCATCGGCACCCGGGAGGATGGCACCACCTATGTACTGCGCAAGAACGGCGGCGAAGGGGTGGACATGACCTTTGAGGAAGTGGAAGTCACCACCGGCGACGCCAACGACTATTACATTGAGATCACCGGCGACGAACTGCAGGAGGGCGATGTGATCCGCGCCAGTTCCGACCTGACCCAGGGCATTGAGAGCGCCAACGCCTCCGAAAGCCTGGAGGACATGATGGCCGGGCAGATGGTCATCACCGACAGTTCCGGCGCCGCCATGCCCGTTGAGGGCGGCGGTCCCGGCGGCGGCCCTGGCGGTGGCGGCGGCGAGGCCCCGGCCGGCGGCCCGGGAGGCATGTGATATGCAGCAGCCCGACACCAACACCACCGCCCGGCGGCTGCACCTGCCCGGCGATGCGCCGGAGACTGCCCGTCCCCTCATCGAGATGCACGGCATCCGCAAAAGCTACTACATCGGCAAACCCAACGAGCTGGAGATCCTGCACGGCATCGACCTGACGGTCTACCCCGGGGAGTTCGTGGCTATTGTGGGCGAATCCGGTTCCGGCAAATCCACCCTGATGAACATCATCGGCGTGCTGGACAAACCCACCGCCGGCACCTATACCCTGGACGGCGTGGACATCCACACCGCAGCGGACAACGACCTGGCCGCCATCCGCAACCGCAAGATCGGCTTTGTGTTCCAGACCTACAACCTGATCGGCCGCCAAAGCGCCCTGAAAAACGTGGAACTGCCCATGCTGTACGCCGGGGTGCCCGCGGGGGAGCGCAGCCGCCGGGCCAAGGAATGGCTGGCCCGGGTGGGCATGGCCGAGCGGATGAAGCACCAGCCCAACGAACTTTCCGGCGGGCAGAAGCAGCGGGTGGCCATCGCCCGGGCCATGGTCAACGAACCGGCCCTGATCCTGGCCGACGAACCCACCGGCGCCCTGGACAGCCAGACCAGCCGGGTAGTGATGGACCTGTTCCATGAAATGCACGAACAATACCACAAAACGGTGGTGCTCATCACCCACAACCCCCAGCTGGCCGACGAATGCCAGCGGGTGCTGACCCTGCGGGACGGGCTCATCACCGGGGAGCGAAGGGGGGCCGGCAGACGTGCAGCTCTTTGAGAATGTGACCATGGCCCTGGCCAGCGTGCGCAGCAACAAGATGCGCAGTCTGCTGACCATGCTGGGCATCATCATCGGCATTGCGGCGGTTATCGCCATCGTGACGGTAGGCAACAGCATGACCGGCACCGTCACCGATTCCATGTCCGGCATGGGCGTGAGCAACATCACGGTCAGCGTGACCCAGAAGGATTCCGACGACACGGCCGGTACAGCCCGGGGGGTCACCCTGCGCCGGTTCATGGACGCCACCCCCGCCGCCGACGACCTGATCAGCGACGAGATGATCGGCGAGTTCACCGCTGCATTTCCCGACAAGATCGCCCGCATTGAGCTGAGCCAGGAGGCGGGCAGCGGTACCCTGGCCAAATACGGCGACCCCGACACCACCATCACCGCCACGGTATCCGGCAGCAACAGCGCGGCCCTGCAGGCCCTGGAGGACAGCACCCCCATCCTGGCGGGCCGCTGGCTGGACGACGAAAAGGACGCGGGCCGCCATGTGGCGGTGGTATCGGAAAAATTTGTGGAGCAGGCCATCGGCGGCAGCAACACCGACGCCGTGGGCAAATCCTTTACCCTGAACCTGAACAGCCAACTGTATACCTTTTATGTGGCCGGCGTTTATGAATACACCGAAAACATCTATGCCAGCATGTTCGGCATCACCGACGACGACCAGATCGTGACCAGCATCTACATCCCCCTGGATGTGGCCAAAGAGATCGCCGGGGCGGATGCCGGTTACCAGAGCATCACGGTGGTGGCCGCCACCGGCGTCAACGTGACCAGTTTTGTGGACACGGTGGGCAGCTACTTCGCCAGCTACTATACCTACAACGACAGCTGGACCGTCAGCGCCAGCAGCATTTCCAGCCTGGTGGAATCCATGACCGAAATGCTGGATACCCTGTCCCTGGGTATTTCGGCCATCGCGGGCATCTCGCTGCTGGTGGGCGGCATCGGCGTCATGAACATCATGCTGGTTTCGGTCACCGAGCGCACCCAGGAGATCGGCACCCGCAAGGCCCTGGGAGCCCCGGGGTCTGCCATCCGTACCCAGTTCATCACCGAAAGCGTCATCCTCTGCCTTATCGGCGGGTTGATCGGCGTGGCCCTGGGCATCGGCCTGGGGGCGGCGCTCAGCGCCGTGGTGGGCATGTCCGCCAAGCCCAGTATCGGCTCCATCCTTATTGCGGTGGGGTTCAGCATGGGCATCGGGGTGTTTTTCGGCTACTATCCGGCCAACAAGGCCGCCAAGCTGGACCCCATCGAGGCGCTGCGCTACGAGTGACGCCCTGCCCGAAAGTGCAAAATATCTTCGCTTGTATTCCCCTTGCGGCAGGCTGCCGGGCGGGTCGGTTCCCGCCTCTTGTGCGGTCTGCCGCATTTTTTTGTCGGTTATGGCCGTTTTTTCTACAGCCGCCGCATTGCGCGCCGCATATGTTTTGTGCTATACTGGGTAGGATTTCGTGGAAAAGAGGGGACCCGCTGCCATGCAGCCACTGCAAACCAAGCCGATCTTTACCAACCGTCAGCTCATCACGCTGCTGTGGCCGCTGGTCATTGAACAGGCCCTCAGCGTGCTGGTGGGCATGGCCGATACCATGATGGTCTCCTCGGCGGGCGAAGCCGCCATCTCCGGCGTGTCGCTGGTGGATATGATCAACCAGCTGGCCATCACGGTGTTCGCGGCGCTGGCCACCGGCGGCGCCGTGGTCACCAGCCAGTACCTGGGCGCCCGCAAGCCGGAGGACGCCGCCCGCAGCGCCGGGCAGCTGGTGGGGCTCAGCGCTTTGCTGGGCACCGGCGTGGCGGCCTTTTGCCTGGTGACCCGCACCGCCATGCTGCGGCTGTTCTTCGGCTCCATCGCGCCGGATGTGATGGCGGCGGCCCTGCTCTACTTTACCATCACGGCGCTGTCCTTCCCCTTTCTGGCCATGTACAACGCCGGGGCGGCGGTGTTCCGTTCCACCGGCAACAGCGCCGTGTCCATGAAGGTGTCGGTCATCGTCAACCTTATCAACTTCTGCGGCAACGCCCTGTGTGTCTACGGCCTGAAGATGGGCGTGGCCGGCGTGGCGGTGCCCACCCTGGTCAGCCGTGCCGTGGGGGCGCTGCTGATTTTGGCCCTGGCCGCCCGGCCTGACTACCTGCTGCGGCTGACCCTGGCCCGGGTGACCCGGCTGGAACGGGGCACCGTAAGGCGCATCCTGGCCATCGGAATCCCTTCCGCCTGCGAGAACAGCCTGTTCCAGCTGGGCCGCGTGCTGGTGGTCAGCATGATCTCGCTGTTCGGCACCGTGCACATCTCGGCCAATGCCGTGGCCAACAATCTGGACGGCGTGGGCTGCATCATCGGCAACGCCATGTGCTTAGGCATGATTACGGTGGTGGGCCGCTGCGTCGGCGCGCGGGACTTTGACCAGGCCATCCATTACACCAAAAAACTGCTCAAGTGGGACTATGTGGCCCAGGGCCTGACCAACGCCGCCGTGCTGCTGGCGCTGGGCCCCCTGCTGAGCCTGTATACCCTCTCGGCTGAGACGGCGGCCTTGTCCGCCCAGCTGGTGTGGATCCATGCGGGCATCTCCATCCTGATCTGGCCGCTGGCCTTCATCCTGCCCAACGCGCTGCGCGCCGCCAACGACGTGCGGTTCACCATGGTGGTGTCCATCGTGTCCATGATCGTGTGGCGGCTGGCGTTCAGCCAGGTGCTCTGCGTGCAGCTGGGCTGGGGCGCACTGGGTGTCTGGTGGGCCATGATCCTGGACTGGGTGTGCCGCACCCTCTGCTTCGTCATCCGCTTTGCCAGCGGCGCCTGGAAGAAAAACGCCGCCAAAGCCGCCTGAAAAGGAGTTCTCTGTATGAAATTTGTGAGCTGGAACGTCAACGGCCTGCGGGCCTGCCTGAAAAAAGGCTTTGAAGATACCTTCCATACCCTGGACGCCGATTTCTTCTGCGTGCAGGAGACCAAGATGCAGCCCGGCCAGGCCGAGTTTGCCCCCGAGGGCTACACCGAATACATCTACAGCGCCGACAAGAAGGGCTATTCCGGCACCGCCGTCTGGGCCAGGGTGCCCGCCCTGTCGGTGCGGTACGGCCTGCCCCAGGACCTGCACAACCACGAGGGCCGGGCCATCACGCTGGAATACCCGGACTTCTATCTGGTCAACCTGTATGTGCCCAACGCCCAGAACGAGCTGGCCCGCATCGACTACCGCATGCAGTGGGAAGATGACCTGCGGGCCTATCTGCGGGACCTGGACGCCCAGAAGCCGGTGGTGCTGTGCGGCGACCTGAACGTAGCCCACAACGACATCGACCTGAAAAACCCCGGCCCCAACCGGGGCGCGGCGGGCTTCAGCGACCAGGAACGGGGCAAGCTGGAGGAACTGCTGGGCGCCGGTTTCACCGATACGTTCCGCCACCTGCACCCCGACGACACCGGCATGTACAGCTGGTGGAGCATGCGGTTCCGCGCCCGGGAGCGCAACGCAGGGTGGCGCATCGACTATTTCCTGGTCAGTGACCGGCTGGCGCCCCGCATCCGGCGGGCCGATATCCTGATGGATATCTTCGGCAGCGACCACTGCCCCGTGACCCTGGAACTGGGTGAAAGCGAATAAACACAAAAAAATTTTGAAAAAATTCCCCCGCGTTGCAAAAATCAGCGCGGGGGAATCGTATCAGTGAATAGAAAGGCACAGCAAAAGGGGGTGTGGACGCTGACAAGTGAACAATTCACCGGTCTGATGCAGCAGTATCAGCGGCTGGTCTATACGGTCTGCCTGCAGTTTGTCCACGACCCCCATATCGCCGAGGATCTGACCCAGGACACCTTTTTATCGGCCTATTCCGCCATTGACCGGTGCGAACCCCAGTACTACAAAGCCTGGCTGGTGCGGGTGGCCGCCAACAAGTGCAAGGACCACCTGAAAAGCAGCTGGGTGCGCCGGGTGGAGACCCCGGGGGACGACGCCCTGCCGGAACCCCGGGGCGCCCCACCGGGCGACGCCGCCGACCCGGCCCAGCGCCTGGACGAGCAGGCCGGGGCCCGGGAACTGGAAGACCTGGTGCGCGCCCTGCGGGAACCCTACGGCAAGATCGCCGTGTTGTACTTTCTGGAACACAAAGAAACCGCCGAGATCGCGGCGCTGGTGGGGCGGCCCCCCGCCACGGTGAGCAGCCAGCTTTGGCGCGCCAAGCTGCTGCTGCGCAAACAGATCACCGAAAGGAGGCAGAAGGAATGAGCCTGTATTTTGACAACGAAAAACTCTTTGACGCCGAAGGCCACCTGACCGACGACGGCCTGTATGCCCTGAAAGACGGCACCCTGGACGACCTGGGTGCCCTGGAGGCCGCCGAACATCTGAGCTTTTGCGACTACTGCCTGCTGCGGTACACCGCGCTCATCGACGCCGCCCCCGCCTGCCTGCAGCAGCCCATGCGGGACCTGATCCCCCAGGTACAGAACCTGATGCGGCTGCGGCGGTTCCGCATCCTGACCAACCGGTATGTGTCTGCCGCCGCGGCAGTGGTACTGGCCTTTGCCCTGTGGAACTTTACCGCCCTGGGCAGCCCCCGGGATGTCACAGCCCCCGCCCCCCGGCAGGCCGGTCCCCGGCCCAGTTTCGGCCTGTGGTGGGACGACACCGTGAGCGGTTTTTACGACGGGCTGAACGATACGCTGCACAATTTTACGCTGGCTGCCGAGAACAGCCTGGCCCAGCTGCAACACCATGAGCAAAGCGGCAAAGCCGCCAAGGGAGACTGAGAACCATGAAAAAGAACGCTTTACTGACCTTTATCTTTGCCTGCGTCCCCGGCGCCGGCCAGATGTACTACGGCTATATGCAGCGAGGGCTGGCCCTGATCTCGCTGTTCTGCGGCTGCTTTATCCTGGGCGCTTTGGCCAGCCCCCTGCTGGTCACCACCTTTATCGTGTGGATGTTCAGCTTTTTCGACACCTATGACCTGATCCGCCACCTGGCCGCCGGGGACCCCAAGCCGGACACCCTGCTTTTGCTGGGCAGCTGGGACGAGATCAAACAGCTGATCCCCAGGCATAACCGGCTGCTGGGCTGGGCCCTGGTGGGTCTGGGCATCTGGTCGCTGTACGGCATGCTGGTGGAACCGCTGCTCTACGACCTGCTGAACCTGCTGAACGTCCAGAACGCCTGGCAGTATGTGAGCGCGATCCCCACCGTGGTCATCGCGGTGCTGCTGATCGCCGCCGGCGTGTGGCTGCTGGGTCTGCACCCCAAACGCCCCGAAGACGACCAGGACCTGCCCCCCTATCCCCACGACGGGCAGTGATATTCTACCATCTGTAAAAAAGTGAAAGAGGTATACAAAATGGACGAAAACAAGACAACCGCCACCCCCGAGACTCCGGTGACGCCCCCCGCCCCCAAAAAGGTGCGCCGGGTGGGCCGCCTGGCCTGCGCCCTGCTGCTGATCGCCGGCGGTGTGCTGCTGCTGGTGCAGCAGTTTGTGCCCGACTTCAACCTGCTGAACATTATGCGGTTCACCCCGGTGCTGCTGATCCTGTTGGGTGTGGAACTGCTTGTCTACACGGCCAAGCCCGACGTAAAGGTAAAATTCGACTGGCTCAGCGTGCTGGGCAGCGGGCTTGTCCTGTGCATCGTGGGCGGCGCTTCGCTGGTGCCGCTGGTCTGGCGCTATGTCAACCCCGCCCGGGACTACGCCCGCAACAACTACGCCAGCCAGCTGCAGGACCAGGCCTACCAGGCCCTGAATGCCGACACCGACCTGAAAGCCCGTATCAACGGCCTGTACGTGAGCGTCTACTTCAACCATATGGAGGATGGCGACTACACCCTGCAGGACGAGGACTCGGTCAGCGTCCATGTGGAGCTGGCCCCCTATATCTACACCGACGTCCAGGCTTTTACCCAGGATTGCTACCGCATCACCCAGCTGCTCCAGCAAAGCGGTATCCCGGCGGACCAGTATCAGTTTGATTCTTCCAACACAAGCAACGCCACCGGCGACCGGTATTCGCTGGGGTTCCTGTCCAGCTTCTTTGAGGGACTCAGCGAGGAGCAGCTGGCCCAGCGGGTGTACAGTACCTACGAGTTCGAGGGCAACGTCTACGACACCCAGGCCGAGCGGGACAACGCCGCCAAGGCCGAACTGCGGGAGCGGGTCATTGCCCGGTACCAGAACGACCATGAGGACGCTTATCCCAGCGAGGACTACATCAACGAGCAGGTGGAAAAGGAATTTGCCCTGCTCTTCCCCGCAGCCGTCCCCACCGAGGCCCCCG
Organism: Candidatus Gemmiger excrementavium; assembly: GCA_019116485.1. Lineage (GTDB taxonomy): Bacteria > Bacillota > Clostridia > Oscillospirales > Ruminococcaceae > Gemmiger > Gemmiger excrementavium. The sequence goes on from DXBO01000073.1 coordinate 9,160, forward strand.
CTGCCACGCCGGAGACCGCCGCCTGATGGCTTTACTGCCATAACAAAGGCGCCGCCCCTTTGTACAAGGGGCGGCGCCTTTGCCGTTTGGGAGGGTTTTATTTCTTTTCACCCCGGTCAATGGCCGCCACCAACCCGGACAGCGCCAGCAGCGCCAGCAGGTTGGGGATGGCCATCAGGCCGTTGAAAAAGTCTGCCATGGCCCATACCAGATCCACCTTGAGGGTGGAACCCACCAGGATGAAAATCACCACAATGACACTGTACACCGGCAGGGCTTTTTCCCCGAACAGCGCCTTGAAGTTGGTATGGCCGAAGAAATACCACCCGATGATGGTGGAGAAGGCAAAAAAGAACATGCAGATGGCGATGAACACCGGGCCGAACCCGCCGAAAGACTGGCTGAACGCCGCCTGGGTCAGCGCCGTACCGGTAAGCCCCTGGGGCACCAGACCGGAGGACACCAGCACCAGGCCGGTGAGGGTAAGTACCACAAAGGTGTCGATAAAGACGCCCAGAATGGCCACCGCGCCCTGGTCCTGGGGTTTGTCCACCTTGGCCAGCGCATGGGCGTGGGGGGTGGAGCCCAGGCCCGCCTCGTTGGAGAAGAGGCCCCGGGCCACGCCGAACCGCATGGCCTGCTGCACCGTAACGCCGGCTACACCACCGGCCATGGCCTGGGGGTCAAAAGCCAATACAAAAATCTGGGCAAAGGTGGCGGGCAGGGCCTTGGCGTTCATGACCAGGATGACGATGCAGCCCACAATGTAGAACGCCGCCATAACGGGGACGATCTTCTCGGTGACCGAGGCGATGCGCCCCACACCGCCCAGGAAGATGAAGGCCGCAATGGCCGCCACCACGACGCCCACCGCAATGCGGGGCACCCCGAAAGCGTTGGAAAAGGCATCGCCAATGGAGTTGGACTGCACCATATTGCCCATAAAGCCCAGTGCCAGGATGATGAGCACCGAGAAGATGCCCGCCAGCACCCGCCCGAACTTGCCCTGGAACGCTGCCCGGATGTAATAGGCGGGGCCGCCCACCACGTGGCCGTTCTCGGTGGTTTTGAAATGCTGGGCCAGCACGGCCTCGGCATAGATGGTGGCCATACCGAGAAAGGCCGACACCCATACCCAGAACAGGGCGCCGGGGCCGCCGCTGACCACGGCGGTAGCACAGCCGGTGATGTTGCCGGTGCCCACCTGGGCCGCAATGGCGGTGGTCAGCGCCTGGAAAGAACTCATGCCGTCCTTGCCGGCCTTTTTGCCCCGCAGGGTAAAGCCGCCGAACACCCGGCGGACCCCTTCGCCAAAGCGGCGCAGCTGCACGCCCCGCAGCCGCAGCGTAAAGAAGAGGCCGGTGCCCACCAGCAAAAACAGCAACAGATAATTCCACAAAAAGCTGCTGGCTTGTTCCACCAGCGTGGTAAACAGTTCCATGATTTTCTCCCTCTGTCCTTTGTATACTTTCCTTGTATGCCTCTGCCGGCCGCCCGGCAGACAACACATCTACTATACTATGCCGTCGCCACAAAGTCAAGTGTATCTGTACGGCGTACAGTTTTGGCTGTGCAAAAGGCGGCGGAAAGGCCCCGCAAAAGGCATTCCGCCGCAAATTTGCAGTGTTTTTTTACCGCTCTTCCCGGAAATAGGGCAAGCCCAGGTGTTCCGGGGGCTGGTTTTCTTTCTTTTTGCGCATGGATACCACGATCAGCACCAGGATGGTGACCACATAGGGCACCATCTGCACCAGGTCGGTCATGTAGCTGGCCAGGGTGATCCCCAGCAGCGTGGGCAGGAACTGGTACAGCCAGTACAGCATGCCGAACAGGTACGCGCCCCAGATGGCATTGAGGGGTTTCCAGGTGGTAAAGATGACCAGCGCCACGGCCAGCCAGCCCAGGGCTTCGATCTGGCCGGTGGTGGCCCAGATGCCCTGGTTGTAGTCCAGCACATAGTACAACCCGCCGATGCCGCAGATACCCGCGCCGATGCAGGTGGCCAGGTACTTGTAGCGGGTGACATTGATGCCCGCCGCGTCGGCGGTGGCGGGGTTTTCGCCCACGGCCCGCAGGTTCAGCCCTGCCCGGGTGCGGGTGAGGAACCAGTGCAGCACCACGGCCAGCACGATGGCCGCGTAGACCAGAAAACCGTAAGAGAACACCGTCTGCCCCACCGTGCCCAGCCCGGACAGCACCGGCAGTTTGGCGGCAAAGGCCTTGTTGGCGATGGGGGCGGCGGAGTAGCTGGCGCCGTTGAGGATGAATACGCCGAAGAAGTTGGCCACGCCCATGCCGAAGGTGGTCAGCGCCAGACCGGTGACGTTCTGGTTGGCCCGCAGCGAGATGGTCAGGAAAGCGTAGATCAGCCCGCCCGCCATGGACGCCAGGATGGCGCAGCTCAGGGCGATGAGTATGCTGACCAGCCCGTTGGGGTTGGCAGCCGTGTTCTCGTAATAGTAGGCGCTGGCAAAGCCCGCAAAGCCGCCCAGGTACATGATGCCCGGCACGCCCAGGTTCAGGTTGCCGGATTTTTCGGTGACGGTCTCCCCCAGCGCGCCGTACATGATGATGGTGCCAAAGGGGATGGCCCGCATGATCCATGCGATCAGACTGCTGTGCATATCACTTGCCCTCCTTGTTGGCGCCGCGCAGGATGACGCGGTAGTTGATGAAGAACTCGCTGCCCAGGATGAAGAACAGGATCACGCCGGTGATGATATCGGCGGCATACTCGTTGAGGGAGTAGGCGGAGGCGATCTCCGAGGCGCCGCGTTCCAAAAACACCAGCAGGAAGGAGATCAGCGCCATATAGAAGGTGTTGAACTTGGCCAGCCATGCCACGATGATGGCGGTAAAACCGCGGCCCCCCGCCGAGGTGGTGGAGATGGTCTGGTCCTTGCCGGCCACGATGAGGAACCCGCACAGCCCGCACACCGCACCCGAGATAAGCATGGTGCGGATGGTGACCTTGCGCACATTGATGCCGGCGTAGCGGGCGGTGTTCTGGCTTTCGCCCACCACGCTGATCTCATACCCCTGCTTGGAGTACTTGAGGTAGGCGTACATGAGGAAGGTCAGCACAATGACCACGATGATGTTGATGGTGTAGCGCTGGCCCAGCACAATGGGGAACCAGCCCGCCTTGGTGGCTTTGTTCAGGGTGCCCAGGCTGGAGGCCTGGCCCCGCATGATGTTGGTCATGCAGGCCACGATGCTGGTGGCCACATAGTTCATCATCAGGGTGAACAGCGTCTCGTTGGTGCCCCAGCGGGACTTGAACCAGGCAGGCACAAAGCCCCACAAGGCACCCGCGGCAATGCTGCCCAGCGCCATGGCCGCAAACAGGGCCGGAGCAGGCAGGTTGTTGCCCTGGTACACCATGATGAGGGCGGCGGCCAGACCGCCGATGAGGATCTGACCCTCGCCACCGCAGTTCCAGAAACGCATCTTGAAGGCGGGCGCCAGGGCGATGCCCACGCACAGCAGGATGGACAGGTCCCGCAGCATCCAGCTGAACCGGACGCTGGTGCCGAAGGTGCCGCCCCACATGACGCCGTAGACGGCCAGCGGGTTGAGCCCCGTGACAAAGAAGATGAACAGCGCGTCCACCACCAGCGCCAGCAGAATGGCACCGGCCCGGACGGCGATCTTCTGGGGCAGGGTGGCACCCTCCCGCCGGGCGATGCGCAGCAGCGGCGCGTGGGCCGCGGTGATGCTTTGACTCATGCCTGTTCCTCCTTTATCAGTTGGGTCATGCGCAGACCCACTTCCTCCTTGGTGGCGGTGCGCCCATCCAGAATGCCGTTGACCCTGCCGCCGCACAATACCAGGATGCGGTCACACAATTCCAGCAGCACGTCCAGGTCCTCGCCCACATAAAGTACCGCCACGCCGTTCTTTTTCTGCTCGTTGAGCAGACGGTAGATGGTATAGGAAGTGTTGATATCCAGCCCGCGCACGGCGTAGGCGGTCATCAGCACGATGGGGTCGGCGGCCAGTTCCCGGCCCACCAGCACCTTCTGCACGTTGCCGCCGGACAGCCGGGACACCGGGGTGTTCAGGTCAGGGGTGACCACGCCCAGTTCCTCTTTGATGGTGGCGGCCAGGTCGTGGGGGGCCTTGCGGTCCACCAGCGGGGAATGGCCCTTGCCGTAGCTTTTCAGCATCATGTTGTCGGTCATGCCCATGGAGCCCACCAGGCCCATGCCCAGGCGGTCCTCCGGCACGAAGGACAGGTGGATGCCCGCCTCGCAGATGGCCTTGGGGCTCTTGCCCACCAACTGCACCGGGTCCACCACATCGGGGGAGAAGAACTGGATGCTGGTCCCCGGCTCGACGGGCTGCAGGCCGGCGATGGCCTCCAGCAGTTCCTTCTGGCCGTTGCCGGAGATACCGGCGATGCCCAGAATTTCGCCGCCGTACACCTGGAAGGTGGCGTCGTCCAGCACGGTGACCCCCTCGGGGCTGCGCACCGAAAGATGCTGGATGTCCAGCCGCTTTACCGGGTTCACAGGGGCCGGGCGGTCAATGTTCAGTTCCACCTTTTCGCCCACCATCATCTCGGTAAGGCTTTCCTCGGTGGCGTCGGCGGTGGCAATGTCCCCCACATACTCGCCCTTGCGCAGGATGGCCACCCGGTCACTGATGGCCAGCACCTCGTGGAGTTTGTGGGTGATGATGATGACCGCCTTGCCGTCCGCCTTCATGTTGCGGATAACGGTGAACAGCCGCTCGGTCTCCTGGGGGGTCAGCACAGCGGTGGGTTCGTCCAGGATCAGGATGTCGGCGCCGCGGTACAGCACCTTGACGATCTCCAGCGTCTGTTTCTGGCTGACGCTCATCTCGTAGACTTTCTGGTCCAGGTCCAGGGCAAACTGGTATTTCTCGCAGATGGCCCGGGCCCGGTCATGCACCCGCTTCAGGTCGAATTTTTCCTCATGGCCCATGGACAGAGCGATGTTTTCGGTGGCGGTGAACACATCCACCAGCTTGAAGTGCTGGTGGATCATGCCGATGCCCAGTTCCAGGGCGTCCTTGGGGGAGCGGATGGTCACTTCCTTCCCACCCACCAGGATCTCGCCCTCATCGGGGAAGTAGATGCCGGCGATCATGTTCATCAGCGTGGTCTTGCCGCTGCCGTTTTCGCCCAGCAGGGCCAGAATTTCGCCGCTGCGCACGCCCAGCGACACATCCCGGTTGGCCACCACGGGGCCGAAAGTCTTGGTTACATGGTTGAGCTGAACGGCGTACTCAGTCTGCGCCATAAAACAGGCTCCTTTCCTATCCTATTGCAGGGTGGGGTGTAAGGGGCGGCGCGCCCCCTGTAAACCGCCAAAAGGGAAGGCTGCGGGACAGCGCAGTCTTCCCCTTTGTATGGCGGGATTCAATCAGGCGACAGGCTCGGCATCCTCCACGATGCCGTCGATGCGCAGCGCAAAGTAAGGCGCGGCGCGCAGCTCGCTCTCATGGAAATAACCGTCGGAGATAGCCTCCTTGGTCTCGCCCTGGTAGACAGCCACCGGGCTGCCGGTGCTGAAATCATAGAACGTCAGGTCGATGGGGGCGCTGGTCACAGCGGCGCCGTCCACGGTGAACTTGCTGGTGTCGAACACCTGCAGGCTGCCGTCTTTCAGAGCAGCTTCCACCTCGGCCACCTTGTCGGCGGTGCCTTCGGCGCACTCGGGGCCCAGGTCGGTGATGGCGACGGCGCCATCCTCATAGCCCTTGCACCAGTCCTGCGCCACAGAACCGTTCTGGGCGGCCTCGAACATCTCTTTGTAGCAGACGCTCCACACGTTGGTGGAAGAGGTCAGGGCAGCGGTGGGGGCGGTGGCCAGCATATCAATGTTGTAGCCGATGGAGTAGCAGATCTTGCCGGAATCCTTCAGCTTCTGGGTGGCGGCGGGGGCGCCGGTGGAGTCGGCATGCTGGCCGATGATGACCGCGCCGTTGGCGATCAGGGCTTCGGCGGCAGCACCCTCCTTGTCGATGTCGAACCAGGAGTTGGTGTACATGACTTCCATGGTCACGTCGGGGTAGACGCTCTGCACGCCCAGGAAGAAAGCGGTGTAGCCGGAGACCACTTCGGCGTAGTTGTAAGCGCCCACATAGCCGATCTTGACCTTGCCGTCGGCGTCAAAGCTGTCGGGCTGGGTCTCGGGGGTCAGGGTGCCGCTCTCCACCAGTTCCTTGACCTTCATGCCGGCCACCACGCCGGAGACGTAGCGGCTCTGGTACACAGAGGTAAAGGCGTTGCAGAAGTTGTCCAGGCCGGAAATGGCGGCAAAGTCGCCGGTCATGGCCACAAAGGTCACATCGGGGTATTTCTCGGCTTCCTCCACCATGTAGGTCTGGTGGCCGTAGGAGTTGGAGATAATCAGGTTGCAGCCCTGGCCCACCAGGTCCTCGGCGGCGTCGGCGCAGTCAGCGCTTTCAGGCACCTTGTATTTCCAGATGATCTGGTCCTCGCTCATGCCCAGCTCGGCGGCGGCCTCTTTGATGCCGTTGATGTGGGCGGCGGTGTAGCCCTCGGTCTCGTCGCCCAGCAGGATGGCGCCGACCTTGACATCGGGCGCGGCGTTGGCGGCAGCCCCCTCGGCGGTGGCGGCGCCGGTATCCGCGGCGCTCTGGGAAGTGGCAGCCGTGGCGCCGCAGGCGGCCAGGCTGAACACCATGGCTGCGGACAGCAGAATACCCAGCAGTTTCTTCATGTTGTATCGTCCTCCGATCAATGTGTTCCATGTAACGTCAAAAAATGCGCTGTTTTCATGCCGATGGGCAGGAAAACAGACGCATTTTATAACCCAACGCCCCTATTGTAGCTTCTTTGGGGGACGTTTGCAATAATTTTTAATTTTTTGTAAAAACTTTGGGGAAAGGCGGAAATTTTGCCCCGGGCAAGCCTGCACACACTGGGCAACAAGCACAAATTTTTGCACAAAAAGTATGACTTTTGACGAAAAAGAGGGTCGCTGCCGGGGGCCGATGCCTGTGCGGCACGCCGCCTCACCGCGCCATGCGCCCGTGGATGTACTTGCGGTCCAGGTCGTACTGGACCGCGGCCCGCAGCACCACCCACATCAGGAATACTTCCAGCGGCAGCATGATGGTGTTTTTCACCAGCCCGGTGCTGGCATAGTACAGATACCCCTTGCCGTAGAGCATGGCTTTCCACACGCTGCCCAGCAACACGTTGCTGCCGTAGTTGATAAGCAGCCGCACTGCAATGATGCGCAGCAGCGTAGGTTTGCGCCGGTAGAGCGCCACCCCGTAGATCAGCCCCGACAGCAGGGCCGTGACCATGTAACCGGGAAAGTAGGGCTCCCCATAGCCAGCCAGCAAAAACCCTACCGAGTCGATGATGGCCCCCGCTGCCATGCCCACCAGCGGGCCGTAGCACATGCAGCCCAGCGAAACCACCAGAAAACTGAAATAGATTTTAAGGCTGGGCCCCAGCAGGTAGATGGGCAGACTTTCCAGCACGATGGCCATGGCGCACACCAGCCCTGAAAAGGCCAGCACCCGCACGTTGCGGAACTCGGCCCGGGCGGCGCGCCAGTAGGCGGCGGAAAAGACGGACAGGGACGGATTCTGGACGGTTTGCATACAAAATACCTCCTTCGTTTGTGCATTGCTGCACAAGGGAGGAGGCAAAAACAGCGGGCGTGGAATACACATACCACACCCGCCGTTGCGCACCGTCATGCAGCAGCGGGATGCGGAACCCGCACCGCGGACCTTACGGTCACTTCGTCCTGCCACAACTCCCCGTCGGTCAGGCACTTCGGGGCTACGCCCCACGCGCGGACTCCTACTCTGCAAATCAGTTGTCCAAGGACATTATAGGCCGCCCGCCGGGCAAATACAACCCCCGGGCGCAAATTTTTACAACTTTTGCCCTTCACTGCCCGCTGGCGCCGTAGTTGGCCAGCACCCGGGCGCTGGGGTCCTGCACGTCGCAGCCGGGCCAGGCCTTGTTGGGCATCCAGTAATCCACAATCATTTCGGCCTGGCCGGGGTAGTATTTTTCAAACAGTTCCCGGTAGAGCAGGCTCTCCTTGGTAAAGGGGCGGGCGTAGTCGTACCGGGCCGCCCGCCGGGCAAATGCCTCGTCGGTGTACAGGCCCTCGGCGTATTCTTTCAGATCATCCACCATGGAATGGCCCACCGCGTCGCTGAAGGCCGCCTTCTCCCGCCACAGAATGCTCTCCGGCAGCCAGTCTCCTGCAAAGGCCTTGCGCAGCAGGTACTTGCCCTTGCCGTAGGTGTTCAGTTTTTTGGCCGGGTCGATGGCCATAACGTACCGCACAAAGTCCAGGTCCCCGAAGGGCACCCGGGCTTCCAGGCTGTTGACGCTGATGGAACGGTCCGCCCGCAGCACATCGTACATATACAGTTCCCGGATGCGCTTTTGGCTTTCGGCCTGGAAAGCCGCGGCGCCGGGGGCAAAGTCGGTGTATTTGTAGCCGAACAATTCGTCGGAGATTTCCCCCGTGAGCAGCACCCGGATATCGGTATGCTCGTGGATATACTTGCACACCAGGTACATGCCTACCGAGGCGCGGATGGTGGTGATATCCCAGGTGCCCAGCATGGCCACCACTTCCTCCAGGGCATCCAGCACCTGCTGCCGGTCAATGATGACCTCGGTATGGTGGGCGTGGAGGTAGTCCGCCACCTGGCGGGCATATTTCAGGTCGATGGCGTCGGTGTCCATGCCGATGGCAAAGGTGCGGATGGGCCGCCCCAGCTTTTTGGCCGCAATGGCACAGACCAGGCTGGAGTCCAGCCCGCCCGAAAGCAGGAACCCCACCGGCGTGTCGGCGTCCAGCCGCTTTTCCACACCGGCCACCAGCTTTTCCCGGATGTTGGCAAGAATCTCCGGCAGTTCGTCCCGGGAAAAGGCCGGGGTATCGGCAATGTCGCAGTAGCGCACAAACTGGCCGTTGCAGTAGTAGCTGCCGATGGGGAACGGGTAGATTTTTTTGCACAGCCCCACCAGGTTTTTGGCCTCCGACGCAAAGGCGATGCAGCCGGAATCACTGTAGCCGTAGAACAGGGGCCGGATGCCGATGGGGTCCCGGGCGGCGATGAGCAGCTTTTTGCGGCTGTCGTACAAAATCATGGCAAATTCCGCGTCCAGGTGCCGGAACATCTCCAGGCCGTACTGGTAATACAGCGGCAGGATGATCTCACAGTCGGAATCCGACTGGAAGGTATAGCCCTCGGCCTCCAGCTGCTTTTTGACGGCGCGGAACCCGTACAGCTCACCGTTGCAGGCCACACAGTCCGCCCCGCGGAAAAAGGGCTGCATGCCTTCCGGCGTAAGGCCCATGATGGCCAGCCGCCCGAAGCCCAGCAGCCCGAACTCGGTCCGGCAGACCCGGGCGTCGTCCGGCCCGCGGGACGCCGTGCGCAGCAGATAGTCTTTGAATGTTTCTTCGGCCAGGTCACGCCCGGCATACCCCATGATACAACACATACAGCAGCACTCCTTTTCTTCTTGCCTTGTCTTTTTGCCAAGCGGCAAGAAAAAAGACAGCCCGCTCGCCCTGTAGAATAGGACGAGTCGCTGTCTTGAACCCGCGGTGCCACCTATTTTACCGCAGCCGGAACACCCGGCATACGGTCACTTTTTCCGCACACGTTCACCTTTGAAACGCTGCCGCTGTAACGCACGGCCTGCGGCGCCCCTACTGCCCCGGAACAGGGGTTCAGTTTGCAGCTGGTAGGGTGTTCTTTCCCGCCCCGTCCCCGTCCCGGCTCGCAGCCAAATGCCGGGCTCTCTGTGCGGATGTTGGGCGTTACTTTTCCCCGTCAACGCTTTTAACAGCTAAAGCATAGCACCTGCGGGCGCCCCTGTCAAGGGTCATGGCCGGATTTCTGCCCGCCGGGCGCCGAAAATCTACTGTTTTTATAGAGATTCCCCTTGTACTTTGGCCGGTTTCATGGTATAGTATTATTCCGGCGGGAAATGGCAATCCTTTCCTATACAAACATCCCGGCCGGTTACTAAAGGAGCATCTGTACCATGCTAGAACTGCGCAACGTCGGCTATGAGACCGACGACAATAAAGAGATCCTGCACGGCGTCAACCTGACGGTGCAGGAGCGTTTTGTGGCCATCACCGGCCCCAACGGCGGCGGCAAGTCCACCCTGGCCAAAGTCATCGCCGGCATCTACCAGCCTACCAGCGGCCAGATCCTGCTGGACGGCGTGGACATCACCCACATGTCCATCACGGACCGGGCCAACCTGGGGCTGAGTTACGCTTTCCAGCAGCCGGTACGGTTCAAGGGCCTGCGGGTGCGGGACCTTTTGAGCCTGGCCGCCGGCAAGAACACCAGCATCAACGAGGCCTGCAACTATCTGAGCGAAGTGGGCCTGTGCGCCCGGGATTACATTGACCGGGAGATCAACGCCAGCCTTTCGGGCGGCGAGCTCAAGCGCATCGAGATCGCCATGGTGCTGGCCCGGGGCACCAAGCTGTCCATCTTCGACGAGCCGGAGGCGGGCATTGACCTGTGGAGCTTCCAGAACCTGATCCGCGTGTTCGAAAAGATGTACGAGCAGACCCGCGGCAGCATCCTCATCATCAGCCATCAGGAACGCATCCTGAACATTGCCGACAAGATCGTGGTCATCAAGAACGGCCAGGTGGAAAAAGTGGGCGCCCGGGGCGACATTCTGCCCGCGCTGCTGGGCAGCGCCGACGCTTCGGCCCCGGCCTGCAGCGTGCTGACCGACAAAGTAGAGGGGGTGCGGGCCTGATGGACGCCATTGAACTGAATCTGCTCAAAGAGGTGGCCGAGCTGGACAGCCTGCCGGTGGGCGCTTACAACATCCGCGCCAACGGCGAGCTGGCGGGCCGCAACACCACCGCCAACATTGATATCGTCACCAAGACCGACAAGCCGGGCATCGACATCTACATCCGCCCCTTCACCAAGAACGAGAGCGTGCACATCCCGGTGATCCTGAGCCAGACCGGCCTGAAAGACCTGGTGTACAACGACTTCCATATCGGCGAAGGGGCCGACGTGACCATCATTGCCGGGTGCGGCATCCACAACTGCGGCGGCGGCGACGCCCAGCACGACGGCATCCACACCTTCTGGCTGGCCAAGAACGCCAGGCTGCGCTATGTGGAAAAGCACTACGGCGAGGGCGACGGCCGCGGCAAACAGATCATGAACCCCACCACCATCGTGCATCTGGCCGAAGGCGCCCAGATGGAGATGGAGACCACCCAGATCGCCGGTGTGGATGATACCATCCGCAAGACCGGCGGCGACCTGGCCGCCGGGGCCAGCCTGGTGGTCAAGGAAAAGATCATGACCACCGGTGACCAGAAAGCCGTCACGGATTTTGTGGTGGACCTGAACGGGGAAGGCTGCTCGGCCAACATCGTTTCCCGCAGCGTGGCCAAGGATGTGAGCAAACAGGAATTCATCAGCCACATCAACGGCAACTGCGCCTGCGCCGGCCATTCCGAGTGCGACGCCATCATCATGGATCAGGCCTCGGTGGTGGCCAGCCCGGCCCTGACCGCCAACAGCGTGGACGCCAGCCTCATCCATGAGGCCGCCATCGGCAAGATCGCGGGCGAACAGCTCATCAAGCTGATGACCCTGGGCCTGACCGAAAAAGAAGCCGAGGACCAGATCGTCAACGGCTTCCTGAAATAAGCAAACTGTAAAATCCCCGCCGCAGCGCATTGAACAGCACCCCATTTGTTAGACAGTGTGATATACTATCTAACAGATGGGGTGATTTATTATGCCAAAAGGGAAACCCAACAAACGATACACGCCGGAATTCAAGCGAACGGTAGTGGAGACAATGCG
>DXBO01000074.1 GCA_019116485.1 Candidatus Gemmiger excrementavium
TCATTCTACCAGAGAACCGCAAACCAGGATTCTTTATATTTGCATGAAGCTTATTTTATCCTATCCCCTAGATATTTCGGGAATTGTCCGTTGGTACTTTTGAGATTCAAATCTTGCCGGTTAAAGGCGACATTTTGGCAGTAGCACTTTTGTGTTTTATGAGGACCCTTTTGGCGAATATACGTTGGCGAGGGAGTGGGAAGAGAGTATCAAGATGTTTTTAGGTAATCTTTCATCTGCTGTATTAGGCTATCATCGAACCATTTTTGAAATAACTGCCTTATGTCAGAGATCCTGCTGGATATAGCCTTCCCCGGGCGCGGCCCGTGGTAAAAGTGTGGTTGCCAGACTTTTCGGGGCTCCCTTTAGGGAGCGACCACAGGAGATAGGCCCTTATAGGACCTGTTCAAACCACCTGTTCAACGGGTGGTTTTGATTCGCACGGTCCAAACTCCTGTATCACCCGGGCCCGGTGGAGCTGGCCAGCTGTTCCTTTGGGCAGAGCAGCAAGGTCAGCTACCTGCAGATGATCACAGCGGTGTGCGCGGTGGTCAATGGGGGCAATCTTATGCAGCCTTATGTGGTGCAGAAGATTCAGGCACCGGACGGTACTGTGCTGGAAGAGATCCAGCCGACGGTCAAGCGCCGCGTCATCAGCGAGGAAACCAGCGCCACCATGTGTGCCCTGATGGAAGGTGTTGTCACAGGAGGCACCGGCACCAACGCTGCCGTTAAGGGATATTATATCGGCGGCAAGAGCGGCACCAGTCAGAAACTGGACAGCGAAGACGAGGGGGCGCGCATCAGCAGCTTCGTCGCGGTGGCGCCCATCGAAGCGCCGCGCCTGGCGGTGCTGATCTGCCTGGATGAACCCCACAGCTGGACCACCAGCGGCGGTGCGCTGTCCGGGCCGGTGTGTGCCGAAGTTCTGGCCAAGGCGCTGCCATACCTGGGATACGCACCCCATGTGGAAGAGGACGCGGAAAAGGCTGCCGCAACATTCTGAAAACTGAAAAACGCCGCAGGCAGTAAAAAAGCCGCCGGGACGCAAACCGTCATGCAGGGTTTGTGCCCCGGCGGCAAACCTGTTATAATAAACACAACGACCTCCCGAAGAAAGGACGAGTGCCCTTATGGCTGCAAAACTTTTGTATACTGTGATCGTTGCCGACGACGAGGACGAACTGCGCGAAGCCGTTTGTACCATGATCCCCTGGCAGGACCTGGGGTTCCGGCTGGTGGGCAGCGCCAGCAACGGGCTGGATGCCTTGCAGATGGTGGAGCAGTACGAGCCGGACCTGCTGCTTACCGACATCCGCATGCCTTTTATTTCGGGCATCGAACTGGCCCGCCAGGTGCGGGAGGTGCGCCCTGCCACCAACATCGCGTTCCTCAGCGGCTACGATGACTTTGAGTACGCCAAGCAGGCGATCCAGTACAATATCCTCAGCTACATGCTCAAACCTCTGACCATGGAGGGCCTGGCGGCAGAGCTGCGCAACATCCGCCAGAAGATCGACGCTCAGTTTGCCTTGTTCCGTCAGAATGCGGCCCAGCCCGGTGCGCCGGACGCCCGCGCCGCCATGCTGATGCCCCTGGTGCTGGACGATTATGCTGAGGCGGAAGGAAACTCCCAAGCCGAGGCATACGCCCGCCAGTGCGGTCTGCTGCGGGACGTGGAGGACCGGCCGTTTTATGTGGTCATGGTGACCACGCTGCTCAACGAAGAGGGCGGAAACTGCACAGCGCCCGCCTTTGTGGCGTCGGTGGACGCACTGGCTGCCAAATACCTGCGGGGCGTCAGCTTTTTTACAGCGGGCAAGGTGGTTTCGGTGTTGCTGGGCAATCCCTCGGACTTTGAGGAATACCTGCACATCCTGGCCGACGAAATCCCTCAGATGGCGGCCCGCGTACTGGGCAAGCACTGCCGCATCGGTGTGGGCCGGGCGGTGCGTTCCCTTACAGACCTGCACGGTGCCTACCGGGAAGCCATGGAAGCCCTGCGCCAAGGGGAAGGAACCGAAAGCAGTGTGCAGTTTATCAGCGACCTGGTGCCTACGGTGAAAAGCGGCAGCCTGCTGTGCAAGCGCGCCCTGGAGGCGGTGGACCAGCACTACATGGATGCCGATCTGTCGCTGGTATCCATCAGCGGTATGCTGGATGTAAGTCCCAATCATCTCAGTGCCTGCATCAAAAAATATGCCGGCGAGACTTTTATCAACATTCTGATCCGCAAACGGATGGATGCCGCCCGGGAACTGCTGGCCAATTCCACCCTGAAAGTTCAGGATGTGTCCCGCCGCTGTGGTTACACGGACCAGCACTATTTCAGTTACTGTTTTAAAAAGTATTGCGGAGAATCCCCCAACGCCATGCGTCGCCGCCTGAGGGCCGAGAAGGCGGGTGATGCCCTGTGAAGCTCCGTGCCCCGCGCACCGGGCTGCGCATTACCACCATCCTGGTTTCCATGGTGGTGGGGGTGGTGGCGGTTATCCTGTGCTGCTGCATCTTCCTGTTTCTGGACCGTTACCGCAGTGCTGTGGTGCAGAATGCCCGCACCTACAGCGCTCAAGCGGTGTCCCAGGTGTCCAACACGGTAGCCAATTACCTGCGGGATATGGATCAGGCTATGGAACTGGTAGAGCAGTCCATGTCGGAAAGCGCTGCCAGCCGGGATGAACTGCTCACGGCATTTCCAGAATTCCGGCCCGAGGTGGTGGCCGTCACCAGCTATTCCGCCAACGGCGCGCTGCTGGAGTGTTGGGCACCCGGCCATGAACCCAAAGAGGAAATCTTCTGCAACCTTTCCTTTGACCTGAACACGGCCCGGGCCAAGGGAACTTCCTACATGACAGCCCCCCATGTAGAGACCATCTTCGAAGGGTATTACCCCTGGGTGGTGACCATGACCGCGCCGCTGCCGGAGGGCGGCATGGCCTCCTGGGTGTCGCTGGACCTGAGCTTTTCCAGCATTTCCAGCTACATCAACAATGTGAGTATCGGCCAGCGCGGCTACTGCTTCCTGATGGACGAGCAGGGGAGCATCGTCTACCACCCCCAGCAGCAACTGCTCTATTCCGGCCTGAAGGCCGAGGATACCGCCGCTTTGGCGGCGCTGGAAGATGGTGCCTATGACGACGACACCGTCATCTACTGCCTTACCAGCGTGCCGGGCAGCAGCTGGCGGGTGGTGGGCGTCAGCTATGTGGATGAACTGGTCAACCGCAATGTGGAGGAAATGATTCGCCTTTCTTTTGTGCTGGCGGCGGTACTGCTGGCAGCGGCGCTGCTTACCAGCTGGGTACTCTCCAGCCTGCTGGGGCGTCCGCTGCGGGGCCTTGCCTCAGCCATGGAAAACTTCGAGACCGACGCCGACCATTTTACCTACCGCCCGGTGGGCGGCACCCGGGAAGTACAGGAGCTTTCGGATTCTTTCGGCCATATGGTGCTGCGCATCCAGCGGCTTATGACCACCGTGCGCGAGGAAGAAATCAATCTGCGCAAGACGGAACTTAAAGCGCTGCAGGCGCAGATCAATCCCCACTTCCTCTACAACACGCTGGATTCCATCGCCTGGATGTGCGAGCGGGGCCGCAATGCAGACGCGGTACAGATGGTACACGCCCTGGCGCGGCTGTTCCGTATCAGCATCAGCAAGGGCCATGAACTGATCCCCATCGCCAAAGAGATCGAACATGCCGAGAGTTATCTCCAGATTCAGAAATACCGCTATAAAAATCAGTTCACCTATACGTTTGATGTGGACCCCGATTGCCTGGATTATTACTGCAACAAAATCACCCTGCAGCCGATCATTGAGAACGCCATCAACCACGGGCTGGACCTGCTGGTGGATGAGGGGCGCATCGACGTGCGGGTGCAGCATGAAGGCGACGACATCCTGTTCTGCGTGCAGGACAACGGTGTGGGTATGAGTCAGGAACAGATCGACGTTATCCTGCGCCCCGAGGCCCGGGACCGTGGCGGCATCGGGATCAAGAATGTCAATGACCGTCTGCAGATTTATTTTGGCAAAAACTATGGGCTGCATATCACCAGTGAGCCGGATGTAGGCACCTGTGTGGAAATCCGTATGCCCAAAATCCGGGAGGGCGACTATGAGACAAAATAAATATGCCGCCCTCTGCGCGTCCCTGATGCTGGCCGGCCTGTGCGGGTGCACCTCCGTGTCGGCGCCCCCTGCACAGCACACCGTGACGATGGTGGCCAAGTCAACCCAGACAGAGTTCTGGCTGTCGGTATTTGCAGGGGCAGAAGCCGCGGCCACCGAGTACAACCTGCAGCTCACCATTTTGGGCGCCGAGACCGAGGAAGACTACGAGGCGCAGAACCATCTGGTAGAACAGGCCGTGGAGCAGGGGACCGAGGCGCTGGTGTTTTCCGCCATTGATTATGAGAACAACGCCGCCGCCGTCGATGCCGCCGCGCGGCAGGGGGTCAAGATCGTGGCCATTGACAGCAATGTGGCCTCCGATGCCGTGAGCACCTACATCGGCACCGACAACTATGCCGCCGGCCAGATGGCCGCCCAGGCGGCCCTGGACCGGGTTGAGGGGCCGCTGAAAGTGGGAATCGTCAACTACGACGTGAGCAGCGCCAATGGCCAGGAACGGGAGCGGGGCGCCGTGGAGGCCTTTGCTGCAAGCGGCCGGGCCGAGGTGGTCAACATCATCAACACCCTTGCCTCGGCCAGTTATGCGCGCATCGATACCACCCATCTGTTGGAAGAACACCCCGAGATCAATGTGCTGCTGGCTTTCAACGAACCTACCTGTGTGGGGGCGGCCCAGGCGGTGCGGCAGATGAAACTGTCGGAGGACGTGTTTCTGGTGGGGTTTGACTCCAACGTGGAGACCATCGACGGGCTGCAGGATGGCTCAGTGGATGCGCTGATCGTACAAAACCCCTATGCCATGGGCTACCTGGGGGTGGAAAGCGCCTACAAGCTGCTCAGCGGACAGGATGCCGGCATGGAAAAAAAGGTGGATACCTCTACCCGCATTGTGGACCAGGATAATATGTTCACCATCGACAGTCAAAAGGCGTTATTTGCCTTTGAGCAGCGCACGGATTGAGCGTTGTGCACAAAAGAATGAAGGCTCGTTGGTGCATATTGTTGTGTTTGGATAAATTTTTGCCTTTTTTTCGGTGAAATTTCACCTTGTTTTTAAGCGCGTTTTCCTTTAGCATAAAAGTAACGGGCGGGGCCGTCTGAAACGCCCTGCTACATTGTGAGAAAAAGGAGAACGACTATGAAAAAAGCACTTGCGTTGACCTTGGCAGCCGCCATGGCGCTGAGCCTGGCTGCCTGCGGCGGCGGTACCTCCAGTTCCGCTGCGGCGACGGAGAGCACCTCTACCGAGACTTCCGAGGCTGCGTCCACCGCAACGGAGGGCGGCACTGTCGCCAATAAGGACAAACCTCTTGTCTGGTTCAACCGTCAGCCTTCCAACAGCACCACCGGTGCGCTGGATATGGAAGCTCTGAGCTTCAATGACCACACCTACTACGTCGGCTTCGACGCCAACCAGGGCGCTGAGCTGCAGGGCACCATGGTCCTGGATTACATCAAGGCCCATGCCGACACCATCGACAAGAACGGCGACGGCATTATCGGCTACGTTCTGGCCATCGGTGACATCGGCCACAACGACTCCATCGCCCGTACCCGCGGCGTCCGCGCTGCGCTGGGCACCGCTGTTGAGGGTGACAACGGCATCGTTTCCGATCCTGTCGGCACCAACGCCGACGGCTCCGCCACCGTGGTCAAGGACGGCACCATCGAAGTGGACGGCAAGACCTTCACTGTCCGTGAGCTCGCCTCTCAGGAAATGAAGAACTCTGCCGGCGCCACCTGGGATGCCGGCACCGCCAGCAACGCCATCAGCGCCTGGGCTTCTTCTCTGGGTGACACCATCGACATCGTTGTCTCCAACAACGACGGCATGGGCATGGCCATGTTCAACTCCTGGTCTCAGGAAGCCGGCGTTCCCACCTTCGGCTACGACGCCAACGCTGACGCTGTTGCCGCCATCGCCGACGGTTACGGCGGAACCATCAGCCAGCACGCCGACGTGCAGGCTTACCTGACCCTCCGCCTGCTGCGCAACGCCCTGGACGGCGTTGACATCGACACCGGTATCGGCACTGCTGACGCCGCGGGCAACGTCCTGAGCGACGATGTTTACTACTACGACGAAGCCTCCCGTTCTTACTACGCTCTGAACGTGGCGGTTACCGCGGACAACTACACCGAGTTCACCGACTCCACCAAGACCTACGAGCCCGTTTCCGCCCAGCTGGATGCCGCCACCAGCCCCGAGAAGACCGTCTGGCTGGACATCTACAATGCGGCCGACAACTTCCTGAGCGCCACCTACCAGCCCCTGCTGGAGAAGTATGACGACCTGATGAACCTGAAGGTCGACTACATCGGCGGCGACGGCCAGACCGAGGCCAACATTACCAACCGTCTGGGCAACCCCAGCGCGTACGACGCCTTTGCCATCAACATGGTGAAGACCGACAACGCCGCTTCCTACACCTCTCTGCTGAGCCAGTGATCTGACGAAAGCACAGAAAACCTGACCGCTAAGTGACCACACGACGCTATTAGGGAGAAGGAATTCTCCATTCTGGGAGAATGAGATTCTCCCTAATAGCGCTTTTTTATGAAAACAGGCGGTGCCCCTTGGGGTGGTCCGCCAATCTGCAAAACGGGAGTGACGAGAATGGCAGAAGCGAAAGATGATATCGTCTTGTCAATTCGCGGTATGTGCAAGTCGTTTGGCCGCAACCGAGTACTTGATCATATCAATCTGGACGTAAAGCGCGGCACCGTCATGGGTCTTATGGGCGAAAACGGCGCCGGTAAGTCCACGATGATGAAATGTCTTTTTGGCACCTACCAGAAAGACGAAGGAAAAATCTTCCTCAACGGCAAGGAGATCAACTTCTCCGGCCCCAAAGACGCCCTGGAAAACGGCATCGCCATGGTGCACCAGGAACTGAACCAGTGCCTGGAACGCAGCGTGATCGACAACCTGTTCCTGGGTC
>DXBO01000075.1 GCA_019116485.1 Candidatus Gemmiger excrementavium
AACCGCAGACCCGCTTCGTTGACAGGACCGGTCCCCTCGGGCAGCACCCGGGGCCAGCTGATGGAAAAGCGGTAGGCGTTGAGGCCGATGGTCTTCATCAGGGCCACATCCTCCCGCCAGTGGTGGTAAAAGTCAATGGCCGTATCGGCGTTCTCGCTGTGGGCAATCTTGCCGGTGCCGTCATGGACCAGGGTATCCCAGATGGATTCCCCCTTGCCGTCGGCGTTCCAACCGCCCTCGATCTGGGTGGCGGCGGTGGAGGCACCCCACAAAAACTCTTTCGGGAATTGGGTCATACTGCTTGCTCCTTCCGCATGTTTTTCTGCTTTTATGGTAGCACCAAACTATCCCTTTGCCGTTGCATCCCCTTTGTACCTGTTTCTGTTTTCGGCAGGCCGCCAAAAAGAAGCGCCGCCTTTTGTGAACATTCCACAAAAGGCGGCGCATATGGACTATAATGAGGGTTTAGAAAAATTCCTTTCCGTACTGGCGCAGATAGGTCAGGGCCAGCATTTCCACCGCCAGCAGGGCGGCATATTTGCCCACATCGTTCTGGTTGGACGACCCACAGCTGAGCAGAAAATCTGCGGAATTCCAACAGGAGTTGGCATAATTCTGGGTGATGACCACCAGCGTGCAGCCGCTGGCGGTAAGAGCGTTCCAAATATTGGCATGGCGCAGGGGGTAGCTGCCGCCGATGCTGCAGACAATGGCCATATCTCCCTTTTGCAGGCTGCGGGCACAGGTCAGCTGCGGGCCGTAATCCAGATACCGCTCCACGTACCGGTTCATCCGCATCATCTTGCTTTGGAACTGGCGCCCCACATCCCACAGAAAGTGGTGGGAAAAATAGGCCAACCGGTGACTGTGGTACATTTGGGTAGCGATCTGGGGCAATTTGGCATAGTTTTCGGCATTGACGGTGGCCTGCAGGTTCTGCACAATGGCATCGCAGTGGTCGGTCAGGGTTTTCTCCGGGTCCCGGAGCAGGCTGGTATAAAAGGGGCGGGAGTAATCGTACCCGATGGAATATTCCATCTGCAGATATTCGCTGAACTCCTTGAAGCTGTCGAACCCCATAAACCGGCAAAAGCGGGAGATGGACGCCTTGGATACAAAGCAGAGTTCCGCCATCTCACCCAGGGACATGCCCTTGAGTTTGGGATAATGGCGCAGCATCTCGCAGGCAATGGAATAGTTGGAATCCCGGGCCGGCGTGGTGCTGACGAAATCCATCAGCTCCTCCGCCACTGAACCCATCATAATGGCATCATTCATACGTTCCCCCCCATTCGGATGTCCTTATGGTATCATACTTTCCCGCCCTTAGGCAAGGGAAAAGACCGGCGCAGAACTGCGCCGGTCTTTTGCCGGAGAATTCAGTTTTTCTTTTCGGTTTTGCCGAAGCCGAACAGGTAGGTCGCCACGGCAGCCACCACCAGGGACAGCACCGCACCGATGATACCGTTGAGCAGGTTGGCGCCGCTGCCGCCGCTGAAGCTGAGTACGCTGAGGAAATTGGAGGTGGTAATGGCGTAGTTGCATACGTTGGTGATGCCCGCGTAGGCACCGCCCACAAAACCGCCCAGCGCCATGGCCGCAAAGCAGCGGGTGTAGCGGAAGCAGATACCGTAGAGGGTGGGCTCGGTGATGCCGCCCACCAGGCCGGAGATGAAGGCCGCAAAAGCAGCGCCTTTTTCGGATTTTTCCCGCAGACGCAGCGCAGCACCCAGCGCCACACCAAAGCAGGCCCAAGTAGCAAAGCTGCCGCTGATCATGGGACCGCTGCCCACGCCGGTTTCGAAGAAGGAAGCCATCATGGGCATCATCAGGGCCAGGTGCATACCGGTGAGTACCAGGAACTCCCACAGGGCGGCGATGATGGCCACACCGAAGAAGCCGGTGGCGTTGCCGAACCAGGCCAGACCGCCGCTGATGCCGTTGCCCACAATGGTGCCCAGCGGTGCCAGCAGGCAGAGGATGAACGGGGTGGAGATGAGCACCGACAGGAAGGGCGTAAACACCGTGGTGAGCATGTCGGGCATGACCTTTTTGATCGCCTTATACACCAGGCTGAGGAAATACACCGACAGCATGACGGGCAGCACCGTCTGGGCGTAGTTGGTGGTGGTATCGCAGGGGATGCCGTACACCGTAAAGGGCTTGCCCTCCGCCGCAAAGGCTGCGAAATCCGGCACCATCAGTACACAACCCACATAACCGCCCAGCATCTGGTTCATGCCCAGCTGCTTGGCCGCATTGACACCGGCCAGGATGGGCATAAAGTAGAAGGCCGCATCATACAGGAAATCGAACAGAATATAGAGGTTGTTTTCGGCGGTATACAACCCCAGCAGGTCGGGGCCCAGTACCGCGTTCAGTGCCCGGCACAAGCCGCCCACGATGAGCACCGGGATCAGCGGCGTCATACAACCCGCCATATAGCCCATGATGTTCTTGCCCACCTGTTTGGGGGTCAGTTTGGGCTTGGCCACAGCGGCGTCTTCCGCCGCGGCTTTGGCATCCTCCACCGGCGCGTTGGCCGTCAGGTTGGCCAGTGCGCACAGTTCCTCATAAACCTTGGGCACATTGGTGCCGATGATAATCTGGTACTGCTGGCCGCCGCGCACCACGCCCAGCACACCGTGGATGGCTTTGACTTCCTCATCCTTGGGGATGGTATCGTCCTTTAAGTACAGCCGCAGACGGGTCATGCAGTGGGTGGCGTCTTTCAGGTTGGCCGCGCCGCCCACTGCCGTCAGGATCTGGTGGGCGATTTCTTTGTTGTTTGCCATTTTGGTTTCCTCCTCTTATTCTTCCCACAGGCCATTGTGTCGGATGACCTGCTGATACCAATTGAAACTGTCCTTCCTGATGCGGGCACAGTCCATCACATCGGTGTCGGTGCGGTTCACATACACCAGCCCGTACCGCTTGGCAAAGCCCTGGTGGCTGGATACCACATCCACAAAGCTCCAGGGGCAGTACCCGAACACCGGCAGACCTTCCTCCAGCATGATCTCCAGCTGTTCGATGTGCCGCCGCAGGTAGTCGATGCGGTAAACGTCGTGGATCCGGCCGTCAGGGCCGGGGGCTTCGCTGTAGGCCATGCCGTTCTCGGTAACGATCATGGGCAGGCGATAGCGGTTGTACACCTTGCGCATGCCGATATGCAGCCCCTCCGGGTCGATGCCCTTATCCATCCATTCGGTTTTTTCCAGATAGGGGTTGTCGCAGACATCGAAGGCGTCCGACACCCAGAAGGGGGGCTGGTCGTAGTTGATGGGCCCCGTCTTGGCCTTGACGCAGAGGCTGAAATAGTAGTTGATGCCGATGAAATCCGGTTTTGACGCCTGCAGTGCGGCGGCGTCCTCCGGCTCGGTATGAGGATAGAGCCCGTGGCTCTTTAAATAGGAGGCCACATAGGGCGGATAGGTTCCGTAGACGCTCATATCCAGCAGATAGAACTCCATGAGTTCCTCGGCGTTGGCGGCGGCCAGCACGTCCTCGCTGCGGCTGGACTGGGGGTAGACCACCTGGATGGCACAGACCGGGCCGATCCTGGCTTCCGGGTCGATGCGCCGCAGCAGCGA
>DXBO01000076.1 GCA_019116485.1 Candidatus Gemmiger excrementavium
TCTACCAAGAACGGCCGTGATTCCGAGTCCAAGCGCCTCGGCGTCAAGCGCGGCGACGGTCAGTACGTTCTGGCCGGCAACATTCTGGTCCGCCAGCGCGGCACCCACATCCATCCGGGTGAGGGCGTCGGTATCGGCAGCGACGACACCCTGTTCGCTCTCGTGGACGGCCGCGTTCATTTCGAGCGCATGGGCCGCGACCGCAAGCGCTGCACGGTCAAGCAGTAAAAAACCAGACGGGCGGGCCTTTTTCGGCCTGCCCGATTTTTATTAACGGTGCCCGGCACCGCGCGAGGTATACTATGGCAACCAGCAACTTTATCGATACCGCGACTATCTGGCTCCATGCGGGCAAGGGCGGCGACGGCGCCGTGACCTTCCACCGGGAAAAATATGTGGCGGCGGGCGGCCCGGACGGCGGCGACGGCGGACGGGGCGGCGACATCATCTTTGTGGCCGACGATAACCTGTCCACCCTGATGGACTTCCGCTACAAGCGCAAATATGCCGCCCCCGACGGCGAAAATGGCCGCGCCAAGCGCCAGAGCGGCGCCGACGCCGACGACCTGGTGATCCGGGTGCCCCGGGGAACCGTGCTGAAAGAAGCCGAGACCGGCCTGGTCATCGCCGACCTGTCCGGCTCTGAGCCTGTGGTGGTGGCCAAAGGTGGTCGTGGCGGTTGGGGCAACTCCCATTTCGCCACCCCTACCCGGCAGATTCCCAAGTTCGCCAAACCCGGCCTGCCCGGGGAGGACCTGCATGTCAAGCTGGAACTGAAAGTCATCGCGGACGTGGGTCTGATCGGCTTCCCCAACGTGGGCAAGTCCACCCTCATCAGCATCATTTCGGCGGCCCGGCCCAAAATCGCCAACTACCACTTCACCACCCTGACCCCGGTGCTGGGTGTCGTGCGGGTGGGCCCGGAACAGAGCTTTGTCTGTGCCGATATCCCCGGTCTTATTGAAGGTGCGGCGGAAGGCGTGGGCCTGGGCCATGATTTCCTGCGCCATGTGGAGCGCTGCCGTTTGCTGCTGCATGTGGTGGATGTTTCCGGCTGCGAGGGCCGGGACCCCAAGGCGGACTTTGAGCAGATCAACCACGAACTGGCCGGTTTCAGTGCGGAACTGTCCCAGCGCCCCCAGATCGTATTGGGCAACAAGTGCGACATCGCCACCCCCGAACAGGTGGAGGAGTTCAAGCAGTTTGTGGAGGCCCAGGGCCTGACCTTTCTGCCCATCTCGGCGGCGACCCGCCAGGGGGTGGACGGTCTGCCCGCCCTGGTCTATCACCGCCTGCAGGACCTGCCGCCCATCAAGGTCTACGAGCCGGAGTACAAGCGTCCCGACAAGAGCGCCGAGCCCACCCGGCCCTTCACCATTGAGCAGACGGGCGACCACGAATTTTCCATCGACGCGCCCTGGCTGGAACGCATCCTGGCCGGCACCAATGTGGAGGACTACGAGAGCCTGCAGTACTTCCAGACCCAGCTGGGGGATTCCGGCATTCTGGACAAGCTGGTGGAGATGGGTGTCGAGGAAGAAGATACCATCAAGATCGGCGAATACGAGTTTGATTATCTGTATTGAGTATGCTGTTTGAAACAAAATCGGAAGTGGATATCCACGAAATGTCCCCCCTGGCACTGGCCTTTGTGGGGGACGCGGTGCTGGAACTGTTGGTGCGCGCCCGTCTGGTGGGCACCACCCGCATGCAGCCCAACCGGCTGCACACCGTAGCTACCCATTATGTAAGCGCCCATGCCCAGAGCCGGGAACTGGAGATTCTGGAACCCCTGCTTACCGAGGCCGAGGCCAGCGTGCTGCGCCGTGGCAAGAACGCCAGCAAGGCCAGCGTGGCCAAGCATGCCACCGTGCAGGAATACCGGGCCTCCACCGGGCTGGAATGTCTGTTGGGGTGGCTCTACCTGCAGGGCCAGACCCAGCGGGTACAGGAACTGTTCGAAGCCCTGTGGGCCGGGTATCAGCCTGAATAAGCAAGCAACGCCGCAGACGCTGCCCCCAAAGGCGGCGGTTTGCGGCGTTGCCGGGCCTTATGGCCCGCTGTATGTACCGCGCCCCATGGCGCGGCGGAAAAGATCACTTGCAGTTTTTGCTGTCGGTGCTCTGGGTGGTGCTGGTGGTGCGGCTGGTGGTGCGCTGCTGCGCGCCGCCGGTCTTTTTCTGCGTGCTGCTGGTGGAGTGGTTCGTGCTGTTGGTGCTGTTGTTCTGATTCTTGGCCATGGTTGAATACTCCTTTCGCAAGTAAAAAAGCGATTTGCGGTGTTGTGCCGCACTGGTAGTTTGCCCGCTGTCAGACTGTTTATGCAAGGAAGGTGCCGCAATGAATTTTCCCGCTGAATTTGCCGCCCGGGAGCGTGCTTTGCTAGGAAACCGGTTCGACGAACTGTACACCTACGCCACACCGGAGCCTGCCCGGGGCGTCACCGTGAACACGCTGCGCTGCGCGCCGGAATGGTTTGCTGCTCAGGCGGATTTTGCCCTGCAGCCCTCGCCTTTTTGTCCGGCGGCTTTCACCACACTGCCGGACTGGCGCCCTGGCCGGCACCCCTGGCACCATGCAGGGGTGTTCTACGCCCAGGAACCCAGCGCATCCGCCCCGGCTGCCCTGCTGGATGTGCGCCCCGGTATGCGGGTGGCGGACCTGTGCGCTGCCCCGGGGGGCAAGACCAGCCAGTTGGCGGCAGCCTTACAGGGGCAGGGGCTGCTGCTGGCCAACGAATATGTGGCTGCCCGGGCGGAAATTTTGCGCCAGAACCTGGAGCGCATGGGTGTTACCAATGCGGTGGTCACCAACATGGACACCGCTGCCCTGGCCGCCGCTCTGCCCGGCCGGTTTGACCGGGTGCTGGTAGACGCCCCCTGCTCCGGGGAGGGAATGTTCCGCAAAGAGGCTGCCGCCGCAGCCCAGCACAGTGTGACCCTGGTGGACCACTGCGCCGCTCTGGGCGCACAGATTCTGGAAAACGCCGCGGCGCTGCTGGCCCCTGGCGGTGTGCTGGTATTTTCTACCTGCACCTTTGCCCCGGAAGAGGACGAAGGGCAGATCGCGGCGTTTCTGGCCCGCCACCCGGAATTTTCCCTCTGCGATCTGTCGGGTTGCGGCTTTGGCCGCCCCGGCGAGACGAACCGGGCCCCGGCGTCTTTTGCCGCGGGACGATGCCGCCGCATCTGGCCCGCCGATGGGGGAGAGGGCCACTTTATGGCCCGGCTGCAAAAAGCCGGGGATGTCCCGGCAGCCGCGCCTGGCCGCGCCAGACCGGCCCGCCCCCTCAAGGTCCCGGCGGAGTGGACGGCCTTTGTGCAGGACTATTTCCCGCAACTGTCGGACCATCCCCTGGCGCTGGCAGGGGATTGGCTGGCGTTGCCCCCACAGACAGCCGAGACCCTGGCAGGCGTCAGACTGCGGACCTTGCGCAGCGGCGTGCTGGCGGGCACTGTACTGAAAAAGCGGTTCCAGCCTGCCCACGCCTTGTTTATGGCTTATGGCCGGGATTGCACCAACCGGGAAGAACTGACCCGGCAGGACCCCCGCGCTGCCGCCTGGCTGCGGGGTGAGGAGATCGAGGCGGTTACCGCCCAAAATGGCTGGTGCGCTGTGCTGGTGGATGGATTCCCTGTAGGGGGCGGCAAGGTCAGCGGCGGGCGTATAAAAAATCATTACCCCAAGGGATTGCGTAATCTTGGTTAAAATAGAACGCAGCATCGTGATTGCTGCTGCGCGTTCCCAGAATTTTCACCTTTCGGCACGGGGTAAATCACTTGACCGGACGCCCGGGGCATGGTATCTTTATATATGTATGACTGTAACCAAAATTGGGACGTACCAGGGCGACAGGAGTTAAGCAAATGATCGATTTTCAGCATGTTTCCAAAACCTATGAGACCCACAACGACGAAAATGTGGCGCTCGAGGATATCAATATCCATATTGATGAAGGGGAGTTCGTCTTTATCCTGGGCCATTCCGGCGCGGGTAAATCCACCTTCCTCAAGCTGATCCAAATGGAGGAAAAACCCACCAAAGGCAAGGTGTTTATCAACGGCCAGGACCTTACCAAGATGAAGCGCCGCAAGGTGCCCTACCTGCGCCGCCAGATGGGCGTGGTGTTCCAGGACTTCCGCCTGATCCCCACCATGACCGTCTACGAGAATGTGGCCTTTGCCATGCGGGTAACCAATATCTCCACCAAGAAGATCAAGGCCCGTGTACCCTACGCGCTTTCTCTGGTGGGCCTGGGGGACAAGATGCAGCGCCTGCCGGACGAACTTTCCGGTGGTGAGCAGCAGCGTGTGGCGGTGGCCCGTGCCCTGGCTCACGGCCCCAAGATCATCATCGCGGACGAGCCCACCGGTAACATCGACCCCGAGATGTCGATGGACATCATGCAGCTGTTTGAGGCTATCAATAAGGTGAACATCACAGTGGTGGTGGTCACCCACGAGCACGAGCTGGTCCATCAGCTGGCCTCCAAGTACAACAACCGCGTTATCACCCTGTCGGACGGCATGGTGGCCTCTGACACGGCCCACCCCGAGGTGGCCCGCCGCTACGCCGCCAAGATGGCTGCCCGCCAGCGGGAAGAATACGACGGGGACGATGAGTACGACGAGGAATACGATGAGGACGAAGCCTACATCGACGACTGATTGAAGAGGGGATACCATGCGCTTTTCCAGCTTTACTTATCTGGTCGGGCAGGGCCTGCACAATCTGCGGGCCAACCGGCTCATGACCTTTGCCTCCATGGGCGTACTGACCGTCTGCATGCTGCTCATCGGCTGTGCTTACCTGCTGGGCGTCAACATCGACGCCATGGTGGAGTACATCGGTGACCAGAACGAAACCATCGTTTACATGCGCGAGGACGCCACCGAGGATCAGATCGCCGCTGCGGATGCCGCCATCCGCAACACCGAGCATGTGGTGGGGGTGACCTATGTCTCACCCCAGGAAGTACTCTCCATCTATGACGGCATGCTGGAGGATTATATCGATCTGGAGGCTGCCTTCTCCAGTGATAATCCGTTTTTGCCCAACTACCGCGTGGTGATGGACAGTCCCGACAACATCCCGGCGGTGTCCACCCAGCTGGAGCAGATCGACGGCGTGGACAAAGTCCGGGCGCCTATTGAGCTGTCCAGCACCTTTATGTCGCTGCAGCAGGCCATTACCTATGCCTGTTATGCGGTGGTGGCGGTGCTGGCCATCGTCAGTATCGTGGTCATCAACAACACCATCAAGATCACCGTCTTCAACCGCCGCAAGGAGATCGGCATTATGAAACTGGTGGGCGCCACCAACGGCTTCATCCGCTTCCCCTTCTTTGTGGAGGGTGTCACCTCCGGCCTTATCGCTGCGGCTATTTCCTCCGGCGTGGTCTGCGGCGCTTACTATGCCCTGACCGTCTGGTATGCCGAAAACCCCAGCAACCTTTCCCAGCTGTTGGGGGGCCAGCTGGTGCCGCTGATCGATGTGTGGTATTACCTGGTGGGCGGCTTTGTGCTGCTGGGCTTTGTGCTGTGCGGTATCGGCACCGCCACCAGCATCCGCAAGCATCTGAATGTGTAAAAGAACGGGTAACAGGAACATGAAAATTTCGCCTACCATCAAAAAAATCATTTCCATGGTACTGGCCGTGTCCATGGCGGTGACGCTGACTGTCTCCACCAGCACAGCCACCCTGGCTGACGACAAGAAAAGCGAACTGCAGGCCCAGAAAGAGCAGGCTCAGCAGCAGCTGGACGCCATCCAGGAAAAGATCAAGCAGAACCAGGCCAACAAAGAAAATGCCGAGGACCTGAAAGAGCAGTACGAAGCCCAGACCGAAGTGGTCAAGGAAAAGATCAGCATCGTACAGCAGTACATCGCCCAGGTCCAGCAGGACATCGTCACCAAGGAACAGGAAATCGAGCAAAAGCAGAAAGAAGTGGACCAGAAGCAGGCCGAGTATGACGAGCGCTGGGCCGGCTTCAAGGAGCGTCTGCGGGCCATGCAGATGCTCAACGACGGCGGTTCTATCGCCCTGCTTTCCAGCGCGACCAACCTTTACCAGCTGCTGACCTTTGCCGATACCCTGGAACAGATCTCCAGCAAGGACGAGGAAATCTGCCGCGAGATCGAGGCTGAGCGCGTGGCGCTGGAACAGCAGCGCACCGAACTGGAAAACGCCAAGGCGGAACTGGAGGCCAACCAGGCGGAACTGGAAGCCCAGAACGCCGAGCTGGATGGCCTGCGCTCCGATCTGGCCGCCAGCATCCAGCAGCAGGACGCTACCATCTCGGCTGCGGATGCCCAGGCTGAGGCCCTGGCAGCCGAGGAAGAGGAAGCCCGCAAGAACCTGGATAAGGCTGCCGCCGAACTGGATGCCTACCTCAACGCCCAGGTGGACAAGTACAGCGACGCAGCCCTGACCTGTTCGCTGAATTTCGGTCCGGCCTTGCCCAGCTACAAGTACATTTCCTGTGTGTTCGGCACCGGCGGGCATCGCGGCACCGATTTTGCGGCGCCCGGCGGCACGGCCATCTACGCCGTGGCGGACGGCATCGTCACCGACGCCACCTACCATTACAGCTGGGGCAACTATGTGCAGATCTATCACGGCAAAGATGATGAAGGAAATACCTATTCTACTTTGTATGCCCATATGGTCAGCGCGCCTTCTGTCAGTGCAGGGCAGAACGTCACTAAGGGGCAGGTCATTGGCTATGTGGGTAATACCGGGTATTCCTTCGGTAACCACCTGCATCTGGAAATGAAGATCAACGGCGTGCTGGTCAACGCCGCCAACTGGATTCCGCACTGAGCGCGGGGGAGGGAGACCCTATGAAAAACCATAAAACCGCTGTGCGCATCTTCTGCCTTGTGTTTGCAGCCATGATGGTGCTGAGCCTGTTCAGCACGCTGATCTTCGCCCTGTCTTACGCCGCGTAACAGGGCCACAAAACCGTAAGGAGCCACAGACCCATGAGCAAAAAAATCAGTCTTGGCGTAGCCGCCACTATCGCGCTGATCGCTATGGCGGTCACCTTTTCGTTGACCATGGTCATCTCTATGAACATGTTCAACTCCACCGTGTCCAGCGTAAAAAACCGGGAACGGCAGTACAACAAACTGGCCGAGATAGACCGCTTCGTGCGCGGCAATGAATACTTTACCATCAACGAGGACACTCTCAGTGATACCATTGCCGCGGGCTACATGCTGGGCATCAGCGACAAATATGCCAAATACTACACCGCCAAGGCTTACAGCGAACTGCAGGCGGTGGAATCCGGCAAGCTGACCGGTATTGGCGTGGCCGTGGTCAACGATGCATCCTCCGGTTATGCGCGAATCATCCGCGTGTACGACAATTCCCCGGCCAGCGAGGCCGGCCTCCAGGTGGGCGGCTTTATCACCGCCATCGGCCAGGTGTCCACCAAGACCCTGGGCGATACCGCCTCCATTACTTCGGCGCTGCTGGGGGAGGAAGGCACCACTACCACCATTACCTACCTGACCCCTGACCGGCAGGAACAAACGCTGGACCTGGTGCACTCCAACTACCGCACGCCTTCCCTTTCTTATGAGATGACAGCGGGCAGCTGCGGTTACATTCGCATTGATGCTTTCACTGCCACCACTGGCACCGAATTCAAGACGGCGGTAGATAGCTTGCTCAAGCAGGAGGCTTCCTGCCTGGTCTTTGACCTGCGGGACAACAGCGGCGACAACCTGAACGCTGCGCTGGTGGCGGCAGACTACTGCCTGCCCGCGGGCTTGATCGCCCAGCAGGAGGATAAGGATGGCAACATCACCGACCTGCGTATGTCTGACGAAACAGCCATCGGCGTGCCCATGGTGTGTCTGGTCAACGGCAGCACGGCGGGTGGCGCAGAACTGTTTGCCAACGCACTGCGCAAAATGGGCGGCGCCACGCTGGTGGGCACCACCACCGCAGGCAAGGGCGTGGTCATGAGCGAAGCCCAGAGTTTCTCGGATGGTTCGGCGGCCTATATCACCATTGGCCTGCTGCTGGATAACGAGGGCCAGACCTGGAACGACGTGGGACTGACCCCTGACCAGGATGCAGCCCTGAGCGCCGACGAACAGAGTGCTTACTATGACTTTACCATCGAGACCGACCCCCAGATCAGCAAGGCGGTCAACGCGGCCATGTCGTTGGCCGGCCAGAGCTGACTTGCCGGGAAAGGAAGACAACTGTGCCCACACTGACTGACCTGTCCACCATCCGCGATTTGTGCGCGCGGTATGATTTTTCCCTGTCCAAGGGATTCGGACAGAATTTTATCATCAATCCGGGCATTTGCCCCCGTATCGCCGAAGCCTCCGGCCTCGGTCCCGGCTGGGGCGCCCTGGAGATTGGTCCCGGCATCGGGGTACTCACCGAGCAGCTCTGCCGCCGTGCCGACAAGGTGGTTTCCATCGAAGTGGACCATCGTCTGCCCCCGCTGCTGGCCGAGACTATGGCCGGATATGACAATTTCAAGCTGGTGCTTAATGATGTACTCAAGGTGGACCTGAAAGGCCTGCTGGCCCAGGAATTTGGCGATAAACCAGTGGCGGTTTGCGCCAACCTGCCCTATTACATCACCAGCCCCATCCTGATGCGCCTGCTGGAGGAAAAACTGCCCATCCAGAACATCACGGTCATGGTGCAGAAAGAAGCCGCCCAGCGGCTGTGCGCAGCCCCCGGCACCCGGGAAGCGGGCGCTATCAGTTATGCGGTGGCCTATTATGCCCAACCCAAGTTGTTGTTTACTGTGCAGCCGGGCAGCTTTTACCCGGCCCCCAGCGTAACCAGTGCGGTGATCCGGCTGGATGTACGGCCTCAGCCGCCGGTACAACTGCCGCCGGAACAGGAAAAGGCGTTTTTTGCGCTGATCCGAGCGGCTTTTTCCCAGCGGCGCAAGACGGCTGCCAACGCCATTGCCAATGGGCTAAGCCTGCCCAAAGCAAAGGTACTGGCGGCGTTGGAAGCCGCGGGCCTGGACCAGCGTGCCCGCCCCGAACAGCTGACGCTGGAGCAATATGCCGCTTTGCAAAGGGCGTTGCAATCCATTGACAACAGGACCTGAAATATGCTACACTAGTTTTGTTCCGCTAGTATAGCACAATTGGCAGTGCAGCTGATTTGTAATCAGCAGGTTGCAGGTTCGATTCCTGTTACTAGCTCCACAACAAAACCGCGCGAGTAAGGAATTTTCCTTTCTCGCGCGGTTTTTATTCTTTCTATTCAGAAGAAGTCATGAATCAGGGCTGTCCAAGGAAGGCTTTTTATCGTCAAAGTATCGTCAGCCCATAATCCAGTTACAGCAGTTCCAGTCCGGCGGTACGGCAGGCGGCCAGGGTGTCGTCGTCCCACAGGCTGACCTGTACCTCACCCACATGGGCTTTGCCCAGCAGCAGCATGCACAGGCGGCTCTGGCCGATACCGCCCCCCATGGTCAGGGGAAGTGTGCCGTCCAGCAGCATTTTGTGGAAGGGCAGTTCCGCCCGTTCCGGGCAGCCAGCGGCCTCCAGCTGGCTGCGCATGGCGTCAGCGTCCACCCGGATGCCCATGCTGGACAATTCCAACGCACAGCCCAGGGGCTTATGCCAGAACAGAATATCACAGTTCAGTGTCCAGTCATCGTAGTCGGGGGCACGGCCGTCATGGGGCTTGCCGCTGCGCAGTTTGCCGCCGATCTGCATAATGCAGACAGTGCCGTGGGCCTTGGCATAGGCGTTCTCCCGCTCTTTGGGGGTCAGGGTGGGGTAGGCGTCCTCCAGTTCCTGGGTGGTGATGAAAGCCACATCCCGGCTCAGGTGGATTTTTTTCAGGGCCGGGAACTTCCAGCGCAGCTCATCCGAGGTGGCGCATACCGCATCCACGATATCCCGCACGGTATCCTGCAGGAAGGGAATCGTGCGCTGGCGGGCGGTGATGACCCTTTCCCAGTCCCACTGGTCCACATAGATGCTGTGCAGGTTGTCCAGCTCCTCGTCCCGGCGCACGGCGTTCATGTCGGTGACCAGGCCCTGGCCGGGGCGGAACCCGTACTTGTACAGGGCATAGCGCTTCCACTTGGCCAGACTGTGTACGATTTCAGCCTGTCCGTCCAGACAGGGCACATCGAAGGCCACAGGCCGTTCCACACCATTCAGGTCGTCGTTCAGGCCGCTGCCATGCAGTACAAACAGCGGTGCCGTTACGCGCTTAAGGTGCAGTGCCATGCAAAGTTTTTCCTGAAAGATGGTCTTGATCAGGCCGATGGCTTTCTGGGTATCGTACAAACCCAGCAGGCTTTTGTAGTTTTCGGGAATGCGGATAGAACTCATAATATACTCTCCTTTCAAAAAGCCCCCTCAGGCTTTGGCAAACTGACTTTCGTACAGCTGGGTATAGAACCCGCCCCGGGCCAGCAATTCCTCGTGGGTGCCGCGCTCGATGATGTTGCCGGCTTTCATCACCAGAATCTGGTCCGCGTTTTTGATGGTGGACAGGCGGTGGGCCACAATAAAGCTGGTGCGGCCTTTCATCAGTTCCTCAAAGGCGTCCTGTACCAGTACTTCGGTACGGGTGTCGATGGAGGAGGTGGCCTCGTCCAAAATCAGGATGGGCGGGCGGCGCAGCATGACACGGGCGATGCAGAGCAGCTGCCGCTGGCCCTGACTGATGTTGCCGCCGTCTTCGGCCACCACGGTGTCGTAGCCCTGGGGCAGACGGCAAATAAAGCTGTGGGCCCGGGCACGCTTGGCGGCTTCGATGATTTCCTCCCGGGTGGCATCCGGCTTGCCGTAGGCGATGTTGTCGGCAACGGTCCCGGCTTTCAGCCAGGTTTCCTGCAGTACCATGCCCAGGTTGGCCCGCAGGCTGTCCCGGGTAACGGTGTCGATGGAATGGCCGTCCACCTTCAGGCAGCCGCCATTGATCTCATAAAACCGCATCAACAGGTTGACCAGGGTGGTCTTGCCGCATCCGGTGGGGCCTACCAGCGCAATGCGCTGGCCCGGCCAGACCCGCAGGTTCATATCCTCGATCAAGGGTACATCGGGGGTGTAGCGGAACTTGACATGTTCGAACTCCACGCTGCCGGCCCCCAGGGGCAGTACGGCGGCATCGGGGGCGTCCGGCACGATGGGGGTCTCGTCGATCAGGTCGAAGACCCGCTGGGCACAGGCCAGAGCGTTCTGCAGCTCGGTCATGACGTCGGAAATATCGTTGAAAGGCTTGGTGTACTGGTTGGCGTAGTTCAGAAAAACCGTCAGTTCACCTACCGTAATGCCGCCGGCGATGGCTGCAAAGGCACCCAGCACGCCTACCGCCGCATAGACCAGGGCATTGACGAAGCGGGTACAGGGATTGGTCAGGGAAGAGAAGAATACCGCCCGCACGCCGCAGCGCTGCAGGTCCAGGTTGACGGTGTCAAAGCGGTTTTCGGCGCGGCTCTCGTAGCCGAAAGCCCGTACCAGGTGGGCGTTGCCCACCAGTTCTTCTACCAGACTGGTCAGTTCGGCTCGGGTCTCGCTCTGCACTTTGAACATGGAGTAGGTATGGGTGGCGATGAACCGGGCCACAAAGATGGACAGCGGCGTCAGGGCTACCACCACCAAGGCGATGCGCCAGTCGATGTACAGCATGACCCCCAGGGTGCCCAGGATGGTCAGTATGCCGGTGAACAGCTGGGTAAAGCCCATCAGCAAACCATCGCTGAACTGCTCCACGTCGGTGGTGATACGGCTGATGGCGTCACCGGGGCGGTGCGCGTCCATATATTTGAGGGGCAGCACTTCCAGCTGAGCGAAGGCTCTGACCCGGATATCCCGCACGACCTGGAAAGTGATGCGGTTGTTGACCACGTTCATCAGCCATTGGGCCAGCGCCGTGCAGGCGATGGTAGCGGCGATAGCCACAGCCAGTTTGGCAATACCGGCAAAATCCACCTGACCGGGTCCTACGATCAGGTCCACGGCCCGGCCGGTGAGTACTGGTGCCAGCAAGGTGGTGGCCACCGTGATGGCGGCAAAAGTCAGCGTCAGGGCTACCAGCGGGGTATACGGACGGATCAGCGCCAACACCCGGCGCACCGTGCGGCTGTCCAGTTTTGCTTTTTGGGATTTCTGGCTCATAGGGTCTTGGCCACCTCCTCCTTGCTCAGCTGGCTCAGGCAAATCTCTTTGTAGACCGGGCAGGTCCGCAGCAGCGTGGCGTGGTCGGCATCGCCTGCCAGAGCGCCGTCGTCCAGTACCAGAATATGATCGGCACGCTGTACGCTGGCGGCCCGCTGGGACACGATAAACACGGTCATCCCTGCGGTCTGTTCTTTGAGGGCCTTGCGCAGCGCAGCGTCGGTGGCAAAATCCAGGGCCGAAGCGCTGTCGTCCAGAATCAGAATGCGGGGGCGGGGCACCAGTGCCCGGGCAATGGTCAGGCGCTGGCGCTGTCCGCCGGAAAAGTTGCGCCCGGCGGTTTCCACGGGCGCGTCCAGCTGGCCGGGTTTGCCGCGCACAAAGTCGGCGGCCTGGGCTATCTCCAGGGCGGCCCAGATTTCCTCGTCGGTGGCATCGGGGGCGGCCCAGCGCATGTTGTCCCGGATGGTGCCGGTGAACAGCACGGCCTGCTGGGGGACAATGCCGATCATCCGGCGCAGCTGGCCGAAAGCGTAGCTGCGGATATCCTGGCCGAAAAGCTGTACCGCGCCCTGTTCAGGGTCATAGAACCGGGCGACAAGGTCGATAAGGGTGGTCTTGCCGCTGCCAGTGCCGCCGATCACACCTACCGTCTCGCCGGGCTGTGCCGCAAAGGAAATATCGGTCAGGCTGGGGGCGCCGGCGCCCCGGTAGGTGAAGGTCACGTCCCGGAAGTCCACCGCGGGCGCGCCCGCCACAGCGGGCAGTTCGGCGGCAGCCGGGTCGGGCATAGTGGTCCGGGTGTTGAGAATCTCGTTCAGCCGCACGCCGCTGGCCAGGGCCCGGGTGATGGAGATGACCAGATCGGCCAGGCGCAGCAGACTCAGCAGGATCTGGCTCATATAATTGATGAGGGCGATAACTTCTCCCTGGGTCAGTGTACCGGTACTCACATCCTTGCCGCCGGCCAGCAGCAGGGCAATGACCGCCAGGTTCACCACCAGATAGGTCAGCGGATTCATCAGGGCTGAGATGCGCCCGGCAGAGAACTGGATTTTTTTCAGGTGATCGTTGGTCTGTACAAAAGCGTCCAGTTCGTCAGCCTGGCGGGCAAAGGCACGAACCACCCGGGCCCCCACGTAATTCTCCCGGGTCAGCAGCGTAACCCGGTCCAGCGTGGTCTGTGCCTCATGGTAGATGGGCACGGTGGCCCGCATGATGCCCCAGATAATCAGCGAGATCACTGCGGTGGCGCCCAGGAACAGCAGCGTCAGATGGGGGCTGATGGAACAGGCCATAATCAGCGCACCGATAACGATGAAAGGGGAACGAAGCAGCAGGCGCAGCGTCAGATTGACGCCGTTCTGTACCTGGTTGATATCGCTGGTCATCCGGGTGACCAGGGTAGGGGTACCGATGCCGTCCAGTTCGCTGTAACTCAGGGTGTTGATGTGGCGGAACAGGTCTTTTCGCAGCGCGGTGCCGAACCCCAGGGCTGCCTGGGCCGAAAAATACTGGGCGGTCAGGCTGCAGATCAGCCCCACGACTGCCAGCAGCACCAGCAGGCCGCAGCGCTGCCAGATGTATACGCTGTCCGCATTTTTGATGCCGGTGTCGATGATGCTGGCCACTACCAGCGGTACAAACAACTCAAAACAGGCTTCCAGCATCTTGAACAGCGGCGCCAGCAGGGCTTGCTTTTCGTAGCCCCTGATGTAGCGCATCAATTTGTGCATAGACATACCACCTTACGGGCAGAATTGGCTGTTACAGCCATACAGTTTAGTATAGCACAGTACGCTTTATTTGTCATTGCAGGATTTGCCCGGATTCGAGGATTATTTGCGCCGCTTTCGCCTATACTTGCTGTAAGATCATCTGGGGAGGCACAAGGATGCTGTTTCATTGTTATAAAGGTTTTTCCCGCGGGGCTGCCCGCACGCTGCACACAGCGGTCCTGCTGGCTGGCCGGCAGGGCTGCACCGCCGCCGATACCGGCCATCTGCTGCTGGCCATGCTGCAGACCGCCCAGGGCCCGGCGGCGGATTTTCTGCGCCGTAAACGGGTGACCGAAACGGCGCTGGATTCCTGCGCTCGTACCCGCAGCTGCAGCGGCCAGCCCCACAGCCTGCACAAAAACGATCTGGCGCCGGAAATGCGCAAAACCATGGAATTTGCCGTGTTGGGGGCCCACGCAGCCAGCGTGGCCCGGGCGGAAAACGAACACCTGCTCTGTGCCATGCTGGAAGATTCCGCCTGCACCGCCAGCATCTGGCTGGCCTCGTTGGGGATCGAGGTGCCCCAGGCCGCCCGGGAATGCCGCCAGCTTTCCGGGCAGCTGGTGCTGCCGGCCCAGCCCCGCATGGCGGCGGCCCGGGGCGGAAAACCCAGCGAAAAGTATGGCCGTGACCTGACCCGCCTGGCTCAGGAGGGGCGCCTGGACCCGGTGCTGTGCCGGGACGCCGAACTGGAACGCATGATCGAAATTCTGTGCCGCCGCCAGAAAAACAATCCCTGCCTGTTGGGGGAACCCGGCGTGGGAAAAAGCGCTCTGGCTGAAGCACTGGCCCAACGTATCGCCTCGGGCCAGGTCACGCCATCGCTGCGCAACAAACGGGTGTTGGCGCTGGATATGGCATCTATGGTGGCAGGCACCAAATACCGTGGCGATTTTGAGGAGCGATTCAAAAATCTGCTGGAGGAATTGTACCGCGACAATACCACCATCCTGTTCATTGATGAAATCCATGTGATCGCGGGGGCCGGCGCGGCAGAAGGGGCCATCGACGCCGCCAACATCCTCAAACCGCTGCTGGCCCGGGGCGAGATTCAGCTCATCGGCGCTACTACGGTGGAAGAATACCGCAAGACCATCCAAAAAGATTCAGCGCTGGAACGCCGTTTCGGTAAAGTCCTGGTGGAAGAACCTGCCCCTGCCGACGCGGAGGCCATTCTGCGGGGGCTTATGCCCCGGTATGAGCGCTATCACGGCGTTACCATTCCGCAAGAGGCCATCCACGCGGCAGTGGAGCTGAGTGTGCGTTATCTGCCGGGGCGTTTTTTGCCGGATAAAGCCATTGACCTGCTGGACGAAGCAGCGGCCTCGCTTCGTATTGCCAGCGATGACTCCAACGGCGGAAAAAAAGTGCTGGCCCCTGCCGATATTGCCCGGGTGGTCAGCAAGGCCAGCGGCGTACCGGTGGAGCGGGTGGGAGAGGCTGAAAGGGAGCGGTTGGCCCATCTGGAGGACCGCCTGGCGGCGGAAGTGGTTGGCCAGCCCCGGGCGGTGGCCGCGGTGGCAGCCGCCATCCGCCGCAGCCGCACCGGCCTGCGGGAGAGCGGACGCCCCATCGGCGCCATGCTGTTTCTGGGGCCCACCGGTGTGGGTAAGACCCAGTTGGCCCGCACGCTGGCCAAGTGCTGGTTCGGCAGCGAAAAAGCCCTGCTGCGCTTTGACATGTCGGAGTATATGGAGCGCCATACAGTGGCCCGGCTGCTGGGGGCGCCCCCGGGCTATGTGGGCCACGACGAGGGCGGCCAGCTGACCGAAGCAGTGCGCCGCCGACCCTACAGCGTGGTGTTGTTTGATGAGATCGAGAAAGCCCACGGTGACATTCAGAACCTGCTGCTCCAAATTCTGGAGGATGGCAGCCTCACCGACGCCCAGGGCAGAAAAGCGGATTTTTCCAACACCATCATTCTGCTTACCTCCAATCTGGGGGCGCGCTGCCTCAGCGGGCAGACAGCTCCCATGGGGTTTGGTGCGGCGGGGGCCGAGACCGAGCGCCGGGGCAAGCAGGCAATCCAGGAGGCGCGGGATTATTTTCGCCCCGAACTTATGGGCCGCCTGGATGAGACAGTACTCTTTGAACCCCTGGGCCCGGCCCAGCTGGCCGCTATTGCGGACCGGCTGCTTGGGGAACTGGAGGAACGAGCCGCCCGGCAGGGGTATACGCTGCAGCACACCCAGGCGGCGGCCCGCCGCCTGGCTGGGGACAAAGTGCCGCCCTACGGCGCCCGGGAACTGCGGCGCACGGTAAGCCGGGCGGTGGAACAGGCACTGGCAGACCGTATCGCCGCGGGCACGGCACGGGCCGGAGCGGTGTATGTCGCCGATGCTGCGCCGGACGGCGGCATTGTATTGCGGGAAAACGACCTGGCCGCCTGTGTATAAGCGCGGCAAACGGCGCCCCCCGACCAGGGGGGCGCCGTTTGGTGTGTAAGTTTATTCGCTGCGGGGCATCTGCCAGCCGTGGTGGTCGGTGTGCAGCCAGGCTTCCGCCTCCTCGCTGCCCGGTGCGCCCAGGGCGTCCCGGTAC
Source organism: Candidatus Gemmiger excrementavium (assembly GCA_019116485.1). Classification (GTDB taxonomy): domain Bacteria; phylum Bacillota; class Clostridia; order Oscillospirales; family Ruminococcaceae; genus Gemmiger; species Gemmiger excrementavium. The sequence continues at coordinate 16,452 of DXBO01000076.1, forward strand.
AGCGTCTGCACCTCGGGGTTCTCGTGGCTGAAGCGCAGCATGCTGCACTTGTCCAGGGCATACAACCGCTGGCCGCGTACAGCGGCCCGTTCCTCGTCATCCCGGTTCTGGGGCTGGCCGCCGCCGCCCGCGCAGCCGCCGGGACAGGCCATCACTTCCACAAAATCGTAATGGGCCCGGCCTGCGGCAATGGCGTCCAGCAGGCGGCGGGTGTTGCCCAGCCCGCTGACCACAGCGGTACGTACCGTGGCACCGCCCAGGTCAAAGTTGGCCTCGGTCCATCCCTGGGCACCGGTGGCGTCGCCGCGCACGGCGGTAAACGCTTCGGCTGGGGGATTTTTGCCGTTGACCAGGTAGTAGGCGGTACGCAGGGCGGCTTCCATTACGCCGCCGGTAGCGCCGAAGATGACCCCCGCGCCGGTGTAAGTGCCCAGAGGGGAGTCAAAGGCTTCCTCAGGCAGGGTCTCGGGGTGCAGCCGCTCGGCGCGGATCATCCGCACCAGTTCCCGGGTGGTCAGCACCAGGTCCACATCTTTGCCTGCCTCGGTGTGCATGGTGGGCAGGTCGCATTCCTGCTTTTTGGCAATGCAGGGCATGATGGACACACAGTACAGCTTTTCCGGGGCAACACCCAGCTTTTGGGCAAAGTAGTTTTTCGTCACCGCGCCGAACATCTGCTGGGGGCTCTTGGCAGTGGAAAGCCTGTCGGTCCACTGAGGGTAGTGGCTCTTGAGATAGCGCACCCAGCCCGGGCAGCAGCTGGTGAACATGGGCAGGTCTTTGGTTTCCCCGGCCTGATAGCGGCGCAGGAACTCGCTGCCTTCTTCCATGATGGTCAGATCGGCGCTGAACGAGGTATCGAACACATAGTCGAAGCCCAGCCGCCGCAGTGCTGCCGCCATGCGGTGTACGGTGGCCTGCTCGGGGGTAAGGCCCAGGGTTTCCCCCCAGGCAGTGCGCACAGCCGGGGCAATCTGCACCACGGTGATTTTGTCGGGGTCGGCAATGGCGTCAAAGGCTTTCTGGGTGTCGTTGCGCTCCCGCAAGGCACCGGTGGGGCAGTGGGTGATGCACTGGCCGCACAGGGCACAGTCGCTCTCCTTGATGCGTCGGTTGCCGCTTACATCAACGCGGGTGCGGCTGCCTGTACCGGACAGGTCCCACACATGGACGCCCTGCATCTTGTCACAAACCTGGATGCAGCGCATGCACTTGATGCATTTGTTGGTGTCCCGGTAGAGGGGAAAGTCCCGGGGCCACAGGGCCCGCACGCCGGTGACCAGGTCGGCAGGGTAGGGATTCTCCAGGATGCCCAAATCGTTGGCCACGTTCTGCAAATGGCAGTTGCCGCTGCGCAGGCAGGTGGCGCAGTGGCAGTCGTGCTGGCTCAGAATCAGTTCCACATTGATGCGGCGGGTACGACGCACCCGGTCAGTGTTGGTGCGAATGGTCATCCCTTCAAACACCGGGTTGTTGCAGCTGGGCACCAGGTTGCGCTCGCTTTCGATCTCCACACAGCAGACCCGGCAGGCGCCGATCTCGTTGAGTTCTTTCAGGTAGCACAGGTGGGGGATGTCCACCCCGGCGGCTTTGGCGGCGTTCAGGATGGTGGTGCCCTCCGGCACCTGTACGGCAATGCCGTTGACCGTTACGTTTACCATTGGGTCGTCCTCCCTCCTTTAAAGATGCCGTAACCGAAGTGGTCGCACCGCAGGCAACGGCTGGCCTCCTGCATGGCTTCCTCCTCGGTCATGCCGCAGCTGGCCAGTTCAAAATCACAGCGGGCCTCCAGCGGGTTGCGGCTCTTAAGCTGAATACGCCCGCAGGGCGGCGTGTTGGACAACTTGGCCGGTGGAATTTTGACGGCGGTGCCGATGGTGTGGTCATATCCCAGGAAGCTGTCGATGTTGGCGGCGCTGACCTTGCCGGCTGCCACCGCCCGGATGACGGTGGCGGGCCCGGTAACGGCGTCGCCGCCGGCAAACACGTTGGGCGTGCCCGGCACATAACCGGACAGGTCGGCCTTGAGGGCACCGCGGCTGGTGCCGATGCCGCCCTTTTCAAACTCGTCGGACTCGATGCGCTGCCCGATGGCAATGATGAGGTAATCGCAGGGGATGCGGAACTCTTTCTGCTTGGCATCCCGGGGGCCGGGGCGTCCGTCGCGGCCATAGCCGCCGATGATCTGGGGACGGGTCCACAGGGCGCAGACTTCGCCGTCCTCGTTGGCTTCAATACGGGCGGGGGCCTGCAGGGGCAAAATCTGGCAGCCTTCCGCCAGGGCGTCTTCGATTTCCTCGGGCAGGGCGGTCATGTCGTCCACCCGGCGGCGATAGACGCAGGTGACACTCTCGGCACCTAAGCGGATGGCCGTGCGGGTGGCGTCCATGCTCACGTTGCCGCCGCCGATGACCACCACGCGCTTGCCGGTAAAGTCCAGGGCGTGGCCTTCGCCGCAGTTGCGCAAAAATTCCACGGCGGACAGCACATTTTTGCTGTCCTCGCCCTCCAGGCCCAGTTTCTTGTCGGCGTGGGCGCCGATGGCGATGTACAGCGCATCATATTCCCGCTGCAGGTCGGGCAGCTGTACGTCTTTGCCCACGCAGACGCCGGTGTGGACCTCAATGCCGGTGGCCAGGATGTAGTCCAGGTCCCGCTGCAGCACATCGGGGGGCAGACGGTAGTCGGGGATGCCGTAGCGCAGCATGCCGCCCAGCTTTTCCCGCTGTTCAAATACCGTAATGTTGTGGCCCATCAGCCGCAGATAATAGGCGGCAGTCAGGCCGCTGGGGCCGCCGCCGATGATTGCCACCCGCTTGCCGGTAGATTCGGCGGGTTCCGGCGGCAGAGAAGGCGCAGCGTGGTCTGCGGCATAGCGTTTGAGGCCGCAGATGTTCACGGCGTCATCCACCAGGCGGCGACGGCACTGGCGCTCGCAGGGGTGTTCGCATACATAGGCACAGGCATGGGGGAAGGGGTTGTCCTTGCGGATCAGGTCCAGGGCGTCGTTGAACTGTCCTTCCCGTACCAGGGCAATATACCCAGGAATGTCCACATGGGCAGGGCACACCGTTACGCAGGGCACCGGCTGTTTCAGGGAGCAGATGCACCGGCCGTAATGGGCGTGTTCCTCATAATCTTCGCGGAAACCCCGCACGCCCTGCAGCACCATGGCGGCTGCCTCATAGCCGATGGCGCAGTCGGCGGAATCCACAATGGCAGCGGCGGTCTGTTCGATCAGATCAATGGTGCCGTCGGGTGCGGTCTGGTCCAATACACTTTCCAGCAGCGTTTCCAGCTGGGAAAGCCCGATGCGGCAGGGAACGCACTTGCCGCAAGTCTGTGCATGACACAGGCGCAGAAAGTTCAGGGCCATATCCACCGGGCAGAGGCCCGGCGGGTTGGCGGCGATGCGGTGCCCCATATCGCGGCACAGGTCCTGCACGACCTGCTGGGCGCGGTCCGGGGTCTCGATAGAGAGTCGTATCATAGATGTTTGGTCCTCCGTTTTGCAGTGGGTTCGGTTGTTCTTTATTATACGATATCAAGAATGATAAATCAATAATAAATTCAAAAATCGTGGAAGATAACTGTGCAAAATGACGAAATTTTTGCGAACAAAAATGCGCCGGCAAACACCGGCGCATAGATGTGACACAAATAAGTTACGGCTTTACGCGGAATTCCTGCTCGCAGTAGATACAGCGGTATCGACCGCTGGGGGTGAGGGTGAAAATGTGATCGCAGCTTTCCTCAATGGAAGTGACACAGCGGGGATTGGTGCATTTGATCACGTTGACCAGCCGCTGAGGCTGCTGGGGGCGGATCTTTTTGACAATATGCCCGTTTTCAATGACGGTAATGGTGATCTTGGGGTCCAGATATCCCAGAATATCAAAATTCAAGCGGCTTACATCGCCTTCGATCTTGATGATGTCCTTTTTGCCGCTTTTCTGGCTGCGCACGTTCTGCAGCAGCGCTACGCTGGCATCGTGCAGCTTTTCCAGCTCCATCATATGGTACAGGCCCAGGCCGGTACCGGCGGTAATGTGGTCAATGACCACGCCGTTGAGAATTTCATCAACCGTTAACATCAAAAGCAACCTCCCCGGTTTTGGGGTCCTTGAGACCCAGCAGCGTCATAATCAAAGCCATGCGCATATACACGCCGTTTTGCGCCTGCTCAAAGTAGGCGGCACGGGGGTCATCGTCTACATCCAGCGTGATCTCATTGACCCGGGGCAGGGGGTGCAGCACGGCCATTTCGGCGGGGGCCAGGGCCAGCTTGTCTTTGGTGAGTACATAGCTGTTTTTCAGCCGGATGTAGTCTTCTTCGTTAAAGAAACGTTCCCGCTGGACCCGGGTCATATACAGGATGTCCAGTTCAGGCAGGGCTTCCTCCAGGCTGCGGGTCTCCACATAGTCGATACCGTTGGGGGCCAGCACTTCGCTGATGATATAGTCCGGCACCCGCAGTTCTTCCGGGGAGATCAGCACAAACCGCATGCCCGGCAGACGGGACAAGCTTTTGATAAGGCTGTGCACCGTGCGGCCAAATTTCAGGTCGCCGCAAAACCCGATGGTCAGGTTGTCCAGGCGGCCCTTGCGGCGGCGGATGGTCATCATATCCAGCAGGGTCTGGGTGGGGTGGCTGTGGCCGCCGTCGCCGGCGTTGATCACCGGGATGCGGCTGTAGCGGGCGGCCCGCAGGGGGGCGCCTTCCTTGGGGTGGCGCATGGCGGCGATGTCGGCATAGCAGCTGATGATGCGGATGGTGTCTGCTACGGTCTCTCCCTTGGAGGCGCTGGACACCCCTGCGTCGGGAAAGCCCAGCACCTGGCCGCCCAGGTTGAGCATGGCCGCCTCAAAGGAGAGGCGGGTGCGGGTGCTGGGTTCGTAGAACAGGGTGGCCAACCGTTTGCGGAACGCCACGTCCTTGTAGGCGGTAGGATCGTCGTGAATACGGTCCGCCAGGTCCATCAGGCGCAGGGTTTCTTCCAGCGTAAAATCCGCCGGGTCGATCAAATGTCTCATATACATTCCCCTTTGTTTTCTCTATAAAAACGGAGCACGACAGATCGCCGCACTTCGCCCTACGGCAGTATATCGGTTACAGCAGCTTGCGCACAATGGCAAAGTTGAAAAAGTCGGTATAGCAAGTCTGGCAGCACAGCACCGGCTGGCACAGGCGGGAATAGCAGGTCTCTTCCAGCTGCATCAGGGCCTGGTCGGGGCGCAGTCCCAGCTGACGCCGGATGGCCGGGGTGCCGGTCACAGCGTGAAGGTGCGCCAGGGTCTTGGTTACTTCGGTGTGGCAGTGTTCGGCCACAATGTCAAAGATCGGGCGGCTGAAATCAATGGTGTCCAGCCGCTTGCCGTCGAACAGCGCCAACGGAAGGATATCGGTGGAATAGAGTACCGGCGTGTCGTCGGCCAGCACCCTGCGCCGCACAAACACCAGGGTGGGGGCAGGGTCGTCAGACAGGCCCAGGCGCCGGGCCAAAGCCGGGGAGGCAGTCTCCCGGGTGACCAGCAGGTTGTCGCTGCGGGGGTCCCGGCCGGCGTCCCGGATCATACGGTAAAACTCCAGCTTTTGGTCCATGCGGTTTTCCACCTGTACCACGTCCCGGTTCACCAGTGTGCCGATGCCCCGCACCCGTTCCAGGTAACCTTCCCGTTCCAGGATGCTCAGGGCATCCCGCACTACAGTGCGGCTAACCCCCAGCGCGGCGGACAGTTCCACTTCACTGGGCAGCTGAGCCGTCCCGGCGTACCGTCCGTTCCGCAATTCGCCCAGCAGGTCTTCGGCGGTGCGCTGGCTGCGCAGGGCACCGCCCAGCGGTGTATCAGTTGTGTTTTGCATCCATCGTTTCCTTTCCGGTCCGGCATATGTCGGCCAGACAGCATTGGGCGCACAGCGGTTTGGTGCGGGCGGTACAGACGGCCCGGCCATGGTAGACCAGCCGGTGGCAGAAGTCGCTGCCCTCCTCGGGCGGGATGATCTTCCACAGTTCCCGTTCTACCTTGGCGGGTTCTTTGATGTTGTCCACCAGGCCGATGCGGTTGCTCAGCCGGATGCAGTGGGTGTCGGTGACGATGGCCGGTTTGCCGAACACATCCCCCATGATGAGGTTGGCGCTTTTGCGCCCCACACCGGGCAGTGCCAACAGGGCGTCAAAGTCGTCGGGCACTTTGCCGCCGTACTGGTCCCGCAACATGCGCATGCAGGCGGAAATATCCCGCGCTTTGCTGCGGCCCAGGCCGCAAGGCTTTACGATGGCCTCGATCTCTTCGGGGGTGGCGTCGGCCAGGGCTTCCACGCTGGGGTAGCGGGCAAACAGGTCCTGCACCACCACATTGACCCGGGCATCGGTACACTGGGCGGCCAGCCGCACCTCCACCAGCAACTGCCAGGCGTGGTCGTAATCCAGCGTACAGTCGGCCAGCGGATATTCGGCTTTCAGCCGGTCAATACAGGTGCGGGCCAGTTCCTTCTTTGTCACAGCATTCGCTCCATTTCACGTTCTTTCCCTTGATTCTACCACGGCGATACCTTATAATCAAGAGGAAGAACCCCCTGCCCGGGGGGCACACCCTTAAACAAGTAAAAAAAGCAGACATGGCATACATGAGGAGGAAAACGGCATGGAACCCTTGGCACAACGGCTGCGGCCCCGCACCCTGGACGAGGTGTGCGGCCAGCAGCATCTTCTGGGCAAAAATCAGGTGTTCCGCCGTACGGTGGAAAGCGGCCGTATCCCCAACATGATCTTCTACGGCCCGTCCGGCGTGGGCAAAACCACGGTGGCCAGCATCATTGCGGCGGGCAGCGGTATGCAGCTGCACAAGCTTAATGGCACCACGGCCTCCACCAGCGATATCAAGTCGGTATTGGCGGATATCGGCACTTTGGGGGCCTCCGGGGGCATCCTGCTCTATCTGGACGAGATCCAGTACTTCAACAAGCGCCAGCAGCAAAGCCTGCTGGAATGTGTGGAACAGGGCACCGTCACTCTCATTGCTTCCACCACCGAAAACCCCTACTTTTATGTATACAACGCCCTGCTGTCCCGCTGCACGGTGTTTGAATTCAAATCCCTCACGGCGGAGGATATACGCCGGGGCGTACAGAACGCTGCGGCCCGCCTGGGCGCGGAGGACCAGACCCCCATCCTGATCCCGGAAGATGCGCTTGACTACCTGGCCCAAAGCGCCGGGGGCGATATGCGCAAAGCTTTGGGCAATCTGGAATTTGCCGTTACCGCCGCCCCGGTGGAAAATGGCCGCCGCACCGTCACGCTGGATATGGTGCAGCAGGTGGCGGTACGCACCGCCATGCGGTATGACAAAATGGGAGACGACCACTACGACATCGTTTCCGCTTACCAGAAATCCATGCGCGGTTCAGACCCCGACGCAGCGCTGCACTACCTGGCCCGCCTGCTGGAAGCGGGGGACCTGCCCAGCGCCTGCCGCCGCCTGATGGTTTGTGCCTGTGAGGATGTGGGACTGGCCTGGCCCCAGATTATCCCCATCGTCAAAGCGGCGGTGGATATTGCCAACGCCGTGGGCCTGCCCGAAGCCCGGCTGCCCCTGGCCGATGCGGTGGTATTGGTAGCTACAGCCCCAAAATCCAACTCTGCCCACGACGGCATCAACGCCGCCATGGCCGATGTGCGGGCCGGGCGTACCGGGCCCATCCCCCGGCAGCTGCAGAACAAGCACTATGACGGTGCCGACGCCAAGGTGCGGGGGCAGAATTACCTGTACCCCCACAGTTTCCCTCATCACTGGGTGGAACAGCAGTATCTGCCCGATGCGATCAAAGACCGCCGCTACTATGAGCCCGGCGACAACAAAAACGAACAGGCCTTTGCCCAGTACTGGAAAAAGATCAAAGGCGAATGAGGTACACCCATGTCAGAATTGATTTGCCGCAGTATGAACTTTCCTTCCTCGGACGGCGCCCACACTTGCGCCGCCGTGGTCTACACTATGCCGGACAAGCCGGTACGGGCTGTTTTGCAGCTCAGTCACGGCATGTGCGAGTATGTGCGCCGTTACGAACCCATGGCCCGGTTTTACGCTGAACATGGCATTGCGCTGGCGGGCAACGATCACCTGGGCCACGGCGGCACTGCCGACCCGGAAGAACGGGGGCATTACGGGGAACCGGGAGGCCGGTTCTATCTTTTGCAGGACCTGCACACCATGAATACGCTGCTGCACCAGGCGTTTCCCGATGTGCCGGTGATCTTGTACGGCCACAGCATGGGCAGCTTTTATGCCCGCTGGTATGCCGAAAAATGGCCTGAGAGCATCCGGGCCCTGATTTTGTCCGGCACGGCGGGGCCCAGTCTGCTCAACCGGTTGGGCCAGCCCGTTGCGGCACTGGTGGCGGCGCTGCGCGGCCCGCGCCGGGTCTCGCCGCTGCTGGTCAAGCTCAATTTCGGCAGTTATTGCAAACGTATTTCTGATGCAGTCGCGCCCGCCGCCTGGATCACCCGGGACAAAGAAATCGTCCGGCGCTACAGCGCCGACCCGTTGTGCAACTTCTATTTTACGGCGGGCACTTATCGGGAAATGCTGGCCACGCTGAACCATGTAAGCAGCAAAAAGTGGGCCCGGGCCATGAACAAGGACCTGCCGGTGCTGCTGATTGCCGGGGACGGCGACCCGGTGGGGGACTATGGCGCCGGGGTGCGTAAGGTGTGGGCCATGCTGGGGGATGCCGGGGTCAAGGACCTGACCTGTCAGATTTGGGAGGAGGCCCGCCACGAGCTGCACAATGAACTGAATAAAGAAGAAGTCTTTGACTATGTGCTGACCTGGATCGAAGATCATATATAAATAAGAAAACGCTTTCCGCACGGTTTTTCGCCGTGCGTTTTTTTGTGTCGCCCTCTTGACTTTTGGAAAAAATGGTGTATTATTGTATTAAGCACTTAATACAATAATACAGAGAGGAGAGCAGCCCATGGAATGGAACATCACGGGTGGGCGGCCTGTCTATCTGCAGCTGGTGGAACAACTGGAACTGGCGCTGGTAAACGGGACCTTTCCGCCCGGGGCACGTATCCCGCCGGTGCGGGAACTGGCTGCCGAAGCAGAAGTTAACCCCAACACCATGCAGCGTGCCCTGCAGGAACTGGAAACCAGGGGGCTTTTGCAAGCCCAGCGCACGGCGGGGCGCACCGTCACGGCGGATGCCGCGGTGCTGCAGACATTGCGCCATAAACGGGCCCAGGCGTTGGCTGCGGATTTTCTGCGGCAGATGCAGGCCCTGGGGTTGACCCGAACCGAGACCGAAGAGTTGCTGCGCACCGCCGCAGAGAAGGAGTAAAGGATGGAAACGATTTACGAAGCCCGCGGCCTGTGTAAATGGTACGGCCGCAAACCGGCGCTGAACCGGGCAGAGTTTGCCGTGACCGGCGGCAAACTGGTGGGGTTGCTGGGCCCCAACGGAAGCGGAAAGACCACGCTGCTGAAAATTTCAGCCGGGCTGCTCACGGCCAGTGCCGGAGAGGTGCTGATTGATGGCCAGCACCCCGGCGTGAAGAGCAAGGAGATCACCAGCTATCTGCCGGACCGCATGGCACTGCCCACCGAACTCCGCGCAGCTGACGCGGTGGACCTGTACGCAGACTTTTTTGCCGACTTTGACGCTGCCAAAGCCCGCGCTATGCTCAAGGATTTGCACATTGAAGCGGGGGACCGCATCGGTGCCATGAGCAAGGGCACCCAGGAGAAAATGCAGCTCTGCCTGACCATGAGCCGTGCCGCCAAACTCTATTTGCTGGATGAACCTCTGGGAGGCGTGGACCCGGCGGCCAGGGATTACATTTTGCAGACCATCCTGCGCAATTACAGCGAAAACGCGGCCCTGGTGCTGTCCACCCACCTGATCGGGGACATCGAGAAGGTGTTGGATGAAGTGATCTTCCTCAAGGACGGTGCGGTGTTCCGGCAGGTGGGCGTGGACGCCCTGCGGGAAGAGACCGGCCAAAGTGTGGATGCCTATTTCCGGGAGGTATACAAATGCTGATGAAACTGTTGAAATATGAATGGAAAACCACTGCCCGGGTGTTGCTGCCTGTGGGTGCCGGTGTGTTGGGATTCAGCCTGTTGACCGGGCTGATGAACCTGCTGCTGGACTATCCAAAATTGCCCGAGGTGGTGGGCTGGCTGAAAGACACGGTGAGTGTCCTGGCAGTGCTGGCGCTGATTTTTGTGGCAGGAGCCGTTGTCTTTGTCAACGTCCAGCGCTTCTATCGGCTGCTGGGGGAACAGGGCTACCTGATGTTCTCTCTGCCGGTGCCCGTTTGGCAGCACATTGCCGCCAAACTGCTCTGCGCCTGTGTGTGGGCGGTACTCTGTGTGCCCTATCTGATTGTGTGTTCCTCTCTGCTCAACATGGATTTTACCTGGCTCTGGTCCGGCTGGAGCGGCCTCACCTGGAACCCTTGGGGCGTCGCGATTGTCCTGCAGGTAAGTCTGGTGTTGTTGGCAGCGGTCTGCTGCGGGTATCTGCACATGTATCTGTGCTGTGCCATTGGCGCCCAGTTCGGCCAGCAGCGTCTGCTGGCCAGCATCGTTAGCTACTTTGTGCTGGGCTTTGTGGAGCAGATCGCGGGAACCCTGCTGATGATCCTGTTGGCGGTATCCATGGTGCAGAGCAATGCCTGGCAGGTATGGAGCCAGGCGCTGTCCCAAAACGCGGCCCTGTCCTCCAACCTGATTCTGCTGGTGCTGTTGGTGGGAATGATGCTGTTCAGTGCTGTACTGTGGGCAGTTACCCAGTGGCTCATGACCCGGCGGCTGAATCTTGTGTGATTTCTGTTTCCAGAAAGGAGTTCAATGATGGAAAAACGTCAATACATCTGCCCCAAGTGTGGCTGTATGGAATACGAGGCCGACCGCCTGCAGGCCACGGGCGGAAACTTTGCCAAGCTGTTCGATGTCCAGAACAAAAAGTTCGTCACCGTCAGTTGCTGCCAGTGCGGTTACACCGAACTGTACAAGCAGCAGGGCGGCGACGGCTGGGATGTACTGGACTTCTTTATGGGCGGCTGATGCCGGAAAGGGGAGAGCGTTCATGAAAAAAATGGTGGCGTTGCTGCTGGCAACGTTGTTCACCGCGCTTTTGCTGTGCGGCTGCAGCCAGTATGATGGTCGGTACGACGATGAGGAATTCCTGACCGACGGAATGAACCACTACGCCGCCACCATGTGGTCGGGCAATACCCGGGCGGATGGTTCCTATGCCCTGCATGCGGGGAGCTTTTCCGGCGTGCACGGGCTGCGTTCCTTCACTGTGGAAGAAAACGATACTCTGTGTGAAGTGACTTCCACCCTGACCTGCACCAAAGGCGAAGCAAAATTGTTGCTGGTGGATACCGACAAAAAGACGCTGGCCGCCCAATGGCCGCTGGACGGGGAAACTACGATGTCCGTTACTCTGCCGGCGGGCAGCTATGATCTGCGCATTGCCGGCAAAAGCGCCGGGTTTGACGGGCAGATCAGCCTGACGCTGAACGGCCAGGCAGTGGACTGGGACGGCGTGCTGGAGAGCATGGCCGAAACGCTGCAGGATGTGCTGGGCGCGGGCGGAACGCTGGAAACCTCGCTGCGCGCGCTGCAGGACGCCGCCTGAGCCGGAAATTCCCTGTATTTTACCCAAATTGTGACAACGCTTTACCGCAATGCAAATTGTGGCGGTTGACAAACACCCCCTGGGACGTATAATAAAATTGTGTGCATCTGTGGGTAAATCTTTGTCATGTCCTGACACATGGGCGTTGGATCTGCTGCTTGCAGCGGCTTTCCCGGCGGGAAAGACCGTGTAACAAACCTTTGCGGGGCGGCATACGGGACGCCGACCCGCCGGGGCTGCTGCCAGCCTGCGTTCCCACGGCGGGAAATTCCGCAAAGGGGGATGCAGTAAAAATGAATGAAAACATCATCGTATCGCTGAAAGACATTGTAGTCGATTTTGACGGGCAGAAAGTCCTGGACGGGCTTTCCCTGGACATTCACGACAAAGAGTTTGTGACCTTCCTCGGCCCTTCTGGCTGCGGCAAGACCACGACGCTGCGCGTGATCGCCGGGTTCATCACCCCAAAATCGGGCAATGTCTTTTTTGATGGCAAGGACATCGCCGACCTGCCGCCTTACAAGCGCCCGGTCAACACGGTGTTCCAGAAATACGCCCTGTTCCCGCACCTCAATGTGTTCGAAAACGTGGCCTTTGGTCTGCGGCTGAAAAAGCTGCCCGAAGAGGAAATTCGCCCCAAAGTGCTGGAAATGCTGGAGATCGTGGGCCTCAAAGGGTATGAGCGCCGCAGCATCCATCAGCTTTCGGGCGGGCAGCAGCAGCGGGTTGCCATTGCCCGCAGCCTGGTCAACCAGCCCCGGGTTCTGCTGCTGGACGAACCCCTGGGCGCCCTGGACCTGAAACTGCGCAAGGAGATGCAGCTGGAACTCAAGCGTCTGCAGCGGGAGATGAACATCACTTTCGTCTACGTCACCCACGACCAGGAGGAAGCCCTGACCATGTCGGATACCGTGGTGGTCATGTCCGGCGGCAATATCCAGCAGATCGGTTCCCCGCAGGACATCTACAACGAACCCCGCAATGCCTTTGTGGCCCGGTTCATCGGGGATTCCAACATTGTGGACGGCCTTATGATCAAGGACTTCCTGGTCAGCTTTGGCGGCCACGACTTCACCTGTGTGGACCGCGGCTTCAAGCCCAATGAGCCGGTGCAGGTGGTCATCCGGCCTGAGGATGTGCAGATCGTGCCGCCTTCTGTGGGCATGCTCACCGGTCTGGTGCGGGAAGTGATTTTCAAGGGTGTGCATTTTGAGATGCATGTGGACGTCGAAGGCTACGAGTGGCTCATCCACTCCACCCAGGCCAGCCAGCCCGGGGAAATCATCGGCATGAACATCGGCCCCGATGAAATCCACATCATGGCCCGCACGGAGGTGTAAGCGATGCTCAAATCCAAAGCCTCCCGCTGGCTGGCCGGGCCTTATCTGGTCTGGATGGCTCTGTTTATTGTGGTGCCGCTGTTCATTGTTATCTGGTACGCCATGACAACCGCCGACGGCCAGTTCACGCTGGACAATCTTACCCAGATAGGCCGGTATTCCAGCGTGTTTGCCCGCAGTCTGATCCTGGCAGCGGTATCCACCGTTATCTGCCTGGTGCTGGCGTTCCCGGTGGGGTATTTTCTCTCCCGCCTGCGGGCCAACAAGCAGCACATCATGCTCATGCTGGTCATGCTGCCCATGTGGATGAACTTTCTGCTGCGCACCTACGCCTGGATGACATTGCTCGAGAAAAACGGCCTTATCAACCGCTTTTTCGGGCTGTTTGGCTTGGGCCCCTTCAACATGATTAACACCTCCGGTGCCGTGGTACTGGGCATGGTGTATAACTATCTGCCCTTTATGATTTTGCCCATCTACACCGCCATGACGAAAATCGACGATTCCATTATCGAGGCGGCCCAGGACCTGGGCTGCAACGTCTGGCAGATCTTGTGGCGGGTATTGGTGCCGCTCACCGGGCCGGGCATTGCCACCGGCATCACCCAGGTATTCGTGCCGTCGGTGTCCACCTTCATCATCAGCCGCATGCTGGGCGGTGGTTCCAACCTGCTCATCGGCGACCTGATCGAACTGCAGTTCCTGGGCAACTCCTACAACCTGAATCTGGGTTCCGCCATGAGCCTGGTACTCATGGTCATCGTGCTGCTGTGCATGAGCTTTACCTCCAGCTTCGATGAATCCGAGATGGAAGGGGTGATGTGACATGAACAAAAAGCAGTCGGTGCTCCTGCAGCGCACCTATATCATCCTGATTTTCTGCTTCATGTACCTGCCCATCGCCGTGATGATCGCGTTCAGCTTCAACGAGAGCAAATCCCGCGCCAACTTTACCGGCTTCACGCTGGACTGGTACAAAAGCCTGTTCCACAACGAGATGATCCTCTCGGCCCTGGGCCTCAGCCTGATACTGGCCCTGGTCTCCAGCGTACTGGCCACCGTGCTGGGCACGCTGGCCACCATCGGCATCCACTCCATGAGCCGCCGTACCCAGCTTATCGTCAACAACATCAGCTATGTGCCGGTGGTCAACCCTGAGATCATCACCGGCGTATCTCTGATGCTGCTCTTTGTCATGGCCCAGAACTTCGGCCTGGGCGGGGACAGCGGGCTGTTCGGCTGGCCTACGCTGCTGGTGGCGCATATTACTTTCAATGTGCCCTACGTGATCTTCAACGTGGGCCCCAAGCTGCGCCAGCTGGACCCCAGCCTTTATAATGCTGCCCTGGACCTGGGCTGTACGCCCCGGCAGGCCTTTTTCAAGGTGATTTTACCCCAGCTTTCCCCGGCGATTCTGTCGGCGTTCCTCATCTGCCTGACCTATTCCATCGACGATTTCATGATCTCCTATTTCAACTCCGGCACCATGCAGACGCTGCCCATCGCCATCTACTCCATGACCCGCAAAAAGGTCAGCCCCGAGATCAACGCCCTGTCGGCGGTGATGTTCTGCGTGATCCTGGCCATTATTCTGGTTTCCAACGCGGCGGATTCCCGCGCGTACCGCAAAAACCAGAATGCCATCCGCAAAGCTATGCAGGAGGAGGGCGCCCGATGAAACACTGTGTACGCAAAAGCGCTGCGCTGCTGGCGGTGCTGGCCCTGGCATTGACCGGCGCCCCTGGTGTGCTGGCCGAAGGGGAACAGATTCAGGTCAGCGAAGACATCTCTGTCTCCGCCGATTACGACTGGACCCGTTTTGCCGATGACGGCATTACGCTGAATGTCTACAACTGGGGCCTGTATATATCGGATGGTTCCGATGACAGTGTGAATGTGCTTTCGGCCTTTGAGGACCTTACCGGCATCAAGGTCAACTACACCACCTTTGACTCCAACGAGAGCCTGTACGCCAAGCTGAAATCCGGCGGCGCCACCTACGATGTGATTGTGCCCTCCGACTATATGGTGGGCAAAATGGCGGCGGAGGGGATGCTGGCCCCGTTGGACTTTGCCAACATCCCCAACTTTGCGGGCGTTGGCGAGGAATACCTGGGCTGGGACTTTGACCCCGACAACACCTACAGTGTGCCCTACACCTGGGGCACCACGGGGTTGATTTACAACACCACCCTGGTGGACGAAGCCCCCACCAGCTGGGCAGCGCTGTGGGATGTACAGTATGCCAACAACGTGCTGATGTTCAACAACTCCCGGGATGCCTACGCCATTGCGGCCAAAAAGCTGGGGTATTCCCTGAACCCTGCCTCGGTGGAGGAAGTGGATATCATCATGGAGGAACTGAAAGCCCAGAAAAGCGTGGTCCAGGCCTACGTTATGGACGAAATCTTTGACAAAATGGAAGGCGGCGAAGCCGCCATGGCTCCCTACTACGCGGGGGATGCCCTGACCATGATCGACGAAAATCCTGACCTGGCCTTTGTGCACCCCAGCGAAGGTGTCAACTTTTTTGTGGACAGCATGTGCGTGCCGGCCAACTCCAAAAACAAGGAAGCTGCCGAACTGTTTATCAACTATATGTGCGAACCTTCGGTGGGCCTGGCCAACTGCGACTATATCGGCTACTCCACCCCCATCACTGCCGTGTGGGAACAGCTGGACGACGACCTGAAATACAGCGAGATCGCCTACCCCGGTGAGGAGGTCATGGCTAAGGCGGAAGTGTTTTCCACCTTGCCTGACGAGGTAAATGCTGCGATGGACGCCCAGTGGAGCGAAATGAAGAGCTACGAGGAAGGCGGCAGCGGCTGGATGGTCGTGGTCATGCTGCTGCTGGCCATTGCCGTTTCTTTCTTCAATATCTGGCGCAAACTGCGCAAAAAGGCCCGCGACAATTACTGATTGCCGGCTGCGGCGGCCCCAAAGGGGAAGCCGCGGCTTTTGCATTTCCCGGGGCAACGTGGTATAATGGTCCAATCGACTGATTTTTATCTGTTTCACCAAAGGAGCAACCCATGTCTGAAGCACCCGCTACCTGGACCGAATCCTTTATCGTCTACCGTCACGACGGCGACCACCACGGCAACGCCAAACCCGGCGCGCTGCTGCGCTACGGTCAGCAGATCGCCACCACCCATGCCGAAGCGGTAGGTCTCAATGACGAACTGTATGCTGCCACCCACACGGCCTATGTGCTGGCCAAGCTGGCCCTGCACGTTGTCCGCACCCCCCATGTGGACGAAAAACTGACCCTGGTGACCCAGCCGGAACGTTGTAAGCGGGCGGTCAACAAGCGCATCACCCGTTACTACGATGCCGCCGGGCAGGAGGTGGCCGTGCTGGACAGTCGTTGGGTGCTGATCGACACCGACAAACGGCTGATCCTGCGCAAACATCCCGAGCAGTTCAACGATCAGTGGGCCGAGGATGTGCCCTTTGAACTGCCCATGCGCATGACCAAGGCTGACCCTGGAGACTGCCGCCCGGTGGGGGAGTTTACCGCTACCTACTCCCGCTGCGATATGAATGGCCATATGAACAACACCCGTTATGCCGACGTGCTGTGTGATGCGCTGCCCTGGGAAGTGTGGGATAAAGGGGAAGTCCGCGATCTGATGATCTATTACCACTGGGAAATTCCCCAGGGAGGGCGTTGTGCCCTGTACACTGCCCGGACGGGGGAGAGTACCTACTATTTTTACGGTGAGCGGGAGGGCAAGTCCGCTTTTGAAGCCAGTCTGACTTTTGGAGAATAAAAATAACAGAATCGTTACAGCCCCGTGCCGCGCGAAGCGGTATGGGGCTTGTCGCTTTTTCGGGGAAAATCGGGGCGAAAGATCACAGGAGCCTTTTTTTGAGTAAAAATAAATGACGAAAAAGCGATAAAATGTGTACACCGGCGCGTCAAAGGCACAGAAAGGAGAAGGCAAATATGAACAAAATGATAAATTACAAAACATTTACAAATTCCTATTGACAAACGGTGACAAAACAGTTACAATTTAGTTGCAAGCTAAGCAACACCCCAAGTTGCAAAGCCCCAACCCCCAATTTGTTATTCTCATATTTTTCATGTGTTCTTCTCCTCCTTTCTTTGGAACCCCCGCCC
>DXBO01000077.1 GCA_019116485.1 Candidatus Gemmiger excrementavium
GTAAAACGGCATCCTCGGGAACCAACCGGGACTCAGAATCAATCCAAGACTCAAATTCTGAATAAGGCAGGTAATATACCGCTTTCAGTCGTTCCATCGCTTCCATTCCGTCCATCGCCTCAGTATACAAAAGGATTTCATAAGAATCATCCGACCACTGGGCACGGGTCCATACATCCCATTGGGACCTGCCCAGTGTAAAAACCATTACGTCCCCTTTCGGCGTGTTCAGCACCTGACTCCATTGAATCGAAGTCTGCACTGTAGAGTCCAACTTCAAAACAATCCCCTTCCCTCGAATCCTCCACTGTTCCGAGATTGGTTCTTCTTCTACGCCCAGAATACTCTCCTGCGGGTATTCCAGATAAGTTTCAACAGCATGGAAGTACAAGCCCAGTCCGCCGCCTCCCAGCAAAATGACCACCAATAAGGTCACCAATATCGTCTGCACCCGCTTTTTCTGCTGGGTGTGCTTGACCCGGCGCAGGGCAGCAGCCTGTTCCTGCGCCTTGGCCTGGTTTACCGCTTCTTCCAGCGGAGCGGCAGTCTGCAGTGTTTCCCACAGGGTACGGCAGTCGGGGCATCCTTCCAGATGCTCCCGCACGTCGGCGGCGGTCTCCGGCTCGCACACTTCGTCTTTGTACAGCGGCAACAGGTCGCGCACCAGGTAACAGGGCAGTTTCATGGCAAAGCCTCCTTCAGTTTGGCACGGGCCCGGTAGTAGGTCACCCGCGCCCAGGTTTCTGTTTTTCCGTGCAGGGCCCCGATCTCGGCAAAGGTCAGTTCCCCATAGGCCCGCAGCCAGAACACTTCCCGGTAGGGTTCCGGCAAAGCGTGCAGCGCTTTGTGAAGTGTCAGCGCCGTCTGCCGCCCTTCCAGTTTTTCCCCGGGCAGCGGGTCTGCGTCCGGGGCGTCCGGCACCTGCTCGGGCGGCGGGGCTTCCCGCCGGTGACGGCGGTAATAGTCCGTGAGCGCGTGTTTGGCAATACTGCACAGCCAGACGTTCAGCGCACATTCCCCCTGGAACCGGTCGATGCCCCGCAGGGCCTTGTAAAAGGTCTCCTGGGCCAGATCGGCGGCCAGTTCCTCGCTGCGGCACAGCGACAGCAGATAGGCATAGACCACCTTGTGGTACTGGATGTATACCTGTTCAAAGCTGTCTTTGTCCATCCATGGCCCTCCTTTCCTGATTTTCAACCGGTTGCACCCATAAGACGCAGCAACCGCCCAAACGTTACAGCTTTTCACAAAAAAAGCGGGACCCCTGCGGGTCCCGCCCATGTATGGAAACTCAGTAGTTCATGATATCTTTGACCGCGCCCGACATGGAGAACAGCTTGGCGGAAAGATGGTCCAGATAGATGATGCCCAGCTTGTGGCCGGTCTCCTCGTTGTAGAGGTCTTCCAACTGGGGCATGACCTGGAACGCTGCCTCCTGGGCTTCGGGGGTGTTGTCGAAGTTGGCCGTACCCTGTACCCGCAGCCACTCGCCCCGGTCGTTGGCGGCGCAAAGTTCCAGGTTGGTATTGTCCAGCAGCTGTTTGTAGGCCGCTTTGTGCTTGCCGATGGCAAGGCAGAGATGGTCCTTGTACCACATGGCGAATCCCAGCGGGCGCACGCGGGGCAGATAGCCATCCACGGTAGCCAGGTAGAACGTGGGATTTTCTTTCAGAAAGTTCATAATCTCTTCACTGGGTTTCATGACGATCCCTCCTTGATGGGTTCACAGGTTGGCCAGGGCAGCTTTCAGGCGGGCGGCAGCTTCCTGGGTGCGGGCCGCGTCACCGAAAGCGGTCAGACGGAAATATCCCTTGCCGCAGGGGCCGAAGCCCTCGCCGGGGGTACCCACGATGTGGGCGTTTTCCAGCAGCCAGTCAAAAAATTCCCAGCTGCCCATGTTGCCGGGGCAGCGCAGCCAGATATAAGGGCTGTTCTTGCCGCCGCAGTACCACACACCCGCTTCGTCCAGCGCTGCCGCAATGACGGCGGCGTTGTGGCGGTAATAATCCAGATTCTGCTGGATTTCCTTCATGCCGGACTCACTGAATACGGCCTCGGCGCCGCGCTGGACGATGTAGGCCACACCGTTGAACTTGGTGGTCTGGCGCCGCAGCCACATCTTGTTCAGGCTCTGGCCGCCGCTGACGATGGCCTGGGGTACGATGGTGTAGCCGCAGCGGGTGCCGGTAAAGCCCGCGATCTTGGAAAAGCTGCACACTTCCACTGCCACTTCCTCGGCGCCCTTGGCCTCGTAGATGCTGCGGGCCAGGCCCGGCTCGCTGACAAAGCATTCATAGGCAGCGTCAAACAGGATCAGGGCGTCGTTGGCCTTGGCCCACCGCACCCAGGCTTCCAGCTGCTCCACCGAGTAGGTAGCACCGGTAGGGTTGTTGGGGCTGCAGATATAGACGATATCGGCGTGGGGCGCCTCATCGGGCATGGGCAGAAATCCGTTTTCCGCCGTGGCGGGCAGGTAAAGGATCTTGCGCCCGGCCATAACGTTGTCGTCCACATACACCGGATAGACCGGGTCGGGCACCAGCACGGTATTGTCCCGGCTGAAAAGGTCCAGCAGATTGCCCAGATCGCTCTTGGCACCGTCCGAAATAAATATTTCCGACATATCCAGTGTCACACCGCGGTCTGCATAATACTTGCGGATGGCTTCCCGCAGGAATTCATAGCCCTGTTCGCTGGGAATGTAGCCGTGGAAAGTCTCTTTGTGCCCCTGCTCCTCCACGGCTTTGTGCATGGCTTCCACCACCGAGGCCGCCAGCGGCAGCGTCACATCGCCAATGCCCAGGCGGATCAGGTCGGCTTCGGGATGGGCGTTCTGGTAATCGGCCACCTTGTGGGCGATGGTGCTGAACAGATAGCTCTCGTTGAGTTCGGCATAATGCGGATTGAGTTTCATAGGCTTCCCCTTTATCAACAATCAGTCATAATAAATTACTGTACCACAATTCAGTTTTTTGCGCAAGGCAGCACTGCCGGGAAAGTTGGCGCCGGTCACTCGGCCGGCGTTTCCGGCTGCGAGGATTCCCAGCTTCTGGCCCCCGCGACAGCCGACATCATATCGTTGTAATCGGGGTATGCCATCACGATGTAGCGCTTGGTCCGGTCGGCGATTTCCGTCTCACTGTCCTCATACACCACGTTGGACCACCAGTACAGGTCCGAAAGCCCCATATTGCCCAGTTCGTCCAGCGTCGTCAACAGGAACACGGGTCCTTCCGGCGGGTTGGCATGGCTGGTTTTTTGCAGCCAGTGGGATACTTCCATAGAGTTGAAGTCGCTAACAACCCACATCTCGATCTGGCCATCGGACCATTCCGTCAATACATTGCCGTTCCAGAAAGTAGCATACCCCTGGGTGTAACCGTTGTCTGTCAGCCAGTCGCAGACTTCCTCCAGATGAGGGTTGACCCGGTAGCCATTTGTAAAAAACTGTACCGTGCTAGAAATACTGGTTGCCACAAAGCACAAACAGAACGCTACCGCTGCCAAGCGCCGCGTGAACCACAGGCGAAAATGCTCTGTTTCTCCTTCCAGCTGCAGCACCGGGAATACAAATGGCACCACCGTAAGCCAATAGGAAGCATTAATGATTTGTTCCCCTGCGGTGAAAACAAAAACCGCCCCCTGTACCAGGCAGACCGAGAACAACAGCAACGGGGCTATGCGCTGTCGCGGTGGAAGTTCACACCAACGCAAAAGAAGACGAACCAGAGAAAACACAATGGCTCCTGCTGTCAACACTCCGACACATCCCAAAATTCCGCTGGCAGAAAGCAGCGGAATTTCTCCGGGAAGAAACGGATCTGAAGGATACCCAAACAGGCTGAGAAACTCGCTCCACTTGTCAAGAAGATTTGTAAGGCTCAACGTTCCCCAACT
>DXBO01000078.1 GCA_019116485.1 Candidatus Gemmiger excrementavium
GCGTGAAGCCCATTCTGCCCATGCCCAACCTGCCGGTAGCCCGGGTCATGTGGAAAGCCCTGCCCAGCCTGACCACCGGCGTGGAGTGCTGGATCACGGCGGGCGGCGCCCACCACACGGTGCTGAGCTACGACGTCACCGCCGAGCAGATGCACGACTGGGCCAACATCATGGGCATTGAGTTCGTTCACATCGGCAAGGACACCACCCCCGAGGGACTGGAGCACGACCTGTTCCTGGCCGACCTTGCCTGGAAACTGAAGTGAGGCACACTATGCTGGAAGAACTGCGCAAACAGGTCTATGAGGCCAATATGGAACTGCCCCGCCGCAACCTCGTGACCTATACCTGGGGCAATGTATCGGGCATCGACCGGGAGAGCGGCCTTGTGGTCATCAAGCCCTCCGGCGTGGAATACGACGAACTGACGCCAGAAAACCTCGTGGTACTGGATCTGGACGGCAACCGGGTGGAGGGGGAGCTGAACCCCTCCAGCGATACCAAGACCCACCTGGAGCTGTACAAGGCCTTCCCCACCCTGGGCGGCATCGTCCACACCCACAGCCCCTACGCGGTGGCCTGGGCCCAGGCCGGGCGGGACATTCCCTGCTACGGCACCACCCACGCCGACTACTTCTACGGTGCCGTGCCCTGTGCCCGCCACCTGACCAAGGAGGAGCTGGACGAGGACTACGAGAAGAACACCGGCAAGATCATCATCGATACCTTCACCGACCGGGGCATCGACCCGGTAGCGGTGCCGGGGGTCATCTGCCACAGCCACGGTCCCTTCACCTGGGGCAAAGATGCGGCCCAGGCCGTCTACCACGCCGTGGTGCTGGAAGAGGTGGCGAAAATGGCCCTGCTGACCCGTCAGGTGGACTCCGACGCCGCCCCGGCGCCCCAGTACCTGCAGGACAAACATTACATGCGCAAACACGGCCCCAACGCATACTACGGGCAAAAGTAACGCAAGGCGTCTTGCATCCATAATTTCTGTGATTCCTTCTGCGCTGTGCGTAAGGCTTTCATTGTTGGGAATCATAACGGCAAGAAAGGCCGCAGGAACGGGAAAACGGTTTGGCACGGAACCAGGAAGGCTTTGCAAATAAAAGACGGGGGCCGGTTGCAACGCCTTTGGGACAGTCTTCGTTTTCTGAAAATAATATTGATTTTTGTGTGAATCTGTGCTATTTTATATGTATCACGCTTTAGGGTGCCTCATGAGAAATTGGATGTGCTGAGGGTTTCACTTCAATGTGGCGGATGCAAAATGCGGAGCGGAACAGCGCAGGGGGTAACAGCCTGCAAGGTCCCGTTGCGCCGCAAACATCGCTTTTTGCGGAAAAAGCGGAATCACATGCTACAGAAGATTTTTCGGCCACACTCTATTGGGTATTGTAAGAGCCCGGCGTTTTAGCAAGCGAAATGCCGGGCCGCCAAATGGTTACAATGGCAAAGGAGAACATCATGAGAAGAAAAATGCAAAAGGGCCTGAGCCTGCTTCTCTCAGCTACAATGGCGTTTGGTGTTGCTGCCACGCCCGTTGCGGCTGCGGAGGAGACTGGCGTACCGGAGGGCGGCGCCGGCGTTACAGCGGCGCTGCCGGCGGAGGATGCCGGCAGCGAAGCCACCTCTGCTGAGGAAACTACCCCGACCGAGCAGGCAACCCCCGCCCCCACGGAGGAAACGACCCCGACCGATGAGGCACCCGAAGCCCCGGAGACCAGCCCTGCGGCAACCGAAGAACCGGTAGAGACACAAGCACCCGCAGAGACCGCAGCGCCGGAAGCCACCGCGACCCCGACTCCTTCCGCAGAGCCGGAGGCCACCGCAACCCCGACGCCCTCTGCTTCGCCGGAAGCCACCGCGACCCCGGATCCTTCCGCGGAACCCGAGGCCAGCGCCACCCCGGCGCCCTCGGCGGAACCGCGCAGCACAGAGGAACTGGCTGATATTGTCAGCCGTGCACTGGGTAACAGCACCTTCACGGTTGACCCTTCTGCTGCCGCTGCCAATGTACAAATCGGTGAGATTCATCCCAATGAGATGATTCTGACCGACGAACAGATCGCCGAAGTGGAAAATTCGGATGATCCGATCCTGAAGGCCGTGCGCAATGAGCTGAGCGAACTTGTGATTGAGGGCGGCGAAGCCTATACCGAAGCCGCCGCTGCGAACGAAGCCGCCGGTATCGCGATGATGGCTGAAGGCGATGCTTCTGAGGAAACCAAGCAGCCGCTGAGCGAAGAGCAGATCACGCAGGTGCTGGCTATGTTCCAGCAGTATCTGGATTATTGGGAAGCGAACGAGAACGTTCTCGGCCTGCAGCTGCCCTTCTACCTGAACAGCAACGACAACGGTGAGGACGGCCTCGGCATTCTGGGCCAGATGCTGATCCTTGCCAACGTGCCGCTGGAAGATGTGCGTGACGGCAGCTACACCTACGACAACCTGACCGGCATGATCATGAACTTCCTGTATGGCGATCAGCTTGGCGTTGATTATTATGGCGAAGAGATCGTCGCGAAGGCTGAGCAGGCGATGCAGGCTGTCGAAGCATCCGGCGCGCAGACCGAAGCGCAGAAGCTGCTGGAGCTCAACACCTGGCTGGCCCAGCACAATACCTTCGATATGTCCTATATCATGAACCAGATGGATCCGGAAAACCCCCTTATGGTTGCGCCTGACCCGGTGGAGCATGAGCATCAGCAGGATGTCTACAACGAGCTGGTTGAAGCGTATACTCCGATCATCACAAATCAGATTAATACCCAGATTGAAGCGGCAGTGACTCAGCAGGTTCAGTATATGTACGCTGTTTCGACTGCTGAGGGATCGAAATTTGCGGCCGAGTACTACGCGGAAAATGGGACAATGCCTACCGAAGAAGAAATTGGCGCCCACGTGGAAGCCTTCATGGCGGAAAACCAGCAGGCGATCATGGCGAATCCCAATTACCTGACCGACAACTATGACGCAGCCACAGTTGAGTCCGCGCTGGCTGCTGCCAAAGATTATGTTGCAAGCGAGGAAGGCAAAAACGCCATTGCCGCAGGTAAAGAACAGGCCATGGATACCCCTGTGGAAGACTTGGGCGGCTTGACCCCCAATGAGGCCATCCCCGTCTATATTGACCAGGCCGCACAGGGCCTGACCACCGGCGTTCTGGGCTACTGGGAAGGCAACCACATCGGCGCGCTGGCCAGCGGCGCTTCGGTCTGCATGGGCTATGCCAAGGCGTTTGCCTACCTGGTTCAGTATATGCACC
>DXBO01000012.1 GCA_019116485.1 Candidatus Gemmiger excrementavium
GCCGACCCCCGCAGAGGGACCCTATCTTTCGTGACGCAAAAGTTCTTTTGTTTTGGTGCGATCAACAACAGAAGGAATATGGTTCTATTCCTCTTTGCCGCCACATCGGATGGGTGTTTTACCCGAGCGCGCAGGTGGTCTCTGGCACCTGCCCGCCCCTTATATCATCTCCCGGTATGGTGCCCCGGGGGTGTTATAAGTTGTTTTAAAACGATCAAGCCTGGGTCGGAACGCGAGTCACAGTCACGGCAATGAAGTTAGCAGAGCCGTTGAACCATTCAATAGCGCTTGCAGCCTTGTTGACAACACTGACAGAAACAGTGTAGTCATAAGTAACACTGACTGCACCACCAGCAACCATATCGGTATTGGGCAGGTTCTTCAGCTGGTTGTTCATCTGAGAAGCAATCGTATTCAGGACTTTGTCCATAGCAATAGAACCGTCAACCACATACAGAGCGCCGCAGACCGAGCTCTTGGTCTTGTCGGTCTCACGGTCAAACTCAGTAGTACCAATGCCATCAACGTTCAGCCAGGTGTTCTTGATATCCATGTCAGCAACAAAATCGTCAATCACTGCAACGATGCTGGCCTCGTCTACAACTCTATCAACCCAAGTACCATCAATATTAACGCTGTTTGCAGCATCTTTGTGCAGATTTACCACAGTGCCGGTAACGGTTGCCACCGAGCTGTTCAAGTAACCCAAGTTCCCCAGAGCGCCCTCCAGAGCAGATTGTGCGTTGGAATCGTTTGCAAAGCTGATGTAATTCAGCTTCTTCACATCATCAGACACCTTGTTGCCCAGCATGGTGGAGTAATTGGTGGTATTCTCGTCATCATCGGGGGGCAGGGGCTGACCATTGCCATTGTTCTTGCAACCAGCCAGCATGCTGACAGCCATAACGCCGGCCAGCATCAGGGAAGCAATTTTCTTGAGCTTCATAATGAATTTTTCCTCCTTATGGTGTATAAAAGATAGAGACCCAAAACAGGTTCAAAGGAAGGTCCTTTCCTTTGTGTGCCTATCATAACATACCCCCCCCGGTGTCAAGACCCAATTTCAAAATTTCCCATTTTTTCTTTATTTTCTTTAGTTCGCGTTTTCTAACTTTGGGTGCAGGGGGCGGGAGTGAGCTGTTCTCATCTTTGGGGGCGGCTTTTTGGTTCTATGCAACTATCCCAAAAAGGCGGCTGTATTTTCTCACCGGGAAGATGGGTTTTGTGACCGCGACACATTGACGCCGGCCCGGCCAGCCGCTATAATGGAAGTATATTCCAGTTATTGAACGATCATCCCAAAGGAGGGCCTGGCATGGAACTGTATCGGGTGGAACAGATTGCGGAGGGCGACTACGGCTGTGAGGAACTGCCCGAAGGCGCGCCCGTCCTGTGCAGCGTCACCCTGCGGGGGCCGGATGGGGCCTCTCTGGTGGTGGAAGTGCCCGACCAGGCACTGACCGCCCAGTCCATCCAGGAGGGCTGCACTGTCCTCCGGCAGGGCGGCTCTTTGCAGCTGGTTCGGCCCATCCGCACCAGCGCCCTGATCGGGCTGGGCGCTTTGGGCATCCTGTTTGGGCGGAAGATGCCGGGGGTGCAGGTCATCGCCGACTCCCAGCGGGCCGCCCGCTACACCGCTCATCCCGCCACCTGCAACGGCCAGCCCTGCCCCTTTTCCTATTGCAGCCCCAGCCAGGGCCAGCCGGCCGACCTGGTGCTGGTGACCGTCAAGGCCACCGGCCTGGAGCAGGCCATCCGGGACATCGCCCCCTTTGTGGGGCCTCACACCGTCATCCTCAGCCTGCTCAACGGCATCACCAGCGAGGAACGGCTGGAGGCAGCCTACCCCGGCCACACCCTCTGGAGCGTGGCCATTGGGATGGACGCCAACCGCGTGGGCCGGGATCTGGTGTTCAAGGCGCCGGGGCGCATCCAGTTTGGGGAGCGGGATGGCCGCATCACCCCGCGGGTGGCGGCGGTAGCCCAATACTTTGCCGCCTGCGGCATCGCCGGTGAGCCCTGCACCGACATCCTCTACAAGCAGTGGCACAAGCTGATGATCAACGTGGGGCTGAACCAGGCCTCTGCCGCCTTCGGCATGACGTACGGGGACCTGGCCAAAGACACCCCCCAGCGGGCCAAAATGCTGCAGGCCATGCAGGAAGTGATCCGGCTGGCCAACGCCGAGGGCGTTCCCCTGCCCCCCGACGACGACGTGGTCTGGCTGGCCGGGGCCATTCCCTCCTTCAAGCCCGACAACCGTCCCAGCATGGGCCAGGACATCCAGGCCCGCCGCCCCACCGAGGTGGAGGAGTTTGCGGGCACCGTCCGGCAGCTTTCCCAAAAGCACGGCCTGCCCACCCCCGCCAACGATTTCTTCTACCAGCGCATCCGTGCGATCGAAGCCGGCTGGGCCGCCCAGCCTCACTAGGGTGTATCTGAGAAATCAAAAATGCTGAGATATTCGCCAAAAAGCACCAGGTGCAATGCGCATGAGCGCGGCGCCAGCCGCGCCTTCGCTACATCATCCGCAGGACGCGCTCGGCGCGGCTGCATACAACACTTTTTATAAGAAAGGAGTTCGTTTATGAAACGCCGTTTTTCCACCCTGCTTTTGTCCGCACTGGCTGTTGTGGCCGTGGGAGGGCTGACCCTCCTGCGCACCGGCCTGACCGCCGAGGCCGCACGGCAGGACTGGACGCCCCTGGTGACCAAAAACTATCCGGTCACCGGCACATTTACCGATATTTCCATCACCGGCTACTACGAGGACATTTATCTGCGCCCCTCCCGGGACGGCACGGTCAGCGTCACCACCCGGGATGCCGAGTCGGTCACCCACACGGTCTCGGTCGCCAATGGCGTCCTGTCCATCTCCCGGCCTGAGCCCGACAGCACCGGCGACCGGCTGTTCTTCCACGACAGCGACCCCGAGCTGATCCTCTATCTGCCGGCCGGGGACTACGGCGCCCTGAGCGTCTCCACCATGAGCGGCGATGTCCAGACGGCAAGCCGGCTGGCCTTCTCGGCGGCCAATTTCACCACCATCAGCGGTGATGTGGAACTGTATTCCTCTGTGAGCGGCAACGTCGTGTGCAACACCACCAGCGGCGACATCGAGCTGCGCTGCCCCACCGCCGGCGCGGTGCAGGTCGTGACCACCAGCGGCGACGTGGAATTGAACGATTCCTATGTGCAGAGCCTGAGCGTGGAATCCACCAGCGGTGACGTGGACCTGGAGCGGAGCACGGCTGCCGGCGCGGTGGAGATCTCCACCGTATCGGGTGAGATCAGCCTTGAGCGGTCGGATGCCGCCAGCCTCACCCTGTCCACCACCAGCGGGGAGATCGAAGGTTCTCTGCTGTCCGCCAAGAATTTCTCTGTGACCAGCACCCATGGCCGCGTGCAGGTGCCCGACTCCGACCCCACGGCCGGGGCCTGCACCATCTCCACCACCACCGGCAGCGTCTGGATCACCATTCGTCCGTAACGCTGCATCATGCACCCGCCCGGAGGCAGCCCCTCCGGGCTTTTTATGTTTCAGGAGGTACTCTCATGCATACCGTCTATTTCACCCGCCACGGCCAGACGGTCTGGAATGTGGAAAACAAGATCTGCGGCGTCACCGACAGTCCCCTCACCGACCTTGGACGCAGCCAGGCCCGCGCCCTGGGCCGGCAGCTGGCCGACGACGGCCACGGCATCACCCATATCCTCTGCTCGCCGCTCTCCCGCGCCCACGAGACCGCCCAAATCATTGCCGCCGAGACCGGCCTGCCTTTGACCGTGGAGCCCCGCCTGCGGGAACAGGCTTTCGGCAAATACGAGGGAACGCCCCGCAACGGGCCCGCCTTCACGCTGGCCAAGCTGCATTTCTGCGACCGCTTTGAGGGCGGCGAAAGCATGCTGCAGCTGGCCGCCCGGATCTACGGCCTGCTGGACGACCTGGCCGCCCAGGACGGCACCGCCCTGCTGGTGGCGCACAACGGCATCGCCCGGGTGGTACAATCCTATTTCCACCCGATGACCAACGAGGAATTTGCCCTGTTCGGCATCGGCAACTGCGCCCTGATGCGGTACGATTTCCCCTGACGCGCAGCGGCGCGCAAAAACAATGCGGGGGCCGGCCAAATGGCCGGCCCCCGCAGAGGGACCCTATCTTTCGTGACGCAAA
>DXBO01000079.1 GCA_019116485.1 Candidatus Gemmiger excrementavium
ATCCTGGACATCAAGAAGAGCGCCAAGAAGCTGGTTGACCTGATCGGTGCCGACGTGGTCGTTTCTGTGGGCCGCGGCATCAGCTCCGACGTGGACAAGGGCATTGCCCTGGCCGAGGAACTGGCCGGCGTTCTGGGCGGCGTTGTGGGCGCTTCCCGTGCCGTTACCGATGAAGGCTGGCTGTCCAGCGATCATCAGGTGGGCCAGACCGGCAAGACCGTGCATCCCCGCATCTATGTGGCTCTGGGCATCTCCGGCGCCATCCAGCATGTGGCCGGTATGCAGGACTCCGAGACCATCATCGCCATCAACAAGAACGAGAGCGCGCCCATCTTCGACGTGGCCTCCTACGGCATCGTGGGCGACCTGTTCAAGGTCGTGCCCGAACTGATCAAGGAAATCCGCGCCGCCAAGGCGTAATCCCGGTATCGGTCCCGATTGCATAACAAAGGCGCCGCAGCGTACAACGCTGCGGCGCCTTTTTGCGTGCTGTCCCGGGGTGGGGGAGCAGGTCAGCGGGTGATGCGGTGGCGGCACATGCTGGTCTTGCCGCAGGTAGGGCAGGTGAGCCGCCGCCGGGTGAGGGTATGGTACCCTTTTACATAGTCCATCATAGTAGGTACAAACAGGGCACCGCAGTGGGGGCACTCGTAATGACCGGCCTTTACTTCCAGCCGGGCGGCGGCGCCGATACCGGCGATGGCGGTAAGCACGGCGCATACCAGCAGCAGAATGCGCACCGCCACCGGCAGTTCCAGGTAAGAGGCAAGCATCACCAGTGCGCAGACTGCGATGACAGTAATGACCCCGCAGATAATGGAAAGGGTCATACGTTCCTTGTTTTCGGCATTTTCCCGGATCAGGTCCATCATGTTTTCCTCCGCTTTTTTCTGGTACTCACCCTCAGCCACCTTCTCGCCGGAGAGCAGGTCGTTGACGGTGATCTGTAAAATTTCGCACAGGGGCAGCATCAGGGATACTTCCGGCAGTCCCTTGCCGCACTCCCATTTGGATACGGTCTTGTCGCTGATGGCAAGCTGGTCGGCCAGTTGCCGCTGGGTCAGGTTCTGGGCCCGGCGCGCCTGGGCGATGAACTTCCCGGTCTTGCTTTGGTCCATGGGGGCCTCCCTCCTTTCTGATGGTAGTATAGCATGGGAACCGCCGCGGGAACACCCACGCACCGTAGAGTGCCCCTTTTTACCGCTGCTGCGGGCCAAAAAAGCCGCCCCCGGAAAAACCGGGAGCGGTCTGTCAGAAGAAAATCTTACATTTCAGCGGTTTTGCTCTGGCCGTAGTCAAAGGTCACGCCCAGGGCTTCGGCGGCGGCATCCATCAAGGCGTCCACGTCGGCCAGTTCGCTGTTGCTCATCACAAACAGCACCTTATCGCCGAAGGTGGCTACCCGGGCCTTGTCGGCCATGGTGCAGACCCACTTGTTCATCTGGATGTTGTTCAGCACAGCGTCGGCGATGGTCTGGGCGTCGGCCTCGTCCTTCACCCGCAGCAGCACCAGGCTGTAGGCCTGGCTGCCGGTCATGGACTCCGAGAGAACGCCCGCGTCCACCAGGGCAGCCTGCTCAGCGGTCAGGCCGGTGTTGTAGGTGCACCAACTTTCGTCGCCCAGGTTTACGGCGCTGCTGGTCATCATCATCAGTTCCACCGGGTAGGCTTCGTAGATGGTGTCTACCATGCCGCTCAGTTCGCTGTCCGGTTCCGCTGCTGTGTCGTTGCCGGGGGTAACCGCCATGCCGTCGTCTACGCCGCCCTCGGGCGGGGTGGCGGGTTGGTTCAGGATATCGTCGGGCAGCGGGGTGGATTCCGGGGTGGCTTCCGGCGTGGCGGTGGGGGCGGCGGATTCGGTGCCGCCGCCGCAGGCGGTCAGGGCCAGAGCGGCCACCAGGCTCAGGCAGATCAATGCTTTTTTCATAGAAGGGTTCCTTTCTCGGTTAAAATTTCACTGGGGGCAAAGGCAACGTCCCAGGGGTCGCAGGGAAGTTCGGGCAGGAGAAGGGCACTGGGGCAAAGCAGCAGGCGGCTGCCTCTATAATGTGCCAAAAAGCGGTCATAATACCCGCCGCCCCGGCCCAGGCGCACACCGTTCCGGCCAGCGGCCAGGCAGGGGATCAGCGCCAGCCCGTTGTCCGCCGGCGGGCAGACGGGCGGCAGGTTCGCCGGGGGCTCCGGGATGCCGAAGGCCCCCCGCTGCAGCAGTTCCAGGCAGGGAATCTCCACCCAGTCCATGGTGCCGTTGCCGGTGACCCGGGGCAGCAGCAGTCGTTTTCCCTCCGCCAGGGCCCGGCGTAGTATGGGCTCGGTGTCGGGCTCATCGGGCAGGGAGGCAAAAGCCAGCACCGTATGGGCCTGCTGCCAGGCGGGCAGTCCGAACAAGGCATCCGCCATGGCACGGCCAAGGGCTTTCTGGTCCAGGGCGGCGCGCAGCGCTTTGGCCCTGGTCCGGGCTTGCTGTTTGGTCATGAACTCCCTCCCGTCTGCGGTTCGGGGCTATCATACCACAGACCGCTGTATCTGACAAGTAACAAAATTTTGAACAACCAGAGGCGAAAAAACCTGCCAAAAAAAGGCCCCCATCTTGCCCGGAAAAGGAAAATGGAGTATAATATATCCTGTATTGGTATGTGAAAAGCAAATAATACGATAGAATTTCGGATACTGTGTAAGAAAAAGGAGTCGAATTCTTATGGGTAAATTCAATTTTATCAAAACCGAGATCCCTGAAGTACAAATCATTGAACCCACCGTCTTTGGCGATGACCGCGGCTATTTTATGGAAACTTATCAGATGGACGACTTTGCCGCCGCTGGAATCGACAAGCCTTTTGTGCAGGACAATCAGAGCCGCTCCACCAAGGGGGTGCTGCGCGGCCTGCATTTCCAGAAGAACCATACCCAGGGCAAGCTGGTGCGCGTGACTATGGGCGAAGTGTTCGACGTGGCTGTGGACTGCCGCCCGAACAGCGCTACCTTCGGCAAATGGGTGGGTGTGACCCTCTCGGCAGAAAACAAGAAGATGCTTTACATCCCCGAGGGGTTCGCCCACGGGTTCCTGGTGTTGTCTGACGTGGCGGAATTCTGCTACAAGTGTACCGATGTGTATGACCCCACCGCCGAAGGCGGCATCCCTTACGACGACCCCACCGTCCATGTGCAGTGGCCGGACTGCGGCTGCGAGCACAAGACCAGCGCCAAGGACAAGGAACATACCCCCTTTGCCCAGCAGAAGTTTGAATATTTCGAGAAGTACTAAGGAGTTACCGTGCAGAGTTTACGAAATAGTTTTGCCAGTTTCTGGAAATACCGCTATCTGCTGCAAAACCTTATCACCCGGGACTTCAAGTTGAAATACCGCCGCAGCGTGCTGGGGGTGGCCTGGAGTGTCCTCAACCCGCTGCTGACCTGCCTGGTCATGTTCCTGGTGTTCGACTCCATCATGAAGGGCCTGCGGGGCGAGGGCATCCCCAACTTCGCAGGGTTCCTGATCATCGGTCAGCTGTTGTTCAACTTCTTCCGGGAGTCCACCACCATGGCCATGGAAAGTGTACTCAAAAACGCACCGCTGCTGCGCAAAGTGTACATTCCCAAATATATCTTCCCCATGGAGAAGTGCTGCTTCGCCCTGGTGAACTGCGCTTTCAGTTTCATTGCTCTGGTCATTGTTTTTGTCATCACCTGGACACCGGTGACCTGGGCCACCGCCTGGATGGCAATCTACCCGTTGCTCATGTTGTTTTTCTTCAGCCTGGGTATCGGGCTGCTGCTGTCTGCCCTGTATGTGTTCGTGCGGGATATCATGCATATCTGGGAAGTTTTTTGCACGCTGCTGGTCTATGCCAGCGCCATCTTCTACGACCCGGACACCCTTTCCGGCATTATGCAGCGGCTCATCCATATCAACCCGATGTACTGGTATATTACCGGTTTTCGCCGCTGCGTGCTGTGGGGGCAGGGGTTGGATGCCACCATGCTGCTGGTCTGCTTTTTGTGTGCAGCCGTCAGCATGACACTGGGCATTGTGGTGTTCAAGAAAAACCAGGACAAATTCGTCCTGTACATGTAAGGGGGCGTACTTATGGCAGAGCAACAGCCCATTATCTCCATTGAGCATGTCTCCATGCGTTTCAACCTGGCCAAAGAAAAGCACGAGAGCCTGAAAGAGTATTTTGTGGCCTTGATGCATGGCGGGGTGCGCTTTGACGAATTTTTTGCCCTGGACGACGTGATTTTTGACATCATGCCCGGGGATTTCTACGGCCTTATCGGCCTCAACGGCAGCGGCAAAAGTACGCTGCTCAAGATCATTTCCGGCGTGTACAAACCCTCCGGCGGCAAGGTCACGGTGCGGGGCACCATCGCGCCGCTGATCGAACTGGGCGCCGGGTTCGATATGGACCTGACTGCCCGGGAGAACATCTACCTCAACGGCACGGTGCTGGGCTACACCCCCAAATACATCGACTCCAAGTTCGAGGACATCGTGGAATTCAGCGAACTGCGGGATTTCCTGGATGTGCCGCTGAAAAACTACTCCTCCGGCATGGTGGCGCGGCTGGCCTTCGCGGTGGCTACCATGACCAAGCCGGACATCCTCATCGCCGACGAAATCCTGTCGGTGGGGGACTTTCTGTTCCAGGAAAAGTGCGAGCGCCGCATGGCGGAACTGCTGTCCGGCGGCACCACGGTCATTCTGGTCAGCCATTCCATCGACCAGATCGAGCGCATGTGCAACAAGGTGGCCTGGCTGGACCACGGCCATCTGCGCCGCAACGGCCCCACTGCCGAGATCACGGCGGAATACCGCAAGTTTGAGAAAAAGGATGCCATGCCCGCCAAACGGACGGAGGAATGAGACCCCCATGAAACAACAACCCAACAACGAGCGCCCCGCCGACCTGGCAGTCCAGGACAGTGTGGGCGGTATGGCCCGCCGCCTGCTGAACCCCGCCCACCTGAAAGACCTGGCCCGGCGTTCAGTGGCCACCCTGCGGGAGCAGGGGGCCGAGCAATTGTGGCGGGATGTGTCTTTCCGGGTAGGGCTGGCCTTCCATCACGATGACTGGCGGCACCGGGCCGATCTGCCCCTGCGCCGCACCCTGAAAGCCCAGCGGGCTGCCAACCTGCAGGGGCCTTGCATCAGTGTGGTGGTGCCGGTGTTCAACACGCCGCTGCGCTTTTTTGACCAGATGGTGAAAAGTGTGCAGCGTCAGACCTACGGCAACTGGCAGCTGGTGCTGGTGGATGCCAGCGACGGCGCCCACGGGGAAGTGTCCCGGCGGGCGCAGCAGTATGCCGCCAAAGACAGCCGCATTGTGTACCGGAAAATCGAAAACAAAGGCATTGCCGCCAACACCACGGCTGGTTTTGCCGCCGCCACCGGCGGGTACCTGGCCTTGCTGGACCACGACGATGTGTTGTACCCCAACGCCCTGTTTGAATGTGTGCAGACCATCCAAAAGACCGGCGCGGATTTTGTCTACAG
>DXBO01000080.1 GCA_019116485.1 Candidatus Gemmiger excrementavium
ATACCGCAGTTGTCATGTTCCAAACGGGGATCGTACAGGCCGGCAGGCTTTTGCATAGTGGTAAAGTCTTGCACAGGTAACTCTCCTTCCCGGTATTACACTCAGCTGCGGTTCCTCCTCAGATTGGAACCGCAACAAAAAAAGGACGCCCGCCTGCAGGGGCACAAAGCCCCCACGGGTGAACGTCCTTGTTCTTGCTTACCACTATATCATAGTTTGGATCGGCTGGCAATCTTGATGCGAAAAAATCTTAGGATATTAACGCATAGATGTTTTGAAAATTAAAAAACGGCAGTAAAAACTTAATAATATTATGCGTCGCTGCCGTTCTGTGCTTTCAATTCGGCCAGAATCTGCGCCAGCAGTTCCTCCTGGGTGGGCCCGGCCGGTTTGGCAGCGGCCTTTTCCGCTTCTTTTTTGCGCTGACCAATGCGCGCCAGCCTGCCCATAAACTTGACCAGGCAGAACAGCACAAAGGCCATGATGACAAAGTTGATGACGGCGGAGATAAACGCACCGATCCGCAGCGGATCGGCCCCGTTGGGCAGCGGGATCACCACGTTGCTGAAGTCAGTGGAAAAAGCGATGCCCAGCAGCGGGTTCAAGATATCCCCGGTCAGGGAGGATACGATGGCCTGGAAGGAGGCGCCAATGATCACACCGACGGCCATATCCATCACATTGCCTTTAAGCGCGAAAGCCTTGAACTCATCCAGAAATTTCCGGGAAGTCTCCAGCCCTTGCTGCATACCGTTTTTGTTCATGCAGAGTTCCTTCCTGCCGGAGTTACTTTTTGAGCAGCTGAGAGACCGCAGCGGCCGCGCCGTCCAGCGCGTCGCCCGCGAACATCTCGATCATGCCGGCATCCGCTTCCTTGGAAAGTTCGGGGTCAATGGGCATTTTGGCCAGCACCGGCAGCGCATACTTGGCGGCGATCTCATCCACATGGCTGTCGCCGAATACCTGGATATGCTTGCCGCAGTCGGGGCAGACGGCGTAGCTCATATTTTCCACCAGACCCAGGATGGGAACGTTCATCATCTTGGCCATCTGCACGGCCTTGCCCACGATCATGCCTACCAGTTCCTGAGGGCTGGACACAATGATGATACCGTCCACCGGCAGGGTCTGGAACACAGTCAGCGGCACATCGCCGGTGCCCGGGGGCATGTCCACAAACAGGAAATCTACATCCCACACCACGTCCTGCCAGAACTGTTTGACGGCACCGGCAATGACGGGGCCGCGCCAGACCACAGGGGCCTCGGGGTCGTCCAGCAGCAGGTTGATGCTCATCACCTGCACGCCGGTACGGCTGGGGATGGGGTTGATGCTCTCACCGTCGCCGGTGGCAGGGCCATGCACGCCAAACAAGCGGGGAATGGACGGGCCGGTGATGTCGGCGTCCAGCACGCCGGCCTTGTAGCCCAGACGGCGCATGGAGACGGCCAGCATGGCGCTGGTCATGCTTTTGCCGACGCCGCCCTTGCCGGAAACGACGCCGATGACTTTTTTGATATGGCTTTTGGGATGCGGCGGTTCATGCTGCGGCGCCCGGTGGTCACAGTTGGCGCTGCAGGTGCTGCAATCGTGGGTACATTCTTCACTCATGATGGTTCTGCTCCTTACCGTAAAAATGCTCTAACGCACAGTATACCAAAAACGGCGGGTAAATGCAAGGCATCACAGGGCCGCCACAATGCCTTTGACCAGCTGCTGGAACACCACGCCGCGGGCATTGGCAATCTCAATAACTTCGTCACCGGACAGCCGCTTGCCCGCCATACCGGCGGCCATGTTGGTAATCAGGCTCAACCCCAGTACCGGCAGACCGCAGTGGCTGGCGGCAATGGCTTCCGGCACGGTACTCATGCCCACGGCGTCGGCGCCCAGCGTGCGGAAGGCCCGTATCTCGGCAGGGGTCTCAAAGCTGGGGCCCATGTAGCCCAGGTAGACGCCTTTTCGCAGCACCAGATTCTGGGCCGCGGCTGCCTGCAGGGCTACCTGCTGCAAGCCGGGGTCGTACACATGGGTCATGTCGCAGAAGCGCGGGCCAATGGTATCATCGTTTTCGCCCCGCAGCGGGTTGGCGCCCATAAAGTTGATGTGGTCGGTAATGAGCATGAAATCCCCCACGTTGAAATCCCAGTTCACGCCGCCCGCAGCGTTGGTCAGCACCAGCGCCCGGCAGCCCAGGGCCTTAAACACCCGCACCGGCAGGGCAATGGCAGCCATGTCGTGGCCCTCATAGTAGTGGAACCGCCCCTGCATACACAGCACGTTTTTGCCGCCCAGCCGCCCGGCCACAAACCGCCCGGCGTGTCCCGGTGCGGTGGACAGGGGAAAACCCGGGACTTCCCGGTAGGGGATGATGACGGTATCTTCCATCTGGTCGGCCAGCCCGCCCAGGCCGGAACCCAGCACCAGGGCCAGTTCGGGGGCGGCGGGCAGACGGGTGCGCAAAAAGGCGACGGCTTGATCGACTTCTCTCATAATGCAACCTCCTGGGCATTGTTTTCTGTATTGTACCACCGGGTGGGGCACAGCGCAAGGTATGACAGGGGGGCATACCGCATACCCATACAGAAGGGGAAGGGGGCCACGGCATGACAAAACGCAGACTCTACCTGCAGAATGCAGCGCTGCTCACGGCATCGGGGCTGGTACTTCGGGTACTGGGCATGGGGTTCCGGGTGGTACTCTCGGCCTATCTCGGTGGCGAAGGCATGGGATTGTACCAGTTGATCCTGGCGCTGTACATGGTGTTTGTCTCTCTGGCTACCGCAGGCATCAATGTGGCGGCCACCCGCCTGGCGGCCCAAAGTCTGGCCCGGGGGCAGGGCATGGGGGCTACGCTGCGGGGGCTTTGCACCACGGCGCTGGGGTTCGGTACAGCGGCCATGGTGGCCCAGGCACTGTTGGCGGGACCTGCCGCCCGGTGGTTGCTGCACGATGTCCGGGCCGAGACCGCCCTGCGCATCCTGGCGCCCAGTCTGCCCTTTATGGCAGTGGCAGGAGCCGTGAGGGGCTGCTTTCTGGCCACCAGGCGGGTGAAGGCCAACGTGGCGATCCAGCTGGTGGAGCAGCTGGTACGCATGGGGGTGGCGGTGGCAGCACTGCGGGTGCTGGCCCGATGGGGGGCAGGCTATGGCTGTGCGGCGGCGCTGCTGGGCAACACCGTCAGCGAGGGAATATCCTGCTTGCTGCTGGTACTGGCTGCCGGACGCACAAAGGAATTTGCCCGCCGCCCCGGGGAGCCGCTGCACCCCTACACCCGGCGGGAATTGTATGAGATCGTGCTGCCGGTGGAAGGCAGCCGCCTGCTGGCCAGTGGGTTGCAGGCGGTGGAGAGCAGCCTGATCCCCTATACACTGGCGCTGTACACCGGCAGCCGGGCCGTGGCCATGACCCAGTACGGAAACCTGAAAGGTATGGCGCTGCCGCTGCTGTTTTTTCCTTTTTCTGTGCTGGCGGCACTGTCCGGTCTGCTGATGCCGGAAATCGCCCGCGCCTGTACCCGGAAGGACGGCGCCGCCGCCCGGCGGCTCATCGGCACCATGCTGCGGCTGACCGGCGGTTTTTCGGTGCTGGCAGGGGTGTTCTTTGCGGTACTGGGGCCACAACTGGCCCAGCTGGTCTACCGGGACGCCGAGGTGGGCGCCTATGTACAGATATTGGGCTGCATCGCGCCCTTTATGTACCTGGAAAGCATGGTGGATGGCGTACTGAAAGGGCTGGGAGAACAGCTGGCGACTTTCCGCTATTCTCTGGCAGATTCGGTGCTGCGTATTGCAGCTATCTGCCTGTTGCTGCCCCGGTACGGTATGCCGGGCTTTTTGGCGGTGATGATTGCCTCCAACCTGTTCACGTTCACCCTCAATACCCGGCGGATGCTCAAAGTTGCCGCAGCCATATAAATGCAAACCGCCCCGGCAATGGCCGGGGCGGTTTGTGTACGGTTACAGGGTCTGGCCGCTGACCAGGCCGTTCCACAGCCGGTAGTAGATGCCCTTGCGGGCCAGCAGTTCCTCGTGACGACCCTCCTCTTCGATGCCGTCTTTGCCCAGCACCAGGATGCGGTCAGCGTTGCGGATGGTGGTCAGCCGGTGGGCGATGGTCAGGGTGGTGCGGCCTTTGGCCAGCTTGTCCAGGCTTTGGCCCACCAGGATCTCGCTCTCGTTGTCCAGGGCGCTGGTGGCCTCATCCAGCAGCAGGATAGGCGGATTTTTCAGGAATACCCGGGCGATGGCAATGCGCTGTTTCTGGCCGCCGCTGAGTTTGACACCCCGCTCGCCCACATAGGTGTCGTAGCCGTCTTTCAGGGCCCGCACAAAGGCGTCGGCCCCCGCCAGCCGGGCGGCTTCCTCTATTTCGGCGCGGGTGGCGCCGGGCTTGCCGTAGGCAATGTTTTCAGCCACCGTGCCGCTGAACAGATACACATCCTGCTGTACCACGCCCACGGCATCCCGCAGACTGCGCAGCGTCACGTTGCGCACGTTCTGCCCGTCAATCAGAATTTCGCCGCCGGTAACATCATAGAACCGGGGGATCAGATTGCACAGGGTGGTCTTGCCGCCGCCGGATGGGCCTACCAGAGCCAGACTCTCGCCGGGGCGGATGGCCAGATTGACATGGCGCAGTACCAGGTTGTGGTCGTCGGGGTACTCAAAACTCACATCCCGGAACTCGATGGCACCCTTGTCCACCACCAGTGTCCGGGCATCGGGGGCGTCGGCGATGGCTACCGGGGTGTCCATGATTTCCAGAAAACGCTCGATACCGGTCATTCCCCGCTGGAATTGTTCGGCAAATTCCACGATACGGCGGATGGTGGCGATCAGGGTGGAGACATACAGCACATAGGATACCAGATCGCCGGCATTGATGACCCTGTAGACCAGTGCCAGGCCGCCCGCCAGAATGACCACCAGATACATCAATCCGTCGAACAGCCGGGTGGAGGTGTTGAATGCGGCCATGGCGTAGTAGGTCAGCGTCTTGATGTTTTCAAAATCCCGGTTGCCTTCGGCAAATTTTTCCCGTTCCTGGTCCTCTGCCCCAAAGGCTTTGACCACCCGCTGGCCAAGCAGACTGTCCTCGATGGTGGCATTCAATTCACCAATCTGGAAACGCTGCTGGCGGAACCGTGCCCGCAGCTTCAGATTGAGCCTTACCGAGACCACGCCCATCAGCGGCACGCAGGCAAATACCACCAGCGTCAGAGGGATACTGGCCTGACACAGGATGATAAAGGAAGCCAGAATCTTGATGAACGCAATAAAAAATTCCTCGGGGCAGTGGTGGGCAAACTCAGTCACATCAAACAGATCGTTGGTGATGCGGCCCATGATCTGGCCTACCTTGGTATTGTTGTAGTAGGTGTGGTCCAGCCGCAGCAGGTGGTCGAAGGCGTCCCGGCGCATATCTGTTTCAATGTGTACGCCCATGATATGCCCGACACTGGACATAAAGTAGCTGGCTGCGCCGTCGATGATACGCAGCACAAAGTAGAGCGCCGCCAGCCGCAGCACCGCCTGCACGGTCAATGCAGCCGCCCCCTCGGCAGCTGTGTTGGTCAGCACGCCCATGATTTTGGGCAGGGCAATGTCGCACAGGGTGGTCAGCGCGGCGCAGAACAGATCAAAAAACAATACGCCCTTGTATTTCATCAGATAGGGCATGAACCGGCGCAGCAGGGTGCTGCTGCCGGATTTTGCGGAGGTATGTGCCATGGGGGGGAGACTCCTCTCTTCTTGGAGATTACAGAAGAGACCGCCCCCACAAGGGAGCGGTCAAATATTTTGATAAGAAGGATTATTCACTTCCCTCACCGGGTGAGGGCACGGGCGATTCTGCAGCCTGTCCCTGAACAGGGAGATTGGGGACCTGTGGTTCGGTAGTGCCGCTGTCAATGGCGCCGGTGTTACCGCTGTCACCACCGGAGGTCTCACCACCGCCGCCTTGGTCTCCGCCTTGCTCGCCGCTATCGGGATTGGTGCCGCCGTCGCCGTCGGAACCCTCACCGCCGTCGGAACCCTCACCGCCGTCGGAACCCTCACCGCCGTCGGAACCCTCACCGCCGCCGGAACCCTCACCGCCGCCGGAACCCTCACCGCCGCCGGAACCCTCACCGCCAGAGGGGGGCGGCGTGTACTCTGCAGAATACGAGGCGACACAACCGGCTCGCGTACACTTGTATATGATTTTGTTGTCTTGTATGGTCCCGCTGTCCCAGGGCACCCTGGCCGGTGATAGTGGTCTCGGCACCGCAGGCGCATCGGTACACCAAGACCTCCGGTTGTGTACAGGTGGCATCTGTGCGGCTGACCAACTCGCTGAAATTGTGTACATGGGCCACCGTCTCACTCTTGGTCGCTCCGCAACGCCGGCAGGTGTAGGTGATCTGGTCGCCGCTGCGGTTGCCGCCGTCCCAGTCATGCCCCAGCGCGGCAAGTTCTTTCTCCACGATATCACCGCAGATGGAACATTTGTATTCAGCACTGCCCGCTGTTTCACAGGTGGGAGCGATCCGGGTCCCTTCCATCTCCACATAATTGTGCTCATGCGCGTCGGCGGTAAAGTGGGCGGTCAATACCACGCCGCCGGCGTTGGCGTTGGAAGGCATAGTGAAGGAGATGGTGGCGCTGCTGTAACTGCCGCCGGTGCTGGCGGTCCAGCCCGCAAACACAAAGCCCTCGTTGGGGATGGCGGTCACCGCGCTGGCGGTACCACCCTTCTTGACCAGCTGGCTGGTGGAACCGGACAGCTTGCCGCCGTTGGTGGCCACAAATTCCAGCGGTACCTTGGCGCCGCGCACGGCGATGGGGTCTTCGGTAATCAGGTTGGCCGGTACGCCGTCCGGTTTGGGGATATCCCCCAGGGGCTGAGGACGGCGGTCCTCGGTAATATAGGCATGGGTGCGCACATAGTTGAAGTAGGCTGTTACCGCCAGCTTGGACAGGTGCACACCGTCTGAAAGGGTGTAGTCCGTCTTGGCCCAGCCGGTGGTGCTGTCCCGCAGTACTTCGGAACTGTTCAGGAACTTGTAGCCGTTTTCTTCACACATCTTGACCAAGGCCGCGTTGTAGGCGTCCACCTGTACCATGGTCAGGTTGGTGTTTTCCCGCTGCTTGTCCAGTGGCGGAATGGCACTGACGATGATGTCGCAGTAGGGCCAGGCTTTCTCGATGGCTTGCAGCCCTTTTAAGTAAGTGGAAATGAAATTGGTGGCATCGGTGGAAGAGCCGCCCAGGTTATTGGTGCCGTAGCAGATGATGATGCGTTTGGGCTTGAGCATGGCCACGGCTTCCGGCACCGTGTACATGGTGGAAGAACCCTTGAACTTCTCACATTTCAGTGTGGTGATGGCCCCCGCCCCCATGCTCACTACGCCGATGTTGTTATCCAGGGTGGTAAAGGCCTGGCCGGTCTCGTCGGCGTACATCAGGTAGCGGGCTGTGTTGGAATCGCCGATGAACAGCGTTTCTTCCACATAGGCGCGCCCGGCATCCTCGCCCTGGGACAGTACGGTGCCCTGGGCAGCCGCCTGCACGGCCAGCGTTGTGGTATCCGGTATTGAACTGGCCTCAGGTGTGGCAGTCTCGGCGGTTTCGGCGGTTTCCGGCGTGGCGGATGGTGTGCCGTCCGATCCGGGGCCTGTGCGCAAAGCAATGGCAATCCCACAGACGATTACCAGGATCACCAGGCCGGCGGCGCCGGCCAGCAAGGCGGGGCGGCGTCCCGAAAAGCCCGGCAGGGAGGGTAGCTGCATGCTGAAACACCCCTTACATAAAATCATTTTAGCTGTATAATACACTATTTGCGGCGCCAGCGCAAATAAAAACCAGTGGAAAATCGTGCAATGTGACAGTTTTTTACAACTTTTTATGAATTTTCGGCGGAAAGAATTTTTTTTGAATGCGGCCCTTGACTTTTCATGCTGTATGCATTAAAATAGGCAAGTCGGGAACATATGGGCCTGTAGCTCAGTTGGGAGAGCGTTCGGTTCGCATCCGAGAGGTCAAGGGTTCGAATCCCTCCAGGTCCACCAAAAGGCCGCAAGCAGTTCAGCTTGCGGTCACTTTTATTTTCAGCCGCTGTCGCTGTGGCGGCGATAGGCGGCAAAAAGTTATATTTTGCAAGAAATATCGCGCATATTTTGCGATTTATCAAAAAATCAAAGAAAAAAGAACAATTATTGCGCTGCACGTTGAAAAACGTATACCGTATGTGGATTGCGCCCTGCGCTGCTTTGCTTTATAGTATTTCCCAGGGAGCAGCGGGGGAATGGATGTGCGGCAGGCCCCTTGCTGGCTCATGCTATGCTGTGAGGAGGAGTCAGTGGCAATGGAACAGACAGCGCGGGAAACGCTTGCCACCTATCAACGCGACTATTCGGAACTGGAGGGGCTGCAAAAGGCGGATCGGGTGACCTATTCGCTGCGGCGTGGGCAGCGTAAGCTTTGGTTCTGTGCGGCACGCCGAGCTTCGCGGGCGGTGACCCGGTGTGCGCTTTGCGGTATGGACGAGGCATTTGCGCGGCTGGTGCTGCAGTATATCTATGAAAATGGCGTGGAGCCTGAGCAACTGCCCGAAGTGCTGCACGATTTATGCGGGAGTGCCGTCTGAATTATGGTTGGGACGTTGGAAAAGGCCGGGGCAAACCCGGTTGCAGGCAAAGGGCAGGCTGCGGCGCCGAATTCCCTGTGGGGTACGCCGGTGGTAGCTGCTTTTGTCAGCAGTGCGCGGATGGAGCGGGACTGCATTCGCCTGTTGGCGCGTACCCACCCCGAAGTACGGGCCGCGGCGGTGCTGGCCGGTGGCCGGGAGCTGCTGGAGCAGCTGCGCAGTGGCCTGAATCCCCAGGTGCTGGTGCTGGATGCCCTGCTGCCGGACATGGGCATCCTGACCCTGATCCAGGAAATCCGCGCCCTGCACCTGGAACCGGAACCGATATTGCTGATTGCCATCCCTGCCCCGGAGCAGGGGGCGGCCCGCCGGGCCGTGCAGGCCTTTGGGGACTGCCAGGTGATCCTGAAGCCGTTTCGTATGAAAGAATTGTTTGATGAAATCTACCTGTTGGGGGCAGGGGCGGACGAATACCGTCTGTACCGTGCCCGCAGCTGCTGCCGCCGTCTTTTGCGGGAATTGCGGGCCGACCCCGCCATGAGCGGCTGCGATTACATAGAGCAGATGCTGCTCTACGCGCTGACGGCGGAACGCAGCCTGCCCATGGCGTCGCTGTACCAGCTGGTCGCCCAGGATAACGACACCCAGGAAAGCAGCATCACCGCTGCGGTGAGCCGCCTTTCCCAAAAAATGCAGCGGCAGGGCACGCCTTTGTACCGGGAACTGTGCCAGCGCTGCGGTTTGCAGCCGGGGGCGGTCCTGCCCAACGGCAAATTGCTCAAGGCGCTGTTGGAGTGCCTGCAGCAGGAAGTGCAATGACGATACAGAATCACACTACACAGACAAAAGGAGAAGGAAACGCCATGCAGCCAGACAACCGGGACCTGGCCCTGGCCCTGCGCGGAGGACTGCGGGGCAGGTTCCAGAGTTCCTTCCACCTGTTGGGAAATGCACTGGAGGTGCTGGACGACCAGATGGTCCATTGCCTGAATCCGGTGGAGTATGAGACCCTGCGCCCGCTGTTGCGCCAGATCGAGGATCAGCTGATCGCCCTGCGCCGTCTGGGCGAACATGCTGCCGACGCAGCGATTGCACCGGTGCTGCAGCAGGCCAGCGAACCCCATCCGCTGGAATTGCTGGATCATCTGCGGGAATTCTGTGAGCTGTTCAATGAGATCGCGGTCCAGTCGGACTTTGCCGCCTCGGCGCAGCTGCAATGTCCCAAGGAAATGACGACGCTGCTGACCATGGGGGACACGGCACTGCTCAATGGGCTGCTGGCCAATCTGTTTTCCAACTCGCTGGCTGTATCGCGGTCAGTTCACATTACCCTGGCGTGCGCGCCGGGGCTTTTGTGCTATCGGGACGACGGCCCCGGCCTGCCGCCCGATGCGGCGGCGCTGTTGCTGGACGGCATTTGGAGCGAGCGGCTGCTGGAACAGGGTGGACTGGGTCTGCCGCTGATCCGGGCCTACGCCCGGGCCATGGAATGGGGCGTCGAGACAGGGGAGGGCCCCGGGCTGGAGATACGCTTCCGGCTGCCCGCATGTTCCATTGATTTGGACAACATTGTGGTGGAGTCTGTTCCCGCAGCCGGGGATACCCGCCAGCGTCGCCGCCGCTATTTGCAGCGGGAACTGCACCTGCTGACCGGGGCTGACCAGACAAAATAGCGTTTAG
The DNA here is from genome assembly GCA_019116485.1 of Candidatus Gemmiger excrementavium. GTDB lineage: Bacteria > Bacillota > Clostridia > Oscillospirales > Ruminococcaceae > Gemmiger > Gemmiger excrementavium. The sequence continues at coordinate 10,309 of DXBO01000080.1, forward strand.
GAACGGCGCCTTTCCGGGGCGGCGTTCTTTTTTTGCGGCGGCGCTTTACTTTGGGGCGAATCTATTGTAAAATACTAGACAAATGACAAGGGTGTGTTGTGCCCCGCCGTACGACATGCCGCAGTATACAACAGGTGGTGTTACTTTTTATGGATATCCAATACAAACGCATCCTGCTCAAGGTCAGCGGTGAAGCGCTCTCCGGCCCCAAAGGCACCGGCTTTGACGAGGCAACCATCGCCTCCATCTGCGCGGGCATCAAAGCGGCCCATGACCTGGGCGCCCAGATCGGCATCGTGGTGGGCGGCGGCAATTTCTGGCGCGGCCGTTCCAGCGGTAAGATGGACCGCATGGATGCTGACAAGATCGGCATGCTGGCCACGGTCATGAATGCCCTGGCCGTCAAGGATGCTCTGCGCCAGCAGGGCGTGCCCGCTGTGGTCATGACCAGTTCTTTCATGCCTCAGGTGGCGGAAGTGTTCACCAGCGACAAGGCCATCGCCGCGCTGGAAAGCGGCAAGATCGTGGTGTTCGGCGGCGGTACAGGCAATCCTATTTTCTCTACCGACACGGCCTCGGCCCTGCGTGCGCTGGAGATCAGCGCCGACGCCATGTTCAAAGCCACCATGGTGGATGGTGTATACGACAAGGACCCCCACAAATATCCCGACGCCGTGCGCTACGATACCCTGACCTTTACCCGTGTGCTGGAAGACCGGCTGGCCGTTATGGATTCCACCGCCGCCACCCTGTGCCGGGACAACGGCCTGCCCATCCTGGTGTTTGACCTGGGCGAGCCCGCCAACATTGCCAAAGCCCTGCAGGGTGAGACTGTGGGCACCTTGGTAAAAGAGTAAGAATCGTTCATAAAACCTGCCTATACTAATCAACTGTAAGGAGAAATTGCCATGAGCAGCACGACCAAACCCTTTGAAGAAAAAATGCGCGCCAGTGTGGACCATCTGGTCCGGGAACTGGGCACCGTCCGTGCAGGCCGCGCCAACCCCGCCGTTCTGGACAAAGTAACGGTGGACTACTACGGCAGCCCCACGCCCATCAATCAGATCGCCGCGGTGGCGGTGGCCGAAGCCCGCATCCTGACCATCTCCCCCTGGGATCGCCAGATGCTCAAGCCCATCTCCAGGGCCATCCAGACCAGCGATATCGGCATCAACCCCATCGATGACGGCCAGGTCATCCGGCTGGTTTTCCCTGCGCCTACGGAGGAACGCCGCAAGCAGCTGACCAAGGAAGTGCAGAAGCAGGGCGAGGAGGCCAAGGTGGCGGTGCGCAATGTTCGCCGTGACGCCATGGACAAGTTCAAAGCCATGAAAAAGGCCGGCGAACTGACCGAGGACGACCAGAAAAAACTGGAGGAAGAAACCCAGAAACTGACCGACAAGTACGTCAAGATGATTGACGATACCTGTGCGGCGAAAAACAAAGAAATCATGGAAGTCTGATCGCTCAGCTTCTTTGTACCTGTGCGGGCATGCCGGTTGGCACGCCCGCATAGGCTGTTCTTTAGAAACAGCAAAATTCCATCCGTGAAAGGGAACACCGTATGAAGACCCGCGTTATTACCGCTGCCGTCGGCCTGGCTGTGCTGGCCATTGTGCTGGCATTTTTTAACACTGTACTGTTTGACCTGGTGCTCAGCGCCGTCTGCCTGATCGCCGTACACGAAGTCTTTACTGCCATGGGATTCGGCAAAAAGCAGTGGTATCTGTATGCCGTGGCCATCCCCTTTACGCTGATGGTCATGCTTACCACCACCCAGGTGGCCCGGCTGCTGGTGCTGCCGGTCAGCTTTTTGGTGGTGTTGTTCTTTAACATCTGCCAGATCGTCCACCTGCGCACGCTGGACTTCGGCAAGCTGACCGGGTACGTGTATTTCTCGGGGGTCATCATCTTTTGTTTTTACTCGCTGATCCATCTCAAACGTGTGCTCCCCTTTGAACTGTACCACTATGACGCCGTCTACTTCATTCTGCTGATCCTCTGCTTTGCCTGGGGCGGCGACACCGCCGCCTACTTTGCGGGGCGGGCTTTCGGCAAACACAAGCTGGCCCCCCTGGTCAGCCCCAAAAAGACGGTGGAAGGCGCCGTGGGTGGTGTGCTGGGCAGCATTTTGGCCGGCGTACTGCTCACCGGGGCCTATATGGCACTTTCGGGCCATTACGATGTGATCACGCTGCAGGTGCGGCCCCGCCATTACCTGATCCTGGTCCTGCTGGGAGCTATCGCGTCGGTGCTGGGTATCTTGGGGGACCTGTTTGCCTCTGCCGTCAAGCGGCAGGTGGGCCTTAAGGACTACGGGACCATCTTCCCCGGCCACGGCGGCATCCTGGATCGGTTTGACAGCGTCATGTTTATCGCGCCTTTTGTCGCCATTGTGGTGCGGTATTTCTTCTACCTCTTCTGATCGTTGCAAAGGATGGATGTATCATGAACAAGACCATCACCCTGCTGGGCTCCACCGGCTCCATCGGCACCCAAAGCCTGGATATCTGCCGTATGCACGGTTACCAGGTGTTCGGCCTGGCCGCCCACTCCAGCGTGGACAAATTGCTGGCCCAGATTGCTGAGTTTCACCCACGGTATGTGGCGGTGGTGGACCCTGCCGCGTTTGAAAAGGTGCAGACAGCCCTGGCCGGGCAGCCCGGTGCCCCGGAACTGCTGCAAGGGCCGGACGGCTTGCGGGAACTGGCCGCCATGGAAGGTCCCGATGTGGTACTGAATGCCGTGGTGGGCATTGCGGGGCTGGATGCCTCCCTGGCCGCCATCGAAAACGGCCACGATCTGGCCCTGGCCAACAAGGAAAGCCTGGTCACCGGCGGCCATCTGGTTACCGACGCCGTCAAACAGAATGGTGTGCACCTGCTGCCGGTGGACAGCGAACACAGCGCTATTTTCCAGTGCCTGCAGGATGCCCATAGCGCCAAAACGCTGGAAAAAATCCTGCTCACCGCCTCGGGCGGACCTTTTTTCGGTATGAAGACCGAGGAACTGCGGGGTAAGACCAAGGCCGATGCCCTGCGCCATCCCAACTGGAACATGGGCGCCAAGATCACCATCGACTCTGCGACCCTGATGAACAAGGGGCTGGAACTGATCGAGGCCGCCTGGCTCTTCGGCCTGCCCGAGGACAAGATTCAGATCGTGGTCCAGCGGGAAAGCATCATCCACTCCGCCGTACAGTTTGCCGACCACTCCATCATCGCCCAGCTGGGTGTACCCGATATGCGTATCCCCATCCAGTATGCGCTGACCTGGCCGGAGCGTCTGCCCAGCCCGGTGCCGGAACTGGATTTTGCGGCGTTGACTAAGCTCAGCATCGCCAAGGCGGACGACGAGACCTTCCGCTGCCTGGCCGCCTGCAAAAAGGCGATCCGCAAGGGAGGTCTGGCGCCCTGCGCGGCCAACGGTGCCAACGAGGCGGCAGTGGCCCACTTCCTGCGGGACGAAATCGGCTTTCTGGACATTGGCCGACTGGTGGAAGGGATTGTGGACAGCGACAGTTTCGGCGGGGATTACACCCTGGCCGATGTACATGAATGCGACCGCATGGCCCGTGCCTATGTGGAAGCACATCTTTGAGTTTGCGAGGTATCTATGACTGGATTGCTCACCGGGTTGGTATCGCTGGTGGTGTTTGGGCTTGTCATTCTGGTGCATGAATTGGGGCACTTTTGGGCGGCCCGCCATTGCGGCATCCGGGTAGAAGAGTTTTCCATCGGGTTCGGCCCGACCATTGCCTCCTGGCAGCGGGGCGGTACCCGGTATACCCTGCGGTTGCTGCCTCTGGGCGGGTACAACCTGTTCAGCAACCCGCCCGAAATGGAGGAAGGGGAGGCGCCCCCGCCGGTACAGCCGCCCGTAAAACGGCGCGGCCTGTTTCCGGTTACTGTCAGCAACCTGCCTTATGAGGAAGCCGGCCCCTGGCAGCGCTTTTTCGTCACGCTGTGGGGCGCGGTCATGAATTTCCTGTTGGGGTTTGTGGTACTGCTGGTGCTGGTATTCAGCATGGCCAACCTGGGGGGCACCACAGTGGCCCAGTTTATTGACGGTGCTGCCAGCGCTGCCACCGGTCTGCAGGTGGGCGATACCATTCTGGAAGTGGATGGCGGCCGCTGCCGCACGGCCAACTCTCTGGCCGCGTATTTTGACGGCACCGAACAGGAACACACCCTGACGGTGCTGCGGGACGGGGAACTGCTCACCCTGACCGGTGTGACCGTGGCTCCCACCACCGATGAGGAGGGCAACATCCTCAGCGGGGTGGATTTCCGGGTAGCGGCAGTGCCCAAGAACCTGCGCAATGTGCTGGCCCAGACCCGGGAATTTTTCGGTTACTACAGCACGGCTATCCTGGGCGGGTTCTGGCAGCTGGCCACCGGCCAGGTGGGGGTGGAGCAGCTCTCGGGGCCCATCGGCACCGTTTCGGCGGTAAGCCAGGCCGTACAGTACGGCTGGCGGGATGTATTGTCCCTGATGGCGTTGCTCACCATCAATGTGGGGATCTTCAACCTGCTGCCTATCCCGGCACTGGACGGCTGTAAATTGATTTTCCTGTTGTTTGAAGGGGTCACCGGCAAAGCTGTGCCCCAAAAATTCCAGATCATCATCAACACCGCGGGCGTGGTGGCGCTGCTCTGGCTCATGCTGCTGGTCACCATGCAGGACATCACACGATTTTTGTAAGGAGGGAGCGCCATGACGCGCCAACTGAAACGGGAAGTCAAGATCGGCAACATCACCATCGGCGGCACCAACCCCATCGCCGTGCAGACCATGCTCAATGTGCCGGTCAAGGATATCGCGGGCAACGTGGCCCAGGCCAAACGGGTGGCGGCGGCAGGCTGCCAGATCGTCCGTGTAACGGTGCCCAAGCCGGAGGACGCGGTGGTGGTCTCTGCCATCAAGGAAGCGGTGGATATCCCGGTGGTGGCCGATATCCATTTTGACTACCGCGCCGCCCTGGCCGCCCTCGACGCAGGGGCCGACAAAATCCGCATCAATCCCGGCAACATCGGTTCCGATGACCGGGTCAAGGCGGTGGCCGACGCCTGCAACGCCAAAAACGTGCCTATCCGCATTGGCGTCAACGGCGGCAGCCTGGAAAAACATATCCTGGCCAAGTACGGCGCCCCGGTGCCTGAGGCTATGGTGGAAAGCGCCCTCTACCATGTGCGGCTGCTGGAAAAGCATGATTTCGACAACATTGTCATCTCCATCAAGTCCAGCAACGTGCCCCGCATGATGGCCGCCTACCGCATGCTGTCGGCCCAGACCGACTACCCGCTGCATGTGGGCGTGACCGAGGCCGGCGGCAACCGCATGGGCCTTATCAAGTCTGGCATGGGCATCGGCGGTCTGCTGCTGGAGGGCATCGGCGACACGCTGCGTGTCTCGCTGACCGAGGAACCGGAAAACGAGGTCTACGCCGGGTATGATATCCTGCGGGCCGTAGGGTATGCTGTGGCCGGGCCGGAGATCATCAGCTGCCCCACCTGCGGGCGCACCCAGTACCCCATGATTGAAATTGCCAACGAGGTGGAGCGCCGCCTGCGGGACGAGGGCTTCCAAAAGCCGTTGAAGATCGCCATTATGGGATGCGTGGTCAACGGCCCCGGCGAGGCCTCCGACGCCGACATCGGCATTGCCGGCGGCAAGGACGAAGCATTGCTGTTCATCCGCGGCGAGAAGGTCCGCATGCTCAAGGGCGATATCGTGGGCCAGTTCGTGGAGGAAATCCACAAGCTGTAAGCTGCCCATAAAGGGAGGAATGCGGATATGGAAGCGCTGGTAGAAATCATCGGTGAAATCGTGCTGACCGTGCTGCAGGAGGTATGGCCGCCCATCCTGGCCATCGTGAACGGCTTGCTGGTGCTTGTACTTGCCTTTTTGACCTGGCTGTTCTTCACACAAGGGGAACCGGCCAGGGCGGTCATCAGCCTGTTGGCGGTGGTGTTGTTTTTGACCGTCGGAATTTTGGGATTCAGGACAGGTCTCTACACAGGCAAGGGGCGCACCAACAGCCGCCGCAAACGGTAAAACGCATCCCGTGTTTTTTCCATCTGCAAAGGAGTCACTTTGAAACCACTTGTTACCCAGGTCTGGCCGCAGTTCACGGCCGACCAGCAGTTCTGCGCCGCCTTCGGCAGCGTGCTGGTGGAGCGCGTGGAACTGTACCGCACCAAACGTCAGGTCATCATCTGCCTGCGCAGCGCCGAGCCTCTGGACCAGGCGCTGTGCGGGCGCCTTTGTGCGTCCCTGCAGGAGGTCTTTGCAGGGTACGAGCTGCACCTGCGCAACTATTTTTCCTACCCCAACATCACGCCGGAAGCCGTGCGCCTGATGATCGAGGAACTGAAGGAAAAAGGTATGCCGGTCAATGGCTTTCTGGATAAAAATCAGCCGGTGGTGTTTGGCCAGGACGGCATCACCATCCAGGTCAACGCAGGGCGCACCATCCTGGAAAGCGTGGAGCTGCCCCGGGTCCTGGCGGAACTGATTCAGGAGCGTACCGGTTCGCTGCCCATCGTGCGGCTGGCTGACACGGGCCACCAGCGCACCGAGGAAGAGTTTGAACAGTACCTGCAGGAGAAAGCCCCGGTGGTCAAGTTCGAGGCCAAGGAGACCCCGCCCGACTTTACCATAGAGGGTCTGGCCCTGACCAACAAGCCGGTCAAGCTGTTCTACGGCAAAAACTTCAAACCTACCGAGACCCGCCCCCTCAACGACCTGGGCGACGGCGGCAAGGTGGTGGTATGGGGCGATGTATTTGCCACCGAGGTCAAGGGCAGCCGCCGCAAGATTTATTTCACCTCCATCACCGATTATTCCGGCTCTATCAACCTCAAGGTCATGGGGGACGAGGACGCCGACATGTCCAAGTGGGAAGGCCTCAAGCCCGGCACTACCCTGATCGTGCGCGGTAACTACATGTACGACAAGTACGAGCATGACTTTGTCATCATGCCCTACGACGTATTGCAGGTAGAGCGCGCCCCCCGGCAGGATACCGCTCCCGATGGTCAGAAGAGGGTGGAACTGCACCTGCACACCAAGTCCAGCTCCATGGACGGCTTCAACGACCCCGGCAAGATCGTCCGCCTGGCCCATCGCATGGGCCACCGGGCCATTGCCATCACCGACCATGGTGTCTGCCAGGGTTACCCGGAGGCTATGCTGGCCACCGATGACATCCACCAGAACGACCCCGATTTCAAGCTGATCTACGGCTGCGAGGCCTATTTTGTGGATGATATGATCCCCGCCGTCTATGGCAATGCACAGATGCCTCTGTCCGGTTCCTTCGTCATTTTTGACACCGAGACCACCGGCCTGGATTCCAATGTGGAGGCTCTCACCGAGATCGGCGCCGTCTTTGTGGAAAACGGCAAGATCAACGAGGACAAGAAATTCTGCACCTTCGTCAATCCCGGCAAACCCATCCCCCAGCGAGTGGTGGAACTTACCGGTATCAACGATGCCATGGTGGCCGACGCCCCCACGCCGGACGAAGCCATCCGCGCTTTCAAGGAGTTCTGCGGCGACCACGTGCTGGTGGCCCACAACGCCCACAGCTTTGATATGCTGTTCATCCGCAAAGCGGGGGAGAAGGCCGGCGTCAGCTTTGACGAGAACACCTACATCGATACGCTGCCCATGGGCCAGGCGTTGTTCCCGGGGCTGCGCAACTATAAGCTGGACACCATCAACAAGCACCTGGAGATTCCGCCTTTTAATCACCACCGGGCCGTGGACGACGCCATGGCGCTGGCCCGCATCTTCGAGATCATGCTCTCCGACCTGGAGGAAAAGGATGTCCATTCCGTCGAGGCCATCAACACGGGTCTTGGCGGCAACAAAGAGGTGCTCAAGAAAAAATACTACCACCTCATCATTCTGGTGCAGAACCAGGTGGGGCTCAAAAACCTCTACCGCATCGTCAGCGCGGCCCACACCCAGTATTTCTTCAAAAAGCCCCGGGTGCCCCGCAGTCTGCTGAACAAGTACCGGGAAGGTCTGCTGCTCTCCCCGGCCTGTGAGGCGGGCGAACTGTACCGTGCCATCGTGGCGGGCCAGCCCTATGAGCAGCTGCTGCGCATCGCCGATTATTACGATTACCTGGAAGTGCAGCCCCTGGGCAACAATGAATTTATGGTGCGCAACGGCCAGGTGGACTCCATCGAGGCCATCAAGAACTTCAACCGCACCGTGATCCAATTGGGCGAGGACCTGCACAAACCCGTGGTGGCCACCGGCGACTCCCATTTCCAGGAGCCGGAAGACTGGATCTACCGCGCCGTGCTGCAGGCGGGCAACGGCTTCAAGGACGCCGACAACCAGGCGCCGCTGTACTACCACACCACCACCGACATGCTGGAGGATTTCAGCTATCTGCCCCAGGAAAAAGCCTACGAGATCGTGGTGACCAACCCCAACAAGATTGCCGCCACCATCGACAACAACCTGCGGGCCATCCCCAAGGGCACCTACCCGCCCAGCATCCCCGGCGCCGAACAGGAACTGCGCGACGATACCTGGAAGCACGCGGCCCGGGACTACGGCACGCCGCTGCCCGACGTGCTGCAAAAGCGGCTGAAAAAGGAGCTGGACTCCATCTGCGGCCACGGCTACGCCGTCCTGTATGTCATCGCCGTGCGTCTGGTGGCCTACTCCAACGCGGGCGGTTACCAGGTGGGCAGCCGTGGTTCCGTCGGTTCCTCGGCGGTGGCCCACTTCTCGGGCATTTCGGAGGTCAACTCCATGCCGCCCCACTATCTGTGCCCTGAGTGCAAGCACAGCGAGTGGATCGACGACGGCATCCACTTCGACGGCTTCGACCTGCCGGACAAAAACTGCCCGGTCTGCGGCAAACAGATGATCGTCGAAGGCCACGACATCCCCTTCGAAACCTTCCTGGGCTTCTACGGCGACAAGGAACCGGATATCGACCTGAACTTCTCGGGCATGTACCAGTCCCACGTCCACCGCTATACCGAGGAACTCTTCGGCAAGGAGAACGTGTTCAAGGCGGGCACTGTCTCCGGTCTGCAGGACAAGACCGCCTACGGCTATGTCAAAAAATACCTGGAGGAGCGGGGCCGGTCGGTCAACCGCGCCGAGGAAAACCGCCTCGTCATCGGCTGCACCGGCGTCAAGCGCACCACCGGTCAGCATCCCGGCGGCATGGTGGTCGTGCCCGATACCTTTGATATTTACGACTTCTGCGCCATCCAGCACCCGGCGGACGACGTGAAGGGCGGCCTGCTGACTACCCACTTTGAATTCAAATACCTGCACGACACGCTGCTCAAGCTGGACGAGCTGGGCCACGATGTGCCCACCTTCTACAAGTATTTCGAGGAGTATTCCGGCATCCCCATTGAGTCGGTGCCCATGAACGACGAGAAGGTCTACAGCCTGCTCACCAGCCCGGAGGCACTGGGTGTCACCGAGGAGCAGATCGGCTCCAAGACCGGCACCTTCGGCATCCCGGAAATGGGCACCAACTTTGTGCGGCAGATGCTGCTGGACGCCCAGCCCAAGAACTTCTCGGAACTGATCCAGATTTCGGGGCTGTCCCACGGCACCGATGTGTGGACCAACAACGCCGACGAACTGATCCGCTCGGGCACCTGCACCATCGCAGAGGTCATCGGCTGCCGCGACAGCATCATGCTCTACCTTCTGCGCAAGGGCCTGGAGCCCAAGATGGCCTTCGACATTATGGAGGCTGTGCGTAAAGGCAAGGTGGCCAAGGGCGGCTTCAAAGCCGGGTGGGAGGAAGCCATGCGGGAACACGATGTGCCCGACTGGTATATCGAGTCCTGCCGCAAGATCAAGTATATGTTCCCCAAAGCCCACGCGGTGGCCTACCTGATGGCGGCCATCCGCCTGATGTGGTTCAAGGTCTACAAACCGGCGGTATTCTATGCCGTGTACTTCACGGTGCGCGGTGCCGATATCGACTACGAAGCCGCCGTGGGCGGCGTGCGGGTGGCCAAGGAACACCTGCGCGACAACGAGCGCATCCCCAAGGAGGAACGCACCGCCAAGGACGACGACGCCCTGGTCAGCCTGCAGCTGGAAAACGAGATGCTGCAGCGCGGCTGCCAGTTCCTGCCCATTGAACTGGGCAAGAGCTACGCCAGCAAATATGTGGTGGAGGACGGCAAAGTCCGCCTGCCCTTTACGGCGCTGCGCGGCCTGGGCGAAGCGGCCGCCGTCGCCCTGGAGGAAGCTACCATCCACGGCCAGGAATATATCTCGGTGGAGGAACTGCAGCAGGCCAGCGGCGTGGCCGCCTCTGTCTTTGACAAGCTGCGCGCCGTGGGCGCCCTGGGCAGCCTGCCCGAGACCAGCCAGGTGGACCTGTTCAGCCTGATGTAAACCCCGTTACGGCAAAATCCCCGGAGCACGGCAGTACGCCGTGCTCCGGGGCATTTTTGTGCGCAGGGCAGGGGAGAGGGGGCAAAGGGCGAGCCTGGCAAGGGCACCGGACCGCACAGGGACCGGACCGGCAGCAATAGAACTGCCCAATTCCGCCCGCGATACTTTGGGCAGTCTGGCACTTGAAACGCTTCAGGAGAAGCGAGTAGACTATAGATGGACGGTTTTTGTTTTTGTGTTCCGTTTAATTTGCGCTGTACTGTTTGAAAGGGAAGTTCGGCATGCGCACACTGCCCTCGCGGATTTGCCTGCCTGCGTTATGACGACGGACAGCTTTGCTGTGACAGGCCATGAACCATAAGGCAACGTGAGGAAAACTTCAGGAGGAACGCTGTATATCTTTGCAGTTTCCAGCCGAATAGGGGCTGTGATGATGGAAAAATCAATGGCTGTTCGGTAGTTCGTATGGGAAATCCACTGTAGAAATATAAAAAGTAAATGGCCCCGGACCGAAAATTCGATAGGGAGAGTGGCTTGATTGGAAACATGGGAAAAATGGAGTAACAATGAATTGGTGGCAGATGACTACGAATTAAATAGTCTGGTTCAAGACCAGGAGGGGCTTACACTCATTTTCCTTGGCAGGAAAACCGAGGTGACCATTGTGTATCATGAGGAACTGTTGTCTTTCCGCAGCTGTGACGAAAGCGACAGGTGGAGAACGGTCGATAATGTGTTGGCGGATCATGGCAAGCACTTTTTTCGAAATTGGCTGACCTATAGGGTCTGTGAATCAAGTTATGCGAGCTGGTTTGCCCATGAAACATTCGACAGCACATCGGTTGATGAGATTCTTCATCTGGCATTTGTTACTCCCAATGACATCATTGATGTCTTATCTTTAAGGGAACCTTCTATTACCATTTCCTTTATTGCATAGTGCATTTCATACCAAGAAATTTTGGATGGGATGTTTGATACATGATAAGGAGGGAATCCATGTGTGAAGAAAAGACAGCGTTATGTGAGATAAGCTGTCTGATTGGACAGCGGATCAATTATATTGGCCGCGCGTCAAATATGTTGGATATCCACTTTGGCGAGAATGTGGTCGTTACCACCCGGTTGGGAACAAAGACTGTGGGCACGTATACCTTGCACGTTCAGTGTCCCTGGCGTATTATAAACTTGTCGAAAAAGGGAATCCATCTTGGCAGTTTGGATTTTTATTCGCCGTCGGATAAAGTAAAAGCAGACCAAAATTTCAGTTACAAAAGTTTCACTTGGGACTTACGGGGGCAAAACCTGTTCGATGAAAAAGCGCAAAAGTGG
>DXBO01000081.1 GCA_019116485.1 Candidatus Gemmiger excrementavium
GAGCCCCTGTCCAACCTGGATGCCAAGCTGCGTACCAGCATGCGCACCGAGATCATCAAGCTGCACAAGAAGCTGGCTACCACCTTCATTTACGTTACCCATGACCAGACCGAGGCCATGACCATGGGCGACCGCATCGTCGTCATGAAGGACGGCCTGATCCAGCAGGTCGATACCCCGCAGAACCTGTACGACTACCCCTGCAACATCTTCGTTGCCGGCTTCATCGGCAGCCCCCAGATGAACTTCCTGGACGGCACCCTGAACAAGAGCGGCAACCAGTACACCATCGACCTGGCCGGCACCACCATTCCTCTGCCCACCGAGAAGACCGCCGACGGCAAGCTGGACGCCTACGTTGGCAAGACCCTCAAGGTCGGCATCCGTCCCGAGGACATCAAGGACGATGAGGAGTTCCTGGCCAAGCATCCCAACAGCCACATCAACGCCGAGGTCGAAGTCTCCGAGCTGATGGGCGCTGAGATTTACCTGTACCTGACCTACAAGGGCCAGAACCTGATGGCTCGTGTGGCGCCCACCTCCAAGTCCCGCCGCGGCGACAAGATCGTGGTGGCCATGGATACCAACAAGATCCATCTGTTCGATCCCGACACCGAGAAGACCCTGCTGAACTGATTCTGATTTTACCCTTAAGCGGCCCCGCCCGGTGCGGAGCCGCTTTTTTGTAATGATTGCACGCCGTGAAGGAGAAGTATCATGCACATCACCGACATCCTGCAGCCGTGCTGTGTGGAACTGCACGGGCAGGCGGACTCGATGCCGCAGGCGATCCACCGGCTGGCCGGGCTGCTGGCGGCGGGGGGAAACCTGACGGATGCCGCGGCCTTTGAGGCCGACGTACTGGCGCGGGAAGAACTGGGCGCTACCTGTGTGGGGGGCGGTCTGGCCATCCCGCATGCCAAAAGCGCTGCCGTGCGCACCGCCGGTGTGGCGGTGCTGACGCTGGACCCGCCCCTGGAATGCTCTACACCGGACAATGTGCCGGTACGCATGCTCTTTCTCATTGCGGCACCGGCTGACGCCAACGACCTGCATGTACAGGTGCTGGGGGAGCTGGCCACGCTGCTGTTGGACAAAGACCTCTGTGCCCGGCTGGAACAAGCTGCCTCGCCCGAGGCTTTTTGTGCCCTGATCGCCGGGCAGGAGGGGGCCGCCACGTCCCGTCCGCCGGAACCTGCCTGCCATTGCGCCGTGCTGGCTGTGACGGCCTGCCCTACCGGGCTGGCGCACACCTATCTGGCGGCGGAAGCCTTGCAGCAGGCGGCCCGGCAGCGGGGAATGCGCATCAAGGTGGAGACCAACGGCGCCGTGGGGGTGAACCAGCGCCTGACCGAAGAGGAAATCGCTGAGGCGGATTGTATCATCGTGGCCGCAGACCGGGCGGTTTCCATGGCACGGTTTGTGGGCAAACGGCTGATCTCGGTATCGGCCCGGGAGGGCATCCGGGATGCGGGCGCCCTGCTGGACCGGGCGGCCCGGCACGACGCGCCGGTCTACCGGGGCGGGGAAGCACTGCGGGCCAACGACTGGCGGGAACTGGGCCGGGAGGCCTACCGCCATCTGATGAGCGGTATCTCCCATATGCTGCCTTTTGTGGTGGCGGGGGGCGTGCTCATCGCCCTGGCGCTGCTGCTGCAGTCTTTTGGCGTGGCCCAGGACCTGATCGTCATGATGAGTACTGTGGGCCGCACGGCCTTTGTGTTGGTCTACCCGGTACTGGCGGCCTTCATTGCCTACAGCATCGGCGGCACACCGGCTTTCATGCCCGGCCTTATGGGCGGATATCTGGCCCAGTTGGGTACTACCACCGGCAGCCAGGACACCTGGATCTCCAGCAGTTTCTGGGGGGCGCTGGTGGCGGGCTTTGCTGCGGGCTTGCTGGTGCGGCTGCTGACCCAGGCTTCCCGCCGGCTGCCTGCCGCCCTGGAAAATGTCAAGACCGGGCTGCTGATCCCTGCCTGCAGTCTGCTGGCGGTAGGGGCGCTGATGGTGTTGCTGGTCAACCCGCCCTTGGGCCAGTTCAATGAATGGCTCTGCCATTGGCTCAGCGGTATGGGGGGTGGCAGCCGGCTGGCCCTGGCGGCTGTGCTGGGCGGTTTGATGGCCACCGACTATGGCGGGCCCATCAACAAAGCCGCCTACCTGACCGGCACGGTAGCCTTGGTCAATGACCAGTACGATATTATGGCTGCTGTTATGATCGGCGGCATGGTGCCGCCCATCGGGGTGGCTCTGGCCTGCCTCTTCTTCCCGGACCGGTTCAGCGCGGAGGAGCGCCGCACCGCGCCCCAGAATCTGCTGATGGGGGCCTCTTTCGTGACCGAAGGTGCCCTGCCTTTCGCCCTGCGGGACCCGCTGCGGGTAGGGCCCGCCTGTATGCTGGGCAGTGCCCTGGCGGGCCTGTTGGCGGTGCTGTTCGGCTGCGGTTGCCCGGCGCCCCACGGCGGGCTGTTCCTCATTGCAGTGATCCAGAACCCGCTGGGGTTCCTGCTGGCATTGGCTGCCGGTTCGATGCTGACCTGCCTGTTGATGGGCGTGCTGAAAAAGCCGCTGCGCAGTTGAAACAAGAAACCAGCCTCCCCACCGGGGAGGCTGGTTTTGTTATGGCAAAATTTCGCACCCGGGGAAGTAGTAGGTCAGAATCTCCCGCCAGGAGGCGCCGCCCTCGGCCATGGCCTTGGCGCCGTACTGGCTCAGCCCCACACCGTGGCCATAACCGTAGGTGGTAAAGGTGAACGCACCGTCGGCATAGTCCACGGCAAAGCTGGCCGAGCGCAGCCCTAAAGCACCCCGCAGGGTGGTGCCGCCCAGCGTCTGGCCGCAGACGGGCAGGGATGCCACATACCCGGCTTCGTCCGATACTGGCGTGCCGAACCAGTTGGCGGGGTCATCCCCCGGCACCAGGCCCAGTCCCTGGAGCAAAGGGGCCAATTGTTCAGCACTGTAGGCCACCGAGACCTGGTAGTTCTCCGCCTCCTTGTCCCAGGGGGAATCCACTCCCTGCAGATAGGGCAGTGCCGTGAGCCATACGTTCTGGCTGGCCTCGGTCCTGCCGGCGCTGATGCTGTGGTAGCAGGCGGCAGCGGGAGCGTTCTCGTAGCACAGCAGCGCACCGGCCACCTGTTCTGCCAGGTCGGTCAGCCGGTCATGGTATGTGTCATAGTCGACGCCCCAGCGGGCTTGCAGTACTTCCTTATCAGTCCAGCCCGCGCACAGGGCGGTATTCACCGTCATGGGGTCCTCCCCCAGAGCCAGGGCATAGCTGTGACTGGCCACCATCTGGGCCAGAATGGCGGCGTCGGGCCAGTCAGGGGGCAGCTCACAGGCTGCCGCCCCGATCAGAAAGTCCTCTACCGGCACGGTCAGGGTCTGCCCGGCGGCTTCGTCATACAAAGTCAGCGGAGCATCGGGGTCGGCTTCCAGGTCCGGCAGGGCCTGGGGCAGCGGGGCTTCGGTGGCGGCGGGGGTCTCGGGCTCCGGTGTGGGGACGGGGGCGTCCGGGGCCGCCGGACCGGGAAACAGCAGGGCAGCAAAGGGGGCGGCGGCTGCCAGCAGGCCGAGCAGCGCCGCGCAGAGCAGGGTCTTTTTCACGCTTGTATTCCTCACGCTTGCAATTTGGGCGGCGGGGCGGTACAATACTTTCAGACTTTTCCGCGCCGGGCCTGTCCTATCCTATGCGGCAGCCGCGGCGCGTTATGCCAAGTTTGGGAGAACGGGGACTACTGTCATGACACAAAGACGACTTCATCCCGGCGTGCTGGTGGCGGCGGGGTTACTGCTGGCCGCGCTGCACACCGCTGATCTGCTGCTCTGGACCGATAGCTATACCGGCTTTGCCGTGGCGGGCCCGGCATGGGCCCGGTTTGCCCTGTGGCTGGCCGCACTGGGGCTGCCTTACCTGCCGGCCCGGTGGTCCGCCGCCCAACCTGCCGCGCTTCGCGACCGGAACATGCCTTTGGGTGTTGCCATGATGGTGACAGGGCTGCTGCTGGGGGGCAGCGGGGCGCTGGCCCTGCCCACCGCCCGGTTCGTGGCCCGGAACCCCGGCCTGGTTCAGGGATATCCGCCTTTTGCCGCGGTGCTGGACGCAGCGCTGCCCCTGCTGGCCGGGCTGTGGCTGCTGGTCTACGGCGTACGGGCCATGCTGGGGTATGGTGTACAGCGCCAGCGCCTGGGCGGGCCGCTGATGGCGGTGGTGGTGCCGCTGTGCTTTTTGTGGCGGCTGGTGTGGCGGTTTCAGTTTGTACCGGCGGCGTTGTACCGCTTGCCCTGCACCTTGCGGGTGCTCAGCGCTGTAGCGGCACTGCTCTTCGCGGTGGTGCTGCTCAAGGTGTTCCTGGTGCCGGGGCTGCCCTGCGGCCATACATTGTTTGCGGCGGGGGCCGGGTGCTTTTTGTTGTGCACCGGGCTGGAACTGCCCCAGACGATATGGGAAGCCCTCAACGGCATGCTGGTGCTGCCCGACCTGCTGGCCGGTCTGGCATTCGGCGCCCTGGGTGTGTGTGGGCTGCTCTGCGCCTGGGCCGCCTGTGGTGCTGACGCGGCGGATACAGAACCATGACAGAAAAACAGCGCCGCAGGCCGGAAACTTTCCGGTCTGCGGCGCTTTCTCTATGCCTGGGGGGATATGCAGGCCCCGGGCAGAAAGACCTGCAGGGCGCTGTAGCGATCACACAGCAGGCTGTCGGGGGCAGGCGCTTCGCACAGCGGCAGGCCGGGGCGCACGGGCAGCCGCAGCGCTGCCGTAAAGGGGCCGCTGCCACCGCTCTGAACCACGGCACCGCCGCATATGGCAGCCAGGCGCAGCAGAAGCGCCCGGGTGTCGGCGGGCAGGGTGCGCCCCAGCCCGCCCCGCAGCACCAGCACCGCCGCGTGGGGCGCTGCCTCCAGTTGGACGGCGGCCTGGCCGTCCGGCAGGGCCAGCACGCCGTCGGCAAAACAGAGCAGGGCTGCCTGCAGCAGTCCCCGGGGAACGGCGGCAGGCAGGGGGCGGGTGGCCGGTACGAAGTACAGCCAGCCGCTGCGCCGGCGTACCCCCTGACGCAGTGCCGTGCAAAGGGTGTCCAATTCGGCGTTCAGTTCCAGGGCCCGCCGGGGTGGGGGCGTGCTCAGCGCCTCGGCCACAGTGAGCAGCCGCAGCTGGGGCAGTACCGGCAGGCCGCAGGCCGCGCTTTCGGCCAGGGCCGCCCGGGCCGGATCGTCTGCCTGCATGGCGTCACCTCCCTTCGGTTGTAGGGGATAGTCTGCGCAGTTTGCCCGGCCCGCCGGGTGGAAAATGCTGCCATTGGTGCAAGGCGTACAGATTTTTTTTGAAAAATTTGCGTTAAAAGAATAACGACCCTCTTGCAGATTGGGAGAGAATAGAGTACAATAGTATCATACCGCAGAGCGGGAATGCCGCTCGCAGGGTTATACAAAAATCTTGGGAGGATTTTACTATGGCTGTTAAAGTTGCTATCAATGGTTTTGGCCGCATCGGTCGTCTGGCTTTCCGTCAGATGTTTGAGGCGGACGGCTACGAAGTCGTCGCCATCAACGACCTGACCAGCCCCGCCATGCTGGCTCACCTGCTGAAGTACGACACCGCGCAGGGTTCTTTCCTGGGCAAGATCGGTGAGAACAAGCACACCGTCGAGGCCGGTGAGGACTACATCGTGGTCGACGGCAAGAAGATCACCATCTACGCCATCAAGGACGCCAAGGACTGCCCCTGGGGCGAGCTGGGCATCGACGTCGTGCTGGAGTGCACCGGCTTCTACACCAGCAAGGCCAAGAGCATGGCTCACATCGAGGCTGGCGCCAAGAAGGTCGTCATCTCTGCTCCCGCCGGCAACGACCTGAAGACCATCGTCTTCTCCGTCAACGAGAAGACCCTGACCGCTGAGGATCAGGTCATCTCCGCCGCTTCCTGCACCACCAACTGCCTGGCCCCCATGGCTGACACCCTGAACAAGACCTTCCCCATCGTCTCCGGCATCATGACCACCGTGCATGCCTACACCGGCGACCAGATGATCCTGGACGGCCCGCAGCGCAAGGGTGACCTGCGCCGTGCCCGTGCCGGTGCCCAGAACATCGTTCCCAACTCCACCGGTGCTGCCAAGGCCATCGGCCTGGTCATCCCCGAGCTGAACGGCAAGCTGATCGGCTCTGCCCAGCGCGTGCCCGTTCCCACCGGCTCCACCACCATCCTGGTTGCCGTTGTCAAGGGCAAGGACGTCACCAAGGACGCCATCAACGCCGCCATGAAGGCCGCTGTTTCCGACAGCTTCGGCTACACCGAGGATCAGATCGTTTCTTCTGACGTCATCGGCATGCGTTACGGCAGCCTGTTCGACGCCACCCAGACCATGGTCGCCAAGATCGACGACGACACCTATCAGGTTCAGGTCGTGTCCTGGTACGACAACGAGAACAGCTACACCAGCCAGATGGTCCGCACCATTAAGTACTTCGCTGAGCTGTAATCTGAATCTTCCCGCATAAAGCCGCCGCCGCACTCCTTTCGGGAGCGCGGCGGCGCTTTTCGTCAACCGGATGGATGCCGTTTGCACGGCATCCGGCTATAATAAAGCTATCTCAGGAAAGGAAAGCGGCGTCCCGATGGGGCGCTTCGCAAAGCATCATGCAGCCATACGATCTGTTTCTTTTTGCCGGGCAGTCCAACATGGCGGGGCGGGGCGTCACCAGCCCCCGCTGGCCCGAAACCGCCCCGGCGCTGACCTCCGGTGCGGGGCTGGAATACCGGGCCGTGTCGGACCCGGGGAATTTGTATCCCATTGCGGAACCCTTCGGCGCGGCGGAAAATGACCCCGACGGCATCTTTGAACCGGGCATGAAGACCGGTTCCCTGGTCACAGCCTTTGTCAATGCCTACTACGCGGGCGCCGGGGTGCCGGTTATCGGTGTTTCGGCCAGCAAGGGCGGGTCCGCCATAGCCCGGTGGCAGGGGCGGGGAGACCTGCTCACCGATGCGCTGGGCCGTTTTGAGCGCGCCCGGCGGTATCTGGCCGGGCGAGAGGTTCCCATCCGGCATCGGTATCTCTTGTGGTGCCAAGGCGAGACCGACGGCGACCACGGCACCGCCCCCGATGCGTACAAAGCGATGTTTGACAATATGATGGCCCGGTGCCGGGCGGCAGGCCTGGAGCATTGCTTCCTTATCGCCATCGGGCAGTACAACGGCGGCAAGGGTTTTGACTACGCCGCCATACACCGGGCTCAGTTGGAACTGGCCGCGGAACGGCCCGACGTGACGCTGGTCAGCGACGCTTTCTGGTCCATGCGGGACCGGGGCCTGATGAAAGATGATTTCCATTACTACCAGCAGGCCTACAACGAGGTGGGCACGGCAGCCGGGAATGTGACTGCCGCCTTTGTGAAAAAGGACTGAACCGACAACACTGCCCCCGCACCGCCGTCAGGCGGTGCGGGGGCAGTGTGTTATGCCGGGCCATGGCCCGGCGGCAGACGCAGTACGACAAGGGCGCCGGTGGGCGTGCTGGCCAGGGTCAGGCTGCCTCCCTGGCTTTCAGCCACCCGGCGGGCAAAATACAGCCCCAGGCCCTGGTGGCCGTCGCTGCGGGCGGCATCGCCGGTGTACAGCAGCTGCCCCCCGCCGCGCAGCACGGCGGGGGCAAAGCCGGGACCGTCGTCCTGCACCGCAAAGGCCAAGGCGTCCGCCTCCCGGGTGCAGCGCAGCGTCACCTGACCGCCCGGCGCCGCATAGCGCACGGCGTTGTCCAGCAGGTTTTCCACCGCCCGGACGGTGTCCTGCCGACGGGCGTACAGCACGGTGCCCGGCGGCAGGGCGTTGTCCAGCACAAAATGCAGCCCACGGGGTGTACAGAGGGCACGGCCGGTCTGGGCCAGGGCCTGGATGAAAGCCGTCCCGTCCAAGGGCTCCGCCGGGGCGGGGGTATCTTCCATGCGGCAGACCCGGCGCAGCGCCGCCAGGTATTGTCCGGCCCGCTCGCAGCCCCGCAGCATCGCCTCCACCGCCGGGCGCTGGGTGTCGGTCAGTGGCTCTTCAGCCAGAAGTTCGGCATTGCCCTGCAGGATGGCCAGCGGGGTTTTCAGGTCATGGGCCAGGGCGGCAATGCGCTCACTGCGCTGTTGCTCCATGGTCCACTGTGCTTTGAGAGATTGGGACAGCTCGCCCCGCAGGGTATCCATGGTTTGCAGGGCGTCCTGGAACTCGGCGATGCGGGAAGCAGCGGGCATGGGGGCCGAGAGATCACCCCCGGCCAGTACCCGGCAGGCTTCGGTCAGGCGGGCAGTCTCGGCCCGCAGCCGCCGGGCGCTGCGGCGGGTCATGAAGACGATAACGATGACCAACAGAAGGACCAGCAGCACCAGCATGGTGTTCTGGTAGTCCGGCAGCCAGGCCCGCAGGGCCGGGTCGGCATAGGGGGCTGAAAAATCGTACTGCAGGCGGCATACCGTGCCGTCGGCCAGGGTCACGTCCCGGTAATACTGGTGGTTGAAGAGGGCATACTGCAACCCCAGGGCCCGTTCCAGGTGGTAGGTGTCCATATTGGTGGCCAGCACGCTGCCGGTGTCGGCGGTGCCGTCATAGCCGAAGGCCGCCTCGTAAAGCTGCTCTTTGGAGAAGGTACGCCCGGCGTGCAGTGCCAGATGTTCGCAGATGGCATATTCCGCCCGGGTCAGGTGCAGAGGAATCTCCCCGGCGAAGGCTGCCCCGGCGGACAGGTCAAAGGTCACGCCGCCCCGCAGCACCCGGTGGACGGGAGCGCGGTTTTGCCGCCGCAGATGGGCGTTGATCCGGGCCCGCAATTCCGCCAGGCGGAAAGGTTTGGGCAGGTAGTCGTCACCGCCCAGCCCCAGGCCCCGCAGTACGTCGGCTTCATCAGTGCGGGCGGTCAGAAACAGAATGGGGCAGTCGGCCAGAGCGCGCAGGCGGCGGCAGACGGCAAAGCCGTCCTCGCCGGGCATCATTACGTCCAGCAGGATGCAGTCTGCCCAGCGGCAGTGCTGTTCCGTCACCGCGTCGCCGCGGTACAGCGCCGTCACGGTGTGCCCGTCCCGCTCCAGGGCGGTGCGCAGCAGGTTGCACAAGTCGCGGTCGTCGTCCACCACCAGAATGTGAGCCATGGCCATTCCTCCTTGCATGGGTTCAGCCGCCCAGGGCCAGCACCGCCCAGGACAGGGCGTACAACAGGTAAACATGGGCGGGGTAGAAGATGTAGAACAGCCGTTTGAGCCCGGCGCCCCGCTGCCCGTTGTACAGCAGCATGGGCACTGCCGCAAAGGCACCCATCCATTCATAGGCCAGGGTGAACATCATGGAAAAGCGGAACCCTTCTATGCCGGACAGCTGGAAATAGGGAAAGACAAAATCGAACAACAGGGTCAGCGCCACAAACACGGCAGCCTGCAGCTTTCGGTGTTCCCGCAGCAGGTAGAGGGCAATGCCGATGAGAATGTAAAAGCCGCCGCCGTCTATAATGAAAGACCAGCAGGGCAGCACCGTGTAGCCCAGCACGGCCAGCACGCTGTCCAGCAGCCAGGCCGCCGGAGTGCTGTCGGCGGCGCTGTACAGTGCCGCAAAGGCAAAGGGCCAGAGCAGAGGCAGGCACATGGCCGCCAGACCCGGGGCCAGCCGTTTTTGCCGCAGCCAGTCGATGCCTTGCCACACCGGGATCAGGACGACAAAGTTCATGAAGATGCCGTTCAGCGGATAGAAACCGTCGGGCCGCACCAGCATGCCGGCATACATCATCAAAAACTGCACCAGGCCCATGGCAGCCGCGATGCCCCAGATGCGCAAAAAATACCGCCGCCGGTCATGGGTATGGGCAAATCCTTCCGCCGTGCAGAAGAGGAACAGCGGCGCCGAGAGCCGGGCTGCCTGAGAAAACCACAGCGGCACGGCGCCGGTAAACTCGAAAAAGTAGTGGATGTGATCCATCAGCATCAGCACCAGGGCGAACAGTTTGAGAGTGGTGCCGCTGAGCCCCCGGCGCTGCAGACAGACGGAGGACGAGGAATGTAAAGCAGACATAAAAAACCTCCTGTTACTCTTGGGTACAGCCCCAGCATAACAGGAGATTCTAAAGATTTTATAAGGGCGGGTCACACTGCGGGCCAAAACTCAGATTTTAATCAGTTCGTATTCCCGGGTGCCGACGCCGATCTTTTCGGCGTGCTCCAGGCAGCTCTTCCAGTTGGTGGCAGGGCAGGAATCGGTAAAGTGGTCGTGGTGGTCGTGGGCCACCTCGTCCAGATGGCTGCCCGGCATGACCGGCTGGCGATTCACGGCATCCACACAGGCCTGGTCCAGTGCCACCGGGTCAAAACTGGCGAACATGCCCACATCGGGTACAATGGGCACGTCGTTTTCGGCGTGGCAGTCACAGTAGGGGGACACGTCGATGACCAGGTTGATGTGGAACTGGGGCCGGCCACTGACCACGGCCTTGGTATACTCGGCGATCTTGCAGTTCAGGATATCGTTGCTCTCATCCTGAGGCGAGCAGACGGCGTCCATGGGGCAGACGCCGATGCAGCGGCCACAGCCAACGCACTTGTCATGGTCGATGCTGGCCTTGCCGTTGACGATGCTGGGACCGTCGTGGGCGCAGACCTTGGCGCAGCGGCCACAACCGATGCAGACATCCTGGTTGACGTAGGGTTTGCCGGCGGAATGCATCTCCATCTTGCCGGCCCGGGAGCCGCAGCCCATGCCGATATTTTTCAACGCACCGCCAAAACCGGTGCACTCATGGCCCTTGAAGTGGGACAGGGTGATGAAAACATCGGCGTCCATGATAGCCCGGCCAATTTTGGCCTCCTTCACATAGGTGCCGCCCTCCACGGGGACCAGTTCCTCGTCGGTGCCTTTCAGGCCGTCGGCGATGATCACATGGCAGCCGGTGGAGAAGGGCGAAAAACCGTTGGTGTAGGCCGCGTCGATGTGATCCAGGGCATTTTTGCGCCCGCCCACATACAGGGTGTTGCAGTCGGTCAAAAAGGGTTTGCCGCCCAGTTCCTTGATGACCTTGACCACCACGGCGGCGTAGTTGGGCCGCAGATAGGCCAGGTTGCCCGGCTCGCCGAAATGAATCTTGACGGCGGTGAATTTGTTGTGGAAGTCGATCTGGCCGATACCTGCGGTCTTGATGAGCCGCTCCAGTTTCTGGGGCAGGTTTTCGTTGAAAGACGTGCGCAGGTCGGTGAAATATACTTTGGATGCAGACATGGATGTGCGCCTCCTGTTCGGCTTTTGTTTTGCTCCGCCTTCATTGTAAGATACCGGGCCGCAAAATGCAACCGTCCGCCCGCTCCAAAACGCAAATTTTGCCCGCGCCCTTGCGTACCGGCGGCAAATGGGGTAGAATAAAACCGTATATAAGCAAAATATAAATACGCGCCCGGTGCGCCGGAATATTGAAGGAGACGGGATGAAAGCAAGGATGATAAAGGGCGGTTGGCACGCTCGTCTGTGGCAAGCGCTGCCCTGGCTGTGGATCGCGGCGGGGTATCTGTTCGATTTGTGGTATCAGTTGGTGCCGGGGCGGTGGATCGTGGATTCCGACCTGGCCTCTGAGATGATTTTGTCCGATTTGCTCAATCAGGAAGGCAGCATCATCAGTCATAACTGGTACTATTCTACCGAGCTGTCGGTTCTGCAGATGCAGTGGTTCTACCGGTTGGGGCTTTTGGTGTTCCCCAACGACTGGCATCTGGCACGGACCCTGGGCATGGCCCTGGCGCTGGCCCTGTATGGGGCGGTCATGCTGTTCCTGGCCTACAGCGCCGGACTGGGGCGGCTGGCCCTCTGGGTGGCCGGCGTGCTGATCTGGCCTTTCGGCTGGCGGTATCTGGTGTATGCCATCTACGGCGGGTATTACCTGCTGTATGCTTTCTTTTATGTCCCGGTCCTGGCCCTGGTGCTGCGCAGCCAGGCGGCAGAGAAAGGGCGCCTGGTCCGATTGTGGACGGCGGCCTGTCTGCTCTCGGCGGCAGGCGGCGTCAACGGCGTCAAGCAGCTTATGGTCTTTCATGCGCCGTTGTTCCTGGCGGCGGCGGTGGTGCTGGCGCTGGCCTTGCACGATTGCGGCAAAACGGATTGGCGCGGTGCACTGGCAGCCTGCCGTGCGCAGGTGCGGCTTTTTGCCGGCTCGGTGCTGACGGCGGTTTTCTGCGCGGCCGGTTATCTGGTAGGCAATTCGGTCCTGTCCCGGCTGTATGACTTCAAATCCTACAGCTTTATCACGTGGAACCGGTCGGACGACTGGTTTACACTGGACAGCATCCTGATGGACTTCTTCCACGAATTCGGCTACCGCAACGGCGCCGGGCTGTTCCATTTCAGCGGCATCGCCACCGGCGTCGGTCTGCTGCTGGGGTTGGTGGTTTTTCTGTGTATGGTGCGTCTGCTGCTGCGTCTGCGCAGCCTCAACACCACAGACCAGCTGCTGGTGGTGCTGCTGCTGTGCATGATCCTGGTCTGCGGCACCAGCTACACCTATTTTCAGGAGTATTACCAGTACTTCTGGCTGATGAACGTTCCCTTTGCCATCGTGGTGATCGCCGTGGAACTCAGGACCGAGCATTTCCGCCTGCCCGGCGTGCGGCAGGGGGCGGCGGTGGCGCTGGCCTGTGCCTTTACGCTTTGTGCGGTGCACAATGTACGGCGCGAGATCGAATCCCCTACACTGGCGCACAAGGGGCTGGACACGGTGGCGGCCTGGCTGGTGGATAACGGCTATACCGAAGGGTACGCCACCTTCTGGAACTGCAACGCCATGATCGAACTGACCAGCGGCAAGCTCGATGTCTGGACTTTGATGAGCCTGAACGACGACGTGGTCCCCGACTGGCTCCAGAAGAAAGACCATCTGACCACAGACCCGGAGCAGCCGTTCCTGTTGGTCGATACCGAGACGGACGGTGCCCCCGAGACACTGGGGCTGCTCCAGTACGGCAGCGGAGAACTGGTCTATGACGACGGCCGCTATCAGGTGTATGCTTTTGCTTCCGCCGACGAAATCCACAAAGCCGCTGAGGCGGCACAAGCCAAACAGTAAAAATAACCCGCCCATCCCGGCGGGCTGAATACAAAGGAGAAACACTATGCGCTACTGCAAAAAATGTACGATGCCCGACACCCGGCCCGGCATTACTTTTGACGCCGAAGGCGTTTGCAGCGCCTGCCGCCATTATGAGAACCGGGAAAATGTGGACTGGGATGCCCGGTTCAAGGAATTCGAAGCCTACTGCAACAAATACCGTGGCATGAACGGCCCCGGCGGGTACGACTGTGCCGTGGCGGTGTCCGGCGGCAAGGACAGCCACTTCCAGGTCTGGATGCTCAAGGAAGTCATGCACATGAACCCCATCCTGTTCAGCGTGGAGGACAACTTCCCCATGACCCAGGCGGGCATCCACAACCTCAAGAACATCAGCGAGGAATTCGGCTGCACCATCATCTCCTGCAAGCCCAACATCAAGGCGCAGAAGATTCTCATGCGCAAATTCTTTGAGAAATACGGCAAACCCACCTGGTATGTGGACCGTCTGATCTACACCTTCCCGCTGCACATGGCGGCCAAGTTCAACACCCCCATGCTCTGCTACGGCGAGAACGTCAGCTTTGAGTACGGCGGCAACGCCGACAAAGAGACCTACTCCGCCATGGATCAGATCGAAAACGGCGTGGCCGTGGGCTTCCCGCTGGAAGAGCTGGTGGGCGACGGTGTCACTGAGAACGACCTGAGCCTGACTATGGCTCCCAGCGCTGAGGAACGGGCCAAGCTGGACCCCTTCTATATGAGCTACTTTGTGCCCTGGAACAGCTACAAGAACTACCAGATCGCCAAGGCCCACGGCTTCCACGATCTGACCCATGAGTGGGACCGCACCCATCACGCCGAAAACTTCGACCAGATCGACTCCCGCGCCTATCTGGTGCACTCCTGGCTCAAATATCCCAAGTTCGGTCACGCGGCGGCCACCGACTACACCGCCCGCTACATCCGCTATGGCATGATGACCCGCGAGGAAGCGGTCAAGATCATCAAGGAGCGGGACGGCAAGCTGGACCCCCTGTGCGTGCGGGATTTCTGCAACTTCTGCGGCTATACCGAGAGCGAGTTCTGGGCCATTATGGACAAGTTCTACAACCGCGACCTGTTTGAGAAGAATGACTGCGGCGAGTGGGTGCTGAAGCATCCCATCTGGGAAGAGGCGTGAGCCATGACCGATCAGGAACAGTTGGCTGCCTACCGGGCCATGCAGGGGGCCGTGCAGGCGGAATATGACGCTGCGGCAGAGAAGATGGCAGCCCTGAAAGCCCAGGGGAAAGAAAAGACCGCCACCTACCGCCAGCTGTTTGCCCGCAAGCTGCAGCTGAGCGAGCTGCTGAGTTACTACAAAACCTACGGTTTGGTGCTGTGACCGTCGGAAAGGAAAGAACCATGACCAAACACATCATCCTT
Organism: Candidatus Gemmiger excrementavium; assembly: GCA_019116485.1. GTDB lineage: Bacteria > Bacillota > Clostridia > Oscillospirales > Ruminococcaceae > Gemmiger > Gemmiger excrementavium. The sequence continues at coordinate 14,484 of DXBO01000081.1, forward strand.
TGGACGCTGAAAGAAGAACTGAGCGCCGATGAAAAAGCTGCCGTCAAGGCAGGGATCAAAGAGGGGCTGGAAGGCCTGGCCGGGCAGATTCCGGGGCTGGTGGACATCCATGTGCAGACCGATTGTCTACCCAGTTCCAACGCCGACCTGATGCTGGATTCCACCTTTACCGATGAGGCCGCGCTGAAAGCCTATGCGGTGCATCCGGCCCATGTGGCGGTGGCGGACGGCAAAGTGCGCCCCTACACCAAACTTCGCAGCTGCCTGGATTTTGAGGTGTGATAAACTGACTCTTGCGCAGCATGGCAAGCTGTGCTATAATACCCAAGAACGGCAAAGGCGCCGTCCCTATGGCATCGCCATAGGGACGGCGCCTTTTTTTGTATGAGAATCGCCGGAATGGAGTGCAGAAATATGGAAAAAATCCCCCGTTATGTGGACATTGATTACAGCAAATACGCCCCGGATCTGCCCGAGGAACAGCGGGAGGCCTACTATGGCCTGCCCAAACATGTACAGTTCTGCAAAGAATGTGTCATGAGCAACCAGAAGCCCAACTCCTGCTATGAGTTCGAACACACGGCTGCTTCGCGCAAAAAGACGATGGTCATTCAGGAGGACGGCGTCTGCGATGCCTGCCACGCCTGCCATAACAAGGCCAATGGCCACATCGACTGGGCCCTGCGGGAGAAGGAACTGCGGGAACTGTGCGACGAATACCGCAGGACCGACGGCTCCTACGACTGCCTGGTGCCGGGCTCCGGCGGCAAGGACAGTTTCTACGCAGCCCACCTGCTCAAGTATAAGTACGGCATGCACCCGCTCACCGTCACCTGGGCGCCCCACCTCTACACCCCCTGGGGCTGGGAAAACATGCAGGCCTGGATTCATGCGGGGTTCGACAACTATCTGTGCACCCCCAACGGCCAGACCCACCGCTTGCTGACCCGCCTGGCCACCGAAAATCTGTTCCATCCTTTCCAGCCCTTTATTCTGGGCCAGAAGCAGCTGGCGCCCAAGATGGCGGCCAAGTTCGGCATCCCGCTGGTCTTCTACGGCGAGAATGAGGCCGAATTCGGCAACCCCATTGCCGACAACAACTCGGCTTTGCGGGACGAACATTTCTTCGCGGTCAACGACTACGACCACATCTACCTGGGCGGTGTCAGCCTGCGCCAGCTGGAGGAGGACTACGGCATCGACAAGGCCGACCTGGCCATCTACCTGCCCTCCGAGACCTCCAACCTGGAGAAAAACCATGTCCAGGTGCGCTACCTGGGCTACTATGAAAAATGGCACCCCCAGGGCGCCTACTACTACAGCGTGGAACATGGCGGGTTCCGCCCGGCGCCGGAACGCACCCAGGGCACCTACTCCAAGTACAACTCCATCGACGACAAGATCGACGACTTCTTCTACTACACCACCTACATCAAGTACGGCATCGGGCGGACTACCTACGACGCCGCCCAGGAAATTCGCAACGGTGAGATCACCCTGGAGGAGGCCAAAGCCCTGTGCAAGAAGTTCGACGGGGAATACCCCGACCGCTTCGAGAAAGAAATTATGGAGTATCTCACCATCGACAAGCGGAACTTCCCGCGGGCTTCCCAGCTGTTTGAACAGCCGCGCATGGACCGGGCCTACTTTATGCACCTGGCAGACCGGTTCCGCTCGCCCCATCTGTGGAAGTGGGAAAGCGGCCTGTGGAAGCTGCGCTACACCCCCTACGAGGGCGACAGCGAGGTGCTGTGGGGCGACCCCAAAGGCACCCACCATGAACTGTGAGGAAAATGACCATGGCAAAAAAGATACGGCTCATCGCCCGGCTGGATGTAAAGGACGAAAATCTCGTCAAGGGCATCCAGATGGAAGGGCTGCGCAAACTGGGCGACCCCAACGCTTTCGCCCGGGACTACTACGCCCAGGGCATCGACGAACTGCTCTATGTGGACATTGTGGCCAGTCTGTACAACCGCAACAATCTCAGCGATATCGTGCGCAAGACGGTGGATGAAGTGTTCATCCCGGTGTGCGTGGGGGGCGGCGTGCGCAGCGTGGAGGACGTGCGCCACCTGCTGGCCATGGGCGCCGACAAGGTGGCCGTGAACACGGCAGCCATCAAACGCCCGGAACTTATTACCGAAATTGCCGAAGCCTTCGGCAGCCAGTGCATGGTATTGTCCATCCAGGCCAAGCGCAGCCGCACCTGGCCCGGCCGGTGGGAAGCCTACTACGACAATGGCCGTGCCCACTCCGGCTATGATGTGGTGGAATGGGCCCGGCGGGGTCAGGCGCTGGGCGCGGGGGAAATTCTGCTTATGAGCGTGGACAACGAAGGGTTGCAGCGGGGTATGGACCTGGAACTGATCGAGGCGGTGACAGCGGCGGTGGAAATCCCGGTCATCTGCGGCGGCGGTGTGGGCTGCGCCGACGATATTGCAGAGGCCGCCCGTGCCGGAGCGGATGCCGTGGCTTGTGCCGCAGTGCTGCATTACCAGAAAGAAACGGTGCCCGAACTCAAAGAACAGCTGCGGGCCGCCGGGGTGGAGGTGCGCAAAGTATGAAAGTGACCATCGTTGACTACGGCCTGTCCAACCTGCGCAGCGTACAGAACGCCCTGGCCCACTGCGGTGCCGAGGCCAAACTGGCCGCCGATGCCGAGACTGTGCTGGCCGCCGATGCCCTGGTGCTGCCCGGGGTGGGGGCTTTCCGGGACGGCATGCGCAGCCTGGGGGAACGGGGGCTCATTGAGCCCATCCGTCAAAAGGCCGGGCAGGGCACGCCGCTGCTGGGCATCTGCCTGGGAATGCAGATGCTGTTTGACGAGTCGGAGGAATTCGGCACCCATCCCGGGTTGGGGTTGATTTCCGGCCGGGTCGTGAAACTGCCCGCTGCCGACACCGGCGGCAGCCCCCAGCGGGTGCCCCACATCGGGTGGGAGCCGTTGCTGCCGGCAGCAGGGCGCACCGATTTTTCCGGTACGGTTCTGGCCGGGGTCACCCCCGGGCAGGAATGCTATTTCATCCACAGTTTTGCAGCGCAACCGGCCCATGAGCAGGACCGCCTGGCCGATGCTTTTTACGGTGGCCGCGCCGTCTGTGCCGCCGCCGGACGGGGCGTGGTGACGGGCTGCCAGTTCCATCCTGAAAAATCCGGCCCGGTAGGGTTGTCTATTCTCAGTCAATTTCTAAACATTTGTTTAAAATAAGCCTTTGCCCCGCGTCGGAACCGGCGCGGGGCGTTGCTTTTTGTACGGCTATCGGTTATAATGTTATTCTGTATGAATATGTAGAAATGGGGCGAGCGATATGGCAGCTGATCTTCTGGTGGGGTCCACCGGTTTTGTGGGGGGCAACCTGTTGGCTGCCCATGATTTTGCCGCTGTCTGCCACAGCAGCGATATCGCCGCGCAGTACGGCACCCGCCCCGATTTATGCGTTTATGCGGGGGTCCCGGCGGCCATGTTTCTGGCCAACGCCGACCCCGAGGCCGACCTGGCCGTGATGGCCGTCGCGCGCCGGAATCTGCAAAAAATCGCCCCCAAAGAAGTGGTGCTGATCTCCACCATCGCCGTCTACGCCGACAGCCGCGGCAAATATGAGGAGGATGCGCCCGACACCGAGGGGCTTTCGGCCTACGGGCGCAACCGGCTGCAGCTGGAACAGTGGGTGCGGCAGGATTTCCCCGACGCCCTCATCGTGCGGCTGCCTGCTCTTTACGGCAAGGGGCTCAAGAAAAATTTCCTCTACGACCTGCGCACCATCACCCCGGCCATGCTCAAGCCCGCCAAGTATGAGGAACTGGCTCGGGAATCCGAGCTGGTCCGCGCCGGCTACACCCTGGCGGACAACGGCTTTTACAAGCTGAACGGCGCGGTGGACGCCGCCGCGATGCGGGCGTTCTTTGCGGGGCATACTTTCAATGCCCTCAGTTTTACCGACTCCCGCAGCCGCTACCAGTTCTATGACCTGGGCCGTTTGTGGGGCGATATCGAGACTGCCCGCAAAGCGGGGCTGCACCTGCTGCACCTGTGCACGCCGCCTGTCTCAGCGGCTGCGGTCTATACCGCCGTTACCGGCAAAACCGGCTGGCACAACGAACTGGCTGCAAAACCCTTTGATTACGACCTGCGCAGCCGCCACGCGGCGCTGCTGGGCGGGCAGGGGGATTACCTGTGCACCGAGGCGCAGGAACTGGACGATCTGCGCCGTTTTGTGCGCGAAGGAGGGAACTGACCCATGCCGGTATGCAAGCTGGCTATCTCCAATATCGCCTGGAGCAAGGCGGACGACGAGGCGGTCTACACCGCCATGCAGCAGGCCGGGTTCACCGGTCTGGAACTGGCGCCCACCCGCATCTTCCCCGAGGCGCCCTATGAGAACCTCAGTTCCGCCGTGTTGTTCGGCGGCTATCTCAAACACCGCTGGGGCTTCAGCGTGCCCAGTATGCAGAGCATCTGGTACGGCCAGACCGGCAGCATCTTTGACGCTGCCCGGGGGGAGCAATTGCTGGACTACACCGCCGGGGCTTTCCAGTTTGCCCACAGCCTCAACTGCCCGTCACTGGTATTCGGCTGCCCCAAAAACCGCATGCGGCCCGCCGGTGCCGACGATACACTGGCCGAAATGTTTTTTGTGCAGGCGGGCAACCTGGCGGCGCGGTACAACGTGAGCCTGGCGCTGGAGGCCAACGCCCCGGTATACACCAATTACCTGAACACCACCGCCCAGGTGATGGAACTGGTCAAGCGGCTGGATAATCCCGGTCTGGCCGTCAACCTGGACCTGGGTGCCATGCTGACCCAGGGGGAAAAACTGCAATCTTTTGTGGATGACCTGCAGTATGTCAGCCATGTGCATATCAGCGAGCCGGGCCTGGCGCCCATCGAAAAGCGGCCCGAACACAAGGAACTGGCCCTGCTGCTGGGGGCCGTGGGTTACCAGGGCTATGTTTCGGTGGAGATGGCCCGTACCGATTTGGACACCATCCGGCGCACGCTGGACTATGTGGCGGAGGTATTTGCATGATCGAGTATGAACGCACCGGTTTGAGCGGCGTGCCGGATTTCCGCGCCGTGGAGTTCCAGGCCCGCCAGAGCGACTACTGCCTTCTGATCCCCGTCATCAACGAGGGGGCGCGCATCCTGACTGAGCTGGGCCGCGCCCAGCGGGCCGGGGTGGACAAGCTGTGCGACATCATCCTGTGCGACGGCGGCTCCACCGACGGCAGCATGAAGACCGATACGCTGCAGCTCTATGGTGTCAACACGCTGCTCACCAAAACCGGCCCCGGCAAGCAGGGCGCCCAGCTGCGCATGGGCATCTACTTTGCGCTCAACTGCGGTTACAAGGGCATTTTGACCATCGACGGTAACAACAAGGACTCCATTGAAGACGCACCCCGGTTCATCGAGAAACTGAAAGCCGGGTACGATTTCATCCAGGGCAGCCGGTTCATCCGGGGCGGCAAGGCCGTCAACACGCCGCCGGTACGCTACGCAGCGGTGCGGCTGATCCACGCGCCGCTCACCAGCCTGGGGGCGCGCCACTGGTTCACCGATACCACCAACAACTACCGCGCCTATAGCCGGGAATACCTGACCCACCCCGATGTGCGCCCCCTGCGGGACGTGTTCCAGGGGTATGAGCTGCTGGCCTACTTGAGCATCCGCGCCAGCCAGCTGGGGCTTAAATGCTGCGAGGTGCCGGTGACCCGGGCCTACCCGGCTACCGGCAAGACGCCCACCAAGATCACCGGCTTTAAGGGCAACAGCGACCTGATGAAAGTGTTGCTCAACGCCCTGGCGGGCAAGTACAATCCGTAATCCACCAACAGAAGGGGCAAAGGGTATGACGTTTGACAAGATCATCCTGGGCGCGGGACTCTACGGCCTGTACGCGGCGCAGAAATGCGGCGCGGCGGGTCAGCGCGTCCTGGTGCTGGAACGGGACCCCGCCCCCTTCATGCGCGCTACCTACATCAACCAGGCCCGGGTACACATGGGCTACCACTACCCCCGCAGCTATTCCACGGCCATCAAGAGCGCCCACTATTTCCAGCGCTTCTGCCGGGATTACGCCTTCTGCCTGCACACGCAGTTCGACCAGATCTACGCCACCAGCGCCCACTTCTCCTGGACCAACGCGGCGGAGTTCCGGCGTTTCTGCGCGGCGGCTGGCATCCGCTGCGACGATGTGGCCCCCACCAAATACTTCAATCCGGGGCTGTGCGACGGCGCTTTTCTGACCACTGAGTACACCTACGACGCCCAGGTGCTGAAAACCTGGTTTCTGGAGCAGCTGGCGAAATTGCCAAACGTGACGGTGCTGTATGACCACAGGCCGGAGCGCATCGAGGCGGTGGGGGACTGCTGGCGGGTGGCGGCAGGGGATACCACCGCCGAAGCGCCCTACCTGCTCAACGCCACCTACGCGGGCGTCAACGACGTGCATGCCTTGCTGGGACTGCCGCCGTTTCAGATCAAGTACGAAAAGTGCGAGATCATCCTGTGCACCGTGGACGAGCGGCTGAAAAACACCGGCATCACGGTGATGGACGGACCGTTTTTCAGCCTGATGCCCTTTGGCCAGACCGGGCTGCACAGCCTGACCAGCGTGACCTTTACCCCCCACGAGACCAGCTACGACAGCGTGGCCACCTTCCCCTGCCAGAAGGAGAGCGGCGGCCGCTGCGCACCGGGCAGCCTGTACAACTGTAACGAATGCCCGGCAAAACCGGCCAGCGCCTGGCCTTACATGAGCCGCCTGGCCCGCAAATATTTAAAAGAGGAATACGGTTTTGCCTACCACAGCAGCCTGTTCAGCATGAAGCCGATTTTAAAGGCCAGCGAGATCGACGATTCCCGGCCCACAGTGATCCGCATCATGAATGAGCAGCCTAAGCTGGTCAGTGTGCTGTCCGGCAAGATCAATACCGTGTACGATCTGGACGAGGTGCTGGAACTGTGAATACCAAAGAAAAAAATTTCGTTTCCGCCGTCGTCTACCTGCACAACGACGGCGCCCGGGCGGCGGAATTCTGCGCCGCCGTGGCCGCCCGGCTGGCGGAACATTTTGCTCAGTATGAGCTGGTGGCGGTAGACGATGCCTGCACCGACGATACGGTGGAAGCCCTGCGCGCCTGGGGCCGGGAACAGGATGCCCCGCTGACCATTCTGCACATGAGCCTGCATCACGGGCTGGAAAACGCCATGAACGCCGGGCTGGACGCCGCCATCGGCGACTATGTGTATGAGTTTGATTCCACGGTGCTGTGCTGGCCCCAGGAACTGATTTTTGCTGCTTACCGCAAAGCGCTGGAGGGTAACGACATCGTTTCGGTCTGCCCGTCGGCCACCCGCAGCGGCAGTGAACTGTTCTACAAAATTTTCAACGCCAATTCCCACTCGCCCTACCGGCTGCGCACCGATGCATTCCGGCTGGTGACCCGGCGGGCCATCAACCGGGTGCATGCCTCCAGTGCCCATCTGCCCTACCGCAAGGCGGCCTACGCGGCGTCAGGGCTCAAAATGGCCGACCTGGAATTTGCGGGCCGCCTGACCGAAAAACCGGCGGGCCGGTTCAGCCTGGCTATCGACAGTCTGGCCCTCTACACCGACGCCGGGTTCAAGGCCAGCATGGGTATAACCCTGTGCATGCTGGCGCTGGCGCTGGCCGAACTGCTCTACACGCTGGTCATCTTCTTCACCGGGCACCCGGTGGCCGGCTGGACGACGACGATGTTCGTCATCACGGTGGGGTTTGCCGGGCTGTTTGCGGTGTTGAGCATCGCGGTCAAGTACCTCTCGCTGCTGGTGGACCTGACCTTCAAACAGCAGAAATATCTTGTGGAAAGTATTGAAAAGATCCAGAAATGAAACGATTCCGCCTACAACTGAATCCCGGCACCTTCTGGCTGTGCGTGGCGCTGCTGGTGTGTTTGCGCTGCGGGCTGACCGCTTTCCAGCAGGGGTATACCTGGGTGGGCGGCGCGCCGCTGGACGATGAACTGATGTTCCGTGCCGCCAACGCCGTCACGGCGGGGGAGTGGCTGGGCGCCTACGACTACCTGACCCTCTCCAAGGCGATGTTCTTCCCGCTGTGGCTGGCGCTGCTCCACGCGCTGCACCTGCCCTATCTGGTGGCCGGGGCAGCGCTGTGGTGTGCCGCGGCTCTGCTGGCGGCTTTTGCCTTTGCCCCGCTGTGGGAGCAAAAGCGGGGCGGCACGCTGGCGCTGTTTGCGGTGCTGGCCTTTTTGCCCTCTTCCTGGGCGGCCTACACGCTGCGCGTTTATCGGGACAACATCTTCCCCGCGCTGTGCCTGGTCTTCTTTGCAGGCATGGCGGGGGCGGCGCTGCGGGCCGTCAAAGGCAGGGGCCGCCTCTGGCCCTGGCTGCTGGCCGCGGGCACGGGGCTGACCTGCGCCTACCTGGACCGGGAGGACGCCGGGATGTTCCTGCTGCCCTTTGCCGCCGCAGCCACGGTGATTCTGCTGGTGGTGCTGGTGCGCGCCCGCCGCTGGGCGGCCTGTGCGGTCCAGCTTCTCCCTTATGGCCTGTTGGCCGCCGGGGTACTGGCCTTTTGCGGTATCAACTACACCCACTATGGGTTGTTTGCCCTGTCGGATTTTTCTGAGGGGCCCTTTGCCGCCGCCATGGGTGCCATGATGCGGGTGGATACCGAAAGCGACGAGCCGCTGCTCTCGGTGCCCGCCGACGCCCGGCAGAAAATTTACGAGGCGGTGCCGGAACTGGAGCCGCTGGCCTACTGGCTGGAGGAGGACGCGCAGCTGCAGAACGATTTCCGCGACCCCGCGCTGGACGATTACCGGGCGGGCAGCTTCTACTGGGCCATCCGCCGGGCCGCCCAGTTTGAGGGCATCTATGATACGCCCCAGACTGCCGCGGCCTACTGGCAGAGCGTGGCCGACGCCATCAACGCCGCCTGCGGGGACGGCACCCTGCCCAGCCGCACCGGTGAGCGGGCGGCCACCAACCAACCCATCACGGCGGCTTATGTGGCCCCCACCCTGGCCGAGACGGCCCGGGGCTTCTGGCATGTGCTGACCTTTGCGGACTGCGCCCCCTATGAGACGGCCCGTTCCATCGGCACCGCCGACGACATCGCCGTCTGGTCCGGCTACCTGGGCTGCGGCTTCAACGCCGCCGCCGAGGCGGGCAAGGACACGCCTTATTACAGCCCTTACCAGAAGATCGCCTTTGGAGTTATGGAGGGCATTGCCTGGGTCTACCGGGCACTGCTCTGGCTGGCGCTGGCGGCAGGCGTGGTCTGCCATCTGGCGGCCCTGCCCGGCGTGCTGCGCCACCCCTCGGCGGACAAAACGGTGCCCTGGCTGCTGCTGTTGGGCCTGCTGGGTATGGCGCTGCTGCGCTGCGCCATGATCGCTTTTGTGGAGGTGTCCAGCTTCGGCATCGGCACCAGTACCATGTACCTGGCCACCGTGCACCCGCTGCTGCTGGTCTACGCTTTCGGGGCGCTGGCGGTCTGCGGCTGGCCCCGTCTAAGGAAGGAGGCCCGCCCATGACCGATCTGCTGATCCTCGGCGGCGGTGCCGCCGGGTTGATGGCTGCCGGTGCCGCCTGCGCCCGGGGGCTGCGGGTGACGGTGGTGGAACACAACCCCAAGGGGCCGGGGCAGAAACTGCTCATCACCGGCAAGGGGCGCTGCAATGTCACCAGCGACAGCGATGTGCGGGAATTTTTACCCTATGTGCGCCATAATGGCCGGTTCCTCTACTCTTGCCTCTATGCTTTCCCGCCGTCAGCGGCCATGGAATTGTTTGAGAGCCTGGGGGTCCCCCTCAAAACCGAGCGGGGCCGCCGGGTGTTCCCCCAAAGTGACCGGGCCGCCGACGTACTGGCGGCTTTGCGGGACTATACCCGGGACGCCGAATTTGTGCGGGGCAGCGCCCGGAAGTTGCTGCTGGAGCAAGGCGTCTGCCAGGGAGCGATGCTGCAGGACGGCCGTACCCTGCGAGCCGGTGCCACCCTGATCGCCACCGGAGGTATCAGCTATCCGGCCACCGGCAGCGACGGCAGCGGATACAAGCTGGCGGCCCAGGCCGGGCATACCATCGTGCCGCCCCAGCCCAGCCTGTGCAGTCTTGTCAGCCCCGACCCGGCCTGCCGCCGCATGATGGGGCTTTCGCTGCGCAATGTAAAACTGACGCTGCTGTGCGACGGCAAACCCCTGTTCACCGAGAAGGGCGAAGCGCTGTTCACCCATTTCGGCCTTTCGGGGCCGCTTGTGCTGTCGGCCAGCACCTATATTGAGGATATTGCCCGGCACCGCTATGTCTGCGAGTTCGACCTCAAACCCGCCCTGGACGAGAAAACGCTGTATGACCGCCTGACCCGGGACTTCGCGGCCCTGGGCGGCCACAGCGCCCAGGGAGCGCTGGAAAAACTGCTGCCGCATTCCATGCGCCCGGTAGCGGTGGAAAAGTGGGGCGTGGACCCCGCTACCCGGGCGGCCCAGATCACCCGGGAGCAGAAACAGGCCCTGGTGACGCTGTGCAAGCACTGGGCCGTGCCGGTCACGGCGCTGGGGGACCGGGAACATGCGGTCATCACGGCGGGCGGCGTGGACGTACGGGAAGTGGACCCCAAAACCATGGCCAGCAAAATCTGCCCCGGCCTTTACTTTGCCGGTGAGGTGCTGGACGTGGACGCCCGCACCGGCGGCTACAACCTGCAGATCGCCTGGTCCACGGCCCAGGCAGCCGTCAAAGCTGCCGCGCAAGTGTAAAAAGAAGCGCCGTCCTTCGGTTTGCGGGGGCAGGCCGCTGCGTATCATAAACAGGGAACGGAGTGTTTTGTATCATGATCTCTATTGCAATCGACGGACCTTCCGGGGCCGGTAAATCCACACTGGCCAGACGTCTGGCGGCGGACCTGGGGTATGTGTATGTGGACACCGGCGCCATGTACCGTTCCATCGGCCTGTACGCTGTGCGCTGCGGCGTGGACCCCCATGATGCGGCGGCGGTGGAAGCGCTGCTGCCCCGCATCAAGCTGGAGATCCGCCTGTTGGAAGGCACCCAGCACATCTACCTCAACGGTGAGGATGTAAGCGAGGCCATCCGTGCCGAGGCCATCGGCATGGCGGCGTCGGCAGTTTCGGCCCATCCCGCGGTGCGGGCTTTCCTGCTGGACACCCAGCGGGGCCTGGCCTGCAGCCAGAACGTACTCATGGATGGCCGGGATATCGGCACCGTGGTGCTGCCCGACGCCACCGTGAAAATCTACCTGACCGCCAGCGCCGAGGCCCGGGCCGACCGCCGCTGCCGGGAACTGCGCCAGAAAGGCCAGGACGCCGTGTATGAGACGGTGCTGGCCGATATCCGCCAGCGGGATGACCAGGATATGCACCGGGCCATCGCGCCGCTGAAACAGGCCGAGGATGCCATCCGCATCGACACCAGCGAGATCGACTTTGACCAGAGTTTTGCCCTGCTCAGACGCACGATCCTGGAACATATCTGAGAGAGGAGAACCGGCGCATGCTGCTGTATTGGATCATCCTGCCCATCGTCTGGGTGCTGGCCCATATTGTATTCCGCATCGACGTTGTGGGGATGGAAAACCTCAAGGCCGTGCGGGATGGCCGCGCCTATGTCATTGCCAGCAACCACATCGCCAACCTGGACCCCGTGTTTATCGCGGTGGCCGTTATGGACTGGCGCCGCATGTGCGTGCTGGCAAAGGAAGAACTGTTTGAAAATCCTTTCTTCGGCTGGTTCCTGCGCTGCATGGGCGCTGTTTCCATCGACCGGGGCAAGGGCGACACCGACACAGTGGGCCGCATTGCCGCGCTGTGCCGCCGGGGGACCGGTGTGCTGATCTTCCCCGAGGGGACCCGTACCAAAAACGGCAAACTGGGGGTACTCAAAAGCGGCGCTTTTGTTATCGCGGCGGCTGCCGGGGCTGAAATGGTGCCCTGCCGCATTATCTATGACACGAAAGACGGGCGGCTGCACCCCTTCTGCCGTATGCGCATCGTCTTTGGCTGCGCCATTCCGGCGTCGGAACTGCAGATCACCGACCCGAGCCACCGGGTCACCGCGCTGCGCCATATGAAAAAGCGCCTGAAAGAAGCCCTGGAAGAACTGCTGGAACAAAACGCTTTCCCGCCCAGGGGCCCCCAACCGGAACAGCCCGCCGCCGCGGAAGAGCAGCCTGCCGCTGAACCGGTGCAGACCCCTTCACAAGGAGAATCGCTATGAAAGTTATCCGTGCCAAGACCGCCGGGTTCTGCTTCGGCGTGGACCGCGCCGTAAAGCTGACCTATGACCTGCTGGCGGAAGGCCGCAAGGTGGCCACCCTGGGGCCGCTGATCCACAACCCCCAGGTGGTGGCCGACCTGGAGGACAAGGGGGCCCTGACCTGCGCCGATGTGGCCGATGTGCCCGATGGGTACGAGGTAATCATCCGCAGCCACGGGGTGCCGCGGGAGGTTTATGAAAAAATAAGCACACGCGGCCTGGCGTATCATGACGCTACCTGCCCGTTTGTAGCAAAAATCCATAAGTTGGCCGCCGAAGCGGGCAAAAAAGGTGCGCTTTTGCTGGTGGCGGGGGATGCAAACCACCCCGAAGTACAGGGAATTGTGGGCCATGCGACGGGCCTGGTGCGGGTTTTTGCCGACCTGGGGCAGCTGCAGGATTTGCTGCCGGAATTGTTGCAACAAAAGTCTATACATGTGGTGGCGCAGACCACTTTTCGCATCGAAAGTTGGGAAAGCTGCAAAGCTTTTTTAAAAAAAGAGTGTACAAAAGCCGAAATTTTTGATACAATATGTAACGCAACGTGGGCGAGGCAACAGGAAGCGGAAGACCTCAGCCAAAAATGTGACCGTATGGTCGTCATTGGTGGTCATCATTCTTCCAATACCCAAAAGCTGTTACAGGTCGCTGCCCGGCACACCACCGCCATCAATGTCGAGACTGCTGATGAACTCGACCCCCAATGGCTGGCGGGCGCCGAAACGGTGGGCGTGACAGCCGGGGCTTCAACGCCTTCGTCTATAATTGAGGAGGTACTTAACAGTATGAGTGAAGAGATCCGTGACGACATGAGTTTTGCCGAGATGCTGGAAGCGTC
>DXBO01000082.1 GCA_019116485.1 Candidatus Gemmiger excrementavium
CGGAGGTGGTCTGGGTCAGGTTGATGATCTGGCGCACATAGCCCGCATGGACATTGGGGCCGCACAGCAGCAGGCTGGACTGGGTAAGGCTGCCGCCGCTCTTGTGCATGGAGACGGCGGCCATATCGGCCCCTGCCGCCATGGCGGAAACGGGCAGCCCGCCGCCAAAGTAGAAGTGGGTGCCGTGGGCTTCATCGGCCAGGCAGAGCATGCCCGCGTCGTGGGCCATCCGCACGATGGCCCGCAGGTCGCTGCAGATGCCGTAGTAGGTGGGGTTGTTCACCAGCACCGCCACCGCATTGGGGTGCTCGGCAATGGCCTTGGCCACCTGTTCCCGCCGCATGCCCAGCGAGATGCCCAGCCGCTGGTCCACTTCGGGGTTGACGTAGACCGGCACCGCGCCGCACAGCACCAGGGCGTTCAATACGCTGCGGTGCACGTTGCGGGGCAGGATGATCTCGTCCCCCCGCTTGCAGGCGGTAAGCACCATGCTTTGTACCGAGCTGGTGGTGCCGCCCACCATCAGAAAGGCATGGGCCGCGCCGAAAGCATCGGCGGCCAGTTCTTCCGCTTCCCGGATGACCGACACCGGGTGGCAGAGATTGTCCAGGGGTTTCATGCTGTTCACATCCACGCCCACGCACTGCTGGCCCAGAAAAGCCGTCAGTTCGGGGTTGCCCCGCCCGCGCTTGTGGCCGGGCACATCAAAAGGCACCACCCGCATGCGGCGGAAATTTTCCAGCGCCTCGTGGATCGGCGCGCGGCGCTGGTCCAGCCGGGGCCGGTTCACATTCCCGTTCATGTTTTCCTCCGTCCCGTGGTTCCCAAAACAAAAAACGCAAGCCCGCACCCATGGTGCAGACTTGCGTTGTCTTTCGCCATTTTTCGCCGCAAAGCGCCCTGTCCTCTTTGTACAATGAGGGCAAGGGCGGGGCTTTTGTATCTTTGGCGTATCGTGTCCAGAGTCTATATAGCAATTCTACTTTTACTACTCTTATTGACCGTTTCACAAGTCTGCGTGCAGGGCACGCAATTTCTGGTTATAAAGGAACCAACTTATAAAATTTGAGCTTTTAACTCAATCAATAAGGCAACCAAAGTTGCCGATCGGCAGTGGACCCGGCTGTCCGTATGGCCTTAGCCCCTGATGGGCGGTCCCAGGTAAATTGCTTTGAAAAACTCCTACACGATTCGTCTTTCAAAATCGAGGTTATCGTACCATAGTACGGGGGAAAAGTCAAACAAAATTTTCACAAGGTGGGGGCGGCGGTTTGTGTCAACGGTCCCGCCGGACGGCATCGCGCCGGGCACCGATACCGCCCCGCGGCGGGGTCAAGACCCCGCCCTACAGAATGCGGGAAATTTGCGTCCAGCCGTAGGGCGGGGGTTCATCCCCGCCCTGCGGTTTGCCCGCCGCGCCGCGCACCGAGGCATAATACCGTTCCCGCCGGACGCAGGGGCGGCCTACAGGCCGCCCGGGCGATTTTGTCGTTGTGGCTGCGCTGCCGGGCGGCGTATACGCCGCCCCTACATGTAACGATACCTCGCACCGCAAACGGTGCCGCGCCGGACCACGATACCGCCCCGCGGCGGGGTCAAGACCCCGCCCTACGGAATACGGGAAATTTGCGTCCAGCCGTAGGGCGGGGATTCATCCCCGCCCTGCGGTTTGCCCGCCACGCCCGCGCACCGGGTCGTGCGTACGGTCCCGCCGGGCCGCGATACGGCGGCACCCAAAAAAATCCCCGCGTTTTACAACGCGGGAAATTTTTTGCCTTATCTTCTGCGGTTCAACAGGAAAAACACACCTGCCGCCGCCACCAGAATGATGCCGCCCGCCGCTACCGGGAACACCGGGAACCCGCCCTTTTCAGGGGTTTCCTCCGGGGCCGGGGTCACTTCGGGGGTAGATTCCGGCGTGGCCGTGGGGGCCGGGGTGGGGGTCGCCGTCGGGGTGGGGGCCGGGGTGGCTGTGGGCGTGGGGGTGGGCGTGGCCTTGCTGCCGCTGCCCGAACCGCTGCCCGAACCGCTGCCCGTGCTGCTGCCGCCCGTGCCGCTGCCGCTCTGGGCGGCGGTGGCCGCCGGGTCCACAGCCCACTTGGCGTAGATCGTCGTGTCGTCCACCAGCACCACGGTGTTCACCGCTTTGGTCAGCGCTTCGTCACTGTACCAGCCCATGAACAGATAGCCCGCCCGCACCGGGGTATAGGGCCACAGTTCCACCGGCGCGCCCAGGCCCCGCACCACATCGTCCAGGGGCAGGCCGCCCATGGTGTTGAAGTGCAGGGTGCATTTTTCGTTGCCGGTGCCGCCGTCCGACACAGCAAAGGTCAGGTTCACGCTGACCTCCACGCCGCCGCTGGCCTTGACCACCACGGTCTCGCGGTAGCTGCCCAGGGGCAGGCCCGCCTTGGGCCGCACCGTGAACACCGCTTTTTCGCCGGGGGCCAGGGTCAGCTGGTTCAGCTTGCCCACCTCAAAATGCACGGCCGTGGGGTGGGTCAGGCTCAGCGTCTGGTTGCCGGTATTTTTGACGGTGACCTCCTGCACTGCGGGCTGGGTGTACCCCGGCGCCATGGTGCCGAAGCCCACCGCCCCCGGATCAATGGAAAGGCAGTAGGTCTTGGCCGTCACGGTCACGGTGCAGCTGGCGCTCTTGCCGCTGCCGTCCGCCGCCGTGGCGGTGATGGTGGCCGTGCCGGGACCCACGGCGGTGACTTTGCCGCTGTTATCCACGGCGGCGATGGCCGTGTTGCTGCTGGCCCAGTTTACGGCTTTAACGGCGGCATTGTCCGGTTCTACCGTCGCCTTCAGGGTGGCGGTGTCGCCCACGATCAGGTTCAGCGTGGTTTTGTCGAGCTTTACGCCGGTGACCGCCTTGGTCACCGTGAGGGTGGCGGCATCGCTTACCGTAAAGTTGCCCGTTTGATCCTTCACAATGCAGCGGTATTGGTAGCCGTTCATGCCCGTTGTGGTGTTGCTTGTGGTATAGCTGGCGGCGGTTGCGCTTTCGATGTTCTCCCAGTTGCTTCCGCTGGTAGCAGTATTCTGCTGCCACTGGTAGGTCGGGGTCCTGCTGTCCATGGTCGCCTCAACGGTAAAACTGGCCGTTTTTCCCTCTTTGGCCGTGACGTCTTGCGGCTGCGTCCTGATCTGGGGAAGAGCCTTCCCCGTAATGGGTCCCTCCACGGTGCCGTAGTTCTCGATGGTGCCTTCGTTGTCCAGGGTTCCCTGGTTGGTCAGAGTTCCCTCGTTGGTCAGGGTACCGTTGTTGTTCAGGGTGCCGTTCTCCGCAACGGTCAGGGTGCCTTCGTTGGTCAGCGTCACGTCATCCGGGATGGTCACGGTCTTGCCCGCTCCGATTTCCAGGGTCTTGCCCTCCGGGATGGTGAAATCTTCTGTTGGTGTGACGCTGTCGCCGCACACCTCGCCAGCTTGTTGCCGCTGGAAAAAGAAGATTCCGTTATAACTACCGGAGCTATAATCTTTTATGCTACTGCTAAAAATAACGGCGCGGCCATTCTCGCCAGTGGAGAAAGTGGTCTGGCTGCCACCTCCGATGCCCGCGCCGCCGTTGCCGCCGTTGGCCGTGACGGTGCCGCCGGTGATGGTCACAGTGTTGGTGCTGCCGCCGCCGATGCCCGCGCCGCCGTTGCCGCCGTTGGCATTGACGGTGCCGCCGCTGATGGTCACATTGTTGGTGCTGCCGCCGCCGATGCCAGAGCCGCCGTTGCCGCCGGTGGCCGTAACGGTGCCGCCGGTGATGGTCACAGTGTTGGTGCTGCCGCCGCCGATGCCCGAGCCGATGGTGCCGCCGGTGGCCGTGACGGTGCCGCCGGTGATGGTCACAGTGTTGGTGCCGCCGCCGCCGATGCCCGAGCCGCTGTTGCCGCCGGTGGCGTTCAGGGCGCCGGTTCCCTCGGACTGGGCGTAGATGGTCAGGGAGCTGCCGTCTCCCACGTTGATGCCGCCGGTGACGGTCAGGGTGGCCCCGTCCTTCAGGATCAGGCGCACATCGCCGGTCACCGTGACGCGCTGGGAGATGTTCACCGTGCCGGTCGCAACGTACCAGCCGGGGGTCCCGGTGGTGCCGGTCCAGGTGGAATCGCTGTCGGTCACCACCGTGGCGGTGGCGCAGGTCTGTGTTGCTCCGTCCTGGCCCAGATAGGGCACATTCGTCTCCGTCTCCGCCAGCACGGCCGGGGCGCACAGCAGGCAGAACACCAGCACGGGCAGCAGGGTCAGCAATCGTTTCATAGGGTCCCTCCTTGGTTGGCAACAGGATTTTCCGGGATGATACCATCCCGGAAGAAAAGGGGCATGCCCCTTTCGCTGCAAAAAATGGCTATTTATGTCAGTATACCACGTTTTTCCACCGTTGCAAAGAAAAATTTTACCGCCGGACAAATTTCCCGCCGCGCCCGCGCTGCCGGGCGGCGTATACGCCGCCCCTACATGTAACGATGCCTCGCACCGCAAACGGTGCCGCGCCAGATAACGATACCGCACCACGGCGGGGTCAAGACCCCGCCCTACGGAATGCGGAAAAATTGCGTCATCCCGTAGGGCGGGGATTCATCCCCGCCGGGCACCGATACCACCACAACGCAAAAAAGCAGGGGGCGGGGCCTTTCGGCCCCGCCCCTGCGGTGCACAGTATAAAAGGTATTACAGAATCTCGATCTGACGCGGCTGATTCTCGGGCAATTTTCTGGCGTCGGCCTTGGGCAGCTTCAGCTCCAGGATGCCGTCGTGGAAGCTGGCCTTCACATCCTCGGGCTTGAGCTCCTCGCCCACATAGAAGCTGCGGGCGCAGGAACCGGTGTACCGCTCCTGCCGGATGTAGTTACCCCGCTCGTCCTTCTCGTCATGACTGCCGCCCCGCTGGGCACTGATGGTCAGGTAGCCGTTGTGCAGGTCCAGCTTCACATCCTCTTTCTTGAAGCCCGGCAGGTCCACGAACATCTCATAGCTGTCGCCGGTGTCCCGCACGTCGGTCTTCATCACATTGGCGCTGTGTTTGCCAAACACGCGCCGGGGGTCCGCCGCCTGCATGGCGCGGTTAAAATCCCGGGTCCAGCTGTCGTCGAACCAGTCGTCCAGCAAAGCATCGTGAAACAGATAAGGAACCATCATCATAGGTCATGCCTCCTAAAATTTATCGGATACCGGTGTTTTTTCCGGTGTCTTGGTTGTGCTTTCCGCCCCGCGGGGTTTCGGTTCCGGCTTTCGCGGTTCCCTGTTCCCCTTGGAACAACTTTATTATAGCGCGGAAAATTAGCACTGTCAAGGCAAGAGTGCTAATGTTTACATTCCATGCAATGTTTGTTCACAAAATATCTGATTTCGGGCCCGGTTCCCGGCAGCCGCCTTGGGCAAGGTTGCCGAAACAAGGCGTTAAAAATTAGACAAGGTGCCGAAAACGCCGTACCGCCGCGAAAAGCGGTTGACTTCCCTGCAGGAGTGTGCTATTCTTTTCGCAGATGAGTGAACGGCCCACTGTGGCCTTTGTTGGATTGTTACCGGTAATGCGGGCTAGACCAACTCCGTTAAGACCTTCTTTGCAGGAATGGTGTTTGATGGGGCTGGTTATTTTTTTTCCACGCCACACAGAGAGGAGGCCGCAGGGTGCGCATCAAAAAGGTCATCAACAACAACATCCTGTGCGTCATCGACGAAAAAGGCAACGAGATGATCGTGACCGGGCGGGGCCTGGGGTTTGGCCGCAAGGTGGCCCAGTTTGTGGACCCGGCCCAGGTGGAAAAAACCTACCGCATGGAGGACAAGTCCGGCCAGCGGCGTTTGCGGGAACTGGTGGAGCAGATCCCCCTGGAACACCTGGCCCTGACCGAAGAACTGGTCGATGAGATACGGGCCGCCATCCCCCAGCCGCTGAACGAAAGTTTGCTTATCACCTTAGCCGACCACATCAGCTTTGCCATCCAGCGCAAAGCCCAGGGCATCGAGTTCAAGAACCCCCTGGCGGGCAGTATCCTGTGCTACTACCCCACCGAATACCAGCTGGGCCAGCGCTGCCTGGCCCGGGTGCGGGAGCGGCTGGGCGTGGACCTGAACCCCGACGAAGCGGCCTTTATTGCGCTGCACATCGTCAACGCCGAACTGAACACCGACATGAGCGAGATGTACGACATCACCCGCCTGATCGAAGGGGTCATCCAGGTGGTGGAGTACTACTACCGGGACCTGGGCGCCTTTGACCGGGAATCCCTGACCTTCCACCGGTTCGTGGTGCATCTGCGGTACTTTGCCCAGCGGCTGTTCCAGGGCAAGATGATGACCGACTCCGGCAGCGAGAGCGACGCCGCGTTCCGGGCGCTGATCGCCCGCAACTGTAAGGAGCATTACAAATGCGCCCAGTGCGTGGCCGAATATATTGAAAAGACCTGGCACCAGACCCTTTCCCAGGAGGAACTGATCTACCTGACCATCCACCTGAAACGGGTGGCGGGCGACCTGCATGAGATCGACCCCTGACCCCCTTACAACTGAATTTGGATAGTGACTGCACCATTGGCTGTGTAGGCTAGACCTGTATGACCCCGCCGCGATGCCACGGCAGGGCTGTATGGGTCTGTTTTTATATAGAGACGGGTGTTATATAAATTTTTCGCGTCAAGGAGGAAAATGTATGAAAGACAAAATCTTCGGCGTGCTGCAGCGTGTGGGACGTTCCTTTATGCTGCCCATCGCCCTGCTGCCCGTAGCCGGTCTGCTGCTGGGCATCGGCAGTTCCTTTACCAACGAGACCATGCTGGCGACCTACGGCCTGACCGGCATCATCCACCCGGGCACCATGCTTTACACCGTGCTGGACATCATGAACCAGTGCGGCAGCGCGGTGTTCAACAACCTGGCCCTGCTGTTCGCCATGGGCGTGGCCATCGGTATGGCCAAGAAAGAAAAAGAAGTGGCCGCCCTGTCCGGCGCCATCGCCTACCTGGTCATGAACACCGCCATCAGCGCCATGATAAACGCCGCCGGCGGTGTGGAGGCCATGGCTGCCAACACCACCACCTCCATGCTGGGCATCACCACCCTGCAGATGGGCGTCTTCGGCGGTATCATCGTAGGCCTGGGCGTGGCCGCGCTGCACAACCGCTTCTACAAGACCCAGCTGCCCCAGGTGCTTTCCTTCTTCGGCGGCACCCGGTTCGTCCCCATCGTCTGCACCGCCGTCTATCTGGTGGTGGGCATTGCCATGTTCTACATCTGGCCGGTGGTCCAGACCGGCATCGCCATGCTGGGCAATCTGGTGCTGGTCTCCGGTTACGCAGGCACCTGGCTGTATGGCCTGATCGAGCGTGCGCTGATTCCCTTCGGCCTGCATCACGTGTTCTATATCCCCTTCTGGCAGACCAGCGTGGGCGGCACCGCCATCATCGACGGTGTGACCGTGCAGGGCGCCCAGAACATCTTCTTTGCCGAGCTGGCCAGCAAAGCCACCACGGAATTCTCTGTCTCCGCCACCCGGTTCATGGCCGGTAAGTTCCCGCTGATGATCTTCGGCCTGCCCGGCGCCGCCCTGGCCATGTACCGCGCCGCCCGCCCCGAAAAGCGCAAGGTGGTGGCCGGCCTGCTGCTGTCCGCGGCCCTGACCTCCATGCTCACCGGCATCACCGAACCCCTGGAATTCACCTTCCTGTTCGTGGCCCCCGCCATGTACGCCGTCCACTGCGTGTACGCGGGCCTGGCCTACATGCTGATGCACATCTTCAACGTGGGCGTGGGCATGACCTTCTCGGGCGGTCTGATCGACCTGACGCTGTTCGGCATTCTGCAGGGCAACGCCAAGACCCACTGGGTCTGGGTGGTCATTGTGGGTGTTTTCTACTTTGTGCTGTACTACTTCACCTTCTATTTCATGATTACCAAAATGAACCTCAAGACCCCTGGCCGCGAGGACGACGGCCAGGAGACCAAGCTGTACACCCGTGCCGACTTCAAGGAAAAAACCGGCGTAGGCCCCGACGGCGCGCCCGCCAAGGGCGGCGATGCGGTGTCCGCCCTGATTTTGCAGGGCCTGGGCGGCAAGGCCAACATCTCCGACGTGGACTGCTGCGCCACCCGCCTGCGGGTCACCGTGGCGGATGCCGCCAAAGTCAATGATGCCATGCTGCGCCAGAGCGGCGCTTCCGGCGTGGTGCACAAGGGCAATGGCATCCAGGTCATCTACGGACCCCAGGTGGCAGTCATCAAGTCCAATCTCGTGGACTATATGGAAAGCCCGGCCTCCGACGCCCCCGCCGCGGAAGCTCCCGCCGCCCCGGCCCCGGCCAAAAAAGAGGAGACCCCGAAAGAGGCTGTCCCCGCCGAGACCTTCGGCGCCCATCTGGCGGGCACCGTGGTGCCGCTGGCCGAGGTGAAGGATGAAGCCTTTGCCTCCGGCGTGCTGGGGGACGGCGTGGCCATTGAGCCCACCGAGGGCAAGCTGTACGCCCCCGCCGACGCCACCGTGGATAACCTGTTCGACACCCACCACGCCGTGAGTCTGGTAAGCGACACCGGCGCCGAGCTGCTGCTGCACATCGGCATCGACACCGTGAAGCTGGGCGGCCAACACTTCACCGCCCATGTGGAAAACGGCCAGAAGGTCAAGAAAGGCGACCTGCTCATCAGCTTTGACATCGACGCCATCCAGGCGGCGGGCTATCTGGTCACCACGCCGCTCATCGTCTGCAACACCGACCGCTACGGGGCGGTCAAGCCGCTGGCCGCGGGCGATGTGAAGCCTGGCCAGGACCTGCTGCGGGTGGAGTAATCCCCCGCCGCAGCCGGAACGATACAAACAGGGGCGCCCCCGCGCAAGCGGGGGCGCCCCTTTGGTTGCATGGGTCAGGAAACTTCTTCCACCGAGAGCAGCCGGTAGCGGCAGTATTCGTTCTCCGGCTGGACGGCGAAGGTGTAGGTCAGGGCGCCCAGGTCCTCGCTGTAGCCCGGCTCCACCCACTGCTGCAAGGCTTGGATGGTGATGGTGTCATCGTCCAGCACAAAGCTGTTTTCATCCAGCTCGGCCTGCACATAGGTGGCCCCATAGCCCCAGGCCGCCCGTGCGGTGCCTTCGGGGCCGGGTTCGTTGGGGATATAAGCGGTATAGTCGGTATCCGGCCCGAAGATGGCCTGGGCCGTGCCCAGAAAATCCTCGTAGGGGAAGCAGGGCGCACCGTCGGTATCGTACAGGATGGTCTCGCCCAGCCGCTCGGCGTGGTGTTCCAGATAGTTGGAAACGACCCGATAATAGTCGTAGCGGGGGTCCTCCGCCGGCTCTTTGGGTGGGCTGCTCACCAAATAGAAGAACTGCGCGTCCTCCCAGAAGTTCAGGAACTGGGCTTTCTCTTCCTCCTCGGAGAGAATCGCCGGCGTGGGGGTCACGGTGGTCGGGGTGGTGGAGACCTCCCCAGTGATGGAGACATAGTACGGCGTACTCTGGCCATCGCTTTGCCGGTCCAGGACCTCATACTCCACATAGGGGGTGGTCAGGGCCTGTTCCCCGGGAAAATCGGGGTCATCCAGCTTGGCGGCCCAGCCGGACAGGTCGGCATTGGCCCGGGCGGCCTGTTCCCGATCCAGCTGGTAGTAGGGATTGTACCACAGACAGCGAAAATCCAGGGTATGGCTGCCGTCGGTGTATTGGGTCACGCCGGGGGAGGGACTTTGTGCCTCCGCCTGCAGCCCCAGATACGCCGCCACCCGCTGCATGGCTTCGTCGGGGGTAAAGACGGTCTTGCCCTGGATGCCGTCAAAGTTTTTGCGCAGTACACCCAGCTCATACTCGGTTGTGAAAAGCTGTTCTTCCGGCCCGGCGGTATCTTCCGGGAAAAAGAGGAAAATATCCTTGGGGCGGGTGATGGTGGTCTGGCCTGCGGTCAGGGTGTCCTCGTAATAGACCAGCACCTGCCAGCCGGGCTGGCATTCGTCGGACTCCTTGCCGGAATAGGAAGAAACAGAATGGAAAGGCAGCAGCCCCTCGTGTTCTTTGCCCAGGGCGCCCTCCACCCGGTATGTCTGCCCGTCGTCGGCGGTAAAGGCGATCCAGGAGGCCCCGGGATAATCGGTGAACCGGCAGTCGGTGATCACCCCCGCCAGGTACTGGTCGTGGGCGGCCAGTTCCCAGAACCGTTCCGGCGTGTTGTCGGGGTTGGCCGTCGGGGCCGGGCTGGCCGTGGCCGCCGGTGTGGCGGTGGGGGTGGGCGTCGGCGCGGGCGCACCCGGGGCGGCGGTGCAGCCCGCCAGCAGCAGGGCGCACAGAGAGAGGGAAACGGGCTTTTTCTTCATAGGGCACCTCCCGCGGAACGTTCTGGTTCCAGTGTACCACCGCCGGGCGGCACTGAAAAGGCCCTGCCGCCATTTTTTACATCCGCAACAGCAAATGGCCGCCCCTGCCGGGGCGGCCATTTGGATTGCGAAAACTTATAAAAACAGTTCGTTTTTCTTGCGCCCGGCGCACAGCGGCGCCAGCTTCTGGCTCAGGGCGGAACGGTAAAGCCCCTGCCGACCTTTTTAGCGGCAACGACAAGCGACTGTTTCAAAAGATTTTGTGCACCCTATCCCGCCAAGTCAGTTCTACATCAGGGGGCCAGGCACCTCATTTTTACTTACTTCACACGCTGACCGCAATTGGGGCAAAATGTCTCGTCATTTTCCAGCTCCGTACCACAGCCGGGGCAGGTTTGCTTCTGAACCGCCTGAGGCTGGGCCCCAGGAATGGGGGCGGGAGAGCGGCTGGCACCACACTTGGGGCAGAAATTCACGTCCAAATCCAGCGTGGCACCGCAATTCGGACAGACATTTGCTTTGCGCAGGGCCTCAATCGTAGCCTGGCTACTGGCGATTGTGGCCTGCAGTTCGGCAATACGCTCCAATTTGGCCTGAATATTCGCGTCATCCTTCAGCAGACCGTTGTCCACCACGTACTGGCCGATTTCTGATATCTGCTGTTTGAGAGAGCTTTCATGGTTGCTGATTTCGATATTGATGCGGGTGATTTCTGCCATATATTTGCTCTTGGTCACCGCATTCTGTGTCATTTTACTGAGTTTTTCAGCCCATCCCGGCATGTCAATTACCTCCTGAATTGTTGTTTTTGGTTTACAAAGCAGCCTGCTGGAGTTTTCCATCCTGCAGAACCATACGGCTGCCATCCTCCAGTTCCACAACGATTTGATCGTTTATAACATACACACAGCTGACAGCACCGTTTTTGTCCAACGGTGCCACCGTGCCGCCGCTGACCAAATACAGCGTGTCATCTGCACAATGTACCACCAGGTTGTTACCATCGCTGGCAACGGCAGAAACCTCCACGTCTGGCAGTGCGCTGCCGTCCTGCTGAACTGTCCAGTTGGCAGGCAGCGAAATGCCAAACTCGCTGCCGATGCCGCCGTCCTCGGTCACCCATACGCAGCCGGAGCTGCACGGTTCAAAATTTGCCACGTTGCCGCTCAGTCGCTGCCATCCAGCCCCGTAAGAATTGCTTTCGTACAATTTCCCGTCAGCTGTAAGCACATAGGCAACATTGTTGCTGGCGCCAATTTTCATCACGGCGCCGAGCTGGTTAACACGGGTTACGCCCATACGGTTTTCCCCTTTTTTATCCATCCTATAAATTCAAGTACAACCAAACTTGAACCATCTTCCTGCCGTCAGCAGAAATTCCATTTGCCCCGCCGGGCCAAACCCGCTATACTGGAACCAAAACCCACCCGGGGAGGGATACCTGTGAACATTCTGCTTGTGGAAGACGATACCGCCATTGCCGGGGCACTGGAAACCTTTCTGACCGAAAAAGGCTGCCGGGTCGCCGTATGCCCCACCCTTGCCGGGGCGCGGGAACTGCTGGAAACCGCCCTGCCCGATGTGGCTGTACTGGATTGGAACCTGCCCGACGGAGCCGGGGCGGACCTTTGCCGGGAACTGCGGCAGCACCGCCCCGGCCTGCCCCTTCTGATGCTGACGGTGCGGGACGATACCCGGGATATTCTTGCGGGGTTTGCCTGCGGCGCCGACGATTATGTGACCAAGCCCTTTGACCGGGAGGTCCTCTACGCCCGGCTGCTGGCCCTGGGGCGGCGCAGCCGGCCCGACGGGGAAGCGGGGCTCTGCTGCGGCGGCATCCGGCTGGACCCGGCCCGGCAGAACGTTACCTGCCAGGGGGAACCGGTGGCCCTGGCGCCGCTGGAATACCAGCTGCTCCACCTGCTGATGCAAAACAAAGGCCGTACCATGACCCGCCGGCAGCTGCTGGACGCCCTGTGGGACCAGAACGGCCACTTTGTCAACGACAACACCCTCACCGTGACGATGAAGCGGCTGCGGGAAAAACTGGGCCGCCCCGCCTGCCTGAAAACGGTGCGCAGCTTCGGCTACCGATTGGAGGAATCCCAACCATGAAACCTTCTTTTGTGCGCCGGATGGCCTTTCCGGCGGTCTGTCTGCTGGCGGCGGCGATGGCGGCGGGGCTGCTGGCTTTCTGGTCCGCCGCCCGGCAGCTGGCTTTGCTGGACGGCTTCTGCACCGCCCTGGTCGCCCGCGCCCCCGAAACCGCCGATGCCGTCTACGCCCTGGTCAAAGAAGGGACCTTTGCCGGCCAGGGCGCCCCGGGCGTGCTGACGGAACTGGGGTACCGCCCCCGGGATTTTGCCGCCGGGGCCGGGTGGCTTTTCGCCGTGGCCGGAGCCTGCCTGTGTGTGGGAACCGCCCTGCTGGGCGGGACCTTTTTCTTTTCCCGCCGGGCCGCCCACCGGCAGCAGCGGCAGCTGATCGACCTGCTGGAAGCCGCCCGCACCGGCCAGCCCCTGCCGCTGCTCACCGGGGACCGCATGGCCGAGGGCAGCTTCGCCCGTCTGGCCGATGAAATTCAGAAAACCGTCACCGAGCTGGCCCTTACCCGGGAGGCGGCGGTGACCGCCCGGGACCAGTTTGCCCAAAACCTTGCCAACATCGCCCACCAGCTGAAAACACCCCTCACCGCCCTGTCGCTGGCAGCCCAGAACGCCGGGGATGCCGGTGGTGCCCTGGCCGCCCCGCTGGAACGCCTCACCGGGCTGGAAGAATCCCTGCTGTTGCTGGCCCGGCTGGACGCGGGGGCCCTGCCCCTGCAGCCTGAGGTCACCGACCTGTATACCCTGCTGATGATGGCGGCGGACAACCTGCAGCCCTTGACCGATTCTGCCGGGGTGACCCTGGACATCCCGGAGCTGGAGCCCCTTCCGGTCACCTGCGACCCTGACTGGACGATGGAAGCCCTTTTGAACCTGATGAAAAACAATGTGGAGCACGCCCCTGCGGGCAGCGCGGTCCGCTGTTCCTGCCGCCGCAACGCCCTGTACACCCAGGTGGTGCTGCAGGATGCGGGGAGCGGTTTTGCCCAAAGCGATTTGCCCCACCTGTTCGAGCGGTTTTACCGCGGGGAGCACCCCAGCCCCCACAGCACCGGGCTGGGGCTGGCCATTGCCAAAGAATTGCTGGAACGGCAGAACATTCTGGTCCATGCCGAAAACGCCCCCGAAGGCGGCGGGCGGTTTGTGGTGCGGTTTTACAGGTGATTGTCACCGGGATGTCACCTTGGGGTGGTAGAATGGACGCCAAAGGAGGAACATCCATGGAACTGCTGCAATGTACGGATTTACAGAAAGTCTACGGCAAAGGGGAGGCTGCCGTCCGCGCCCTGGACGGCATCGACCTGACGGTGACCCGGGGGGAATTTGTGGCCGTGGTGGGGGCGTCCGGTTCGGGCAAATCCACCCTGCTGCACCTGCTGGCCGGGGTGGACAGACCCACCGCCGGGCAGGTACGCATCGACGGGGTGGACGTGGGCGCGCTGGACCCCACCCGGGCCGCTTTGTTCCGCCGCCGCAAGGTGGGGCTGATCTACCAGTTCTTCAACCTGATCCCCACCCTGCCGGTGGAGAAAAACATCGCCCTGCCCCTGCTGCTGGACAAGCGGACCCCCGACCCCGCCTTTTTTGACCAGCTCCTCGGCACGCTGGGGCTGGAGGAAAAGCGCCGCGCCCTGCCGGGGCAGCTTTCCGGCGGGCAGCAGCAGCGGGCAGCCATTGCCCGGGCGCTGTGCTACCGCCCGGCCCTGCTGCTGGCCGACGAGCCCACCGGCAACCTGGACCGGAAAAACAGCGCCGAGATTCTGGACCTGCTCCAACTCTTTCACAAAAACCTGGGCCAGACCATCCTGCTGGTGACCCACGATGAAACGCTGGCCGCCCAGGCGGACCGGGTCATCACCCTGAGCGACGGGCGGATCGTCAGTGACCGCCCCCGGAGGTGAGGGCGATGTGGAAGCATTTTTCCCGCAGCGACCTGACCCACACCCCCGCCGCCGTGCGGACCATGGCCCTGGCGGCGCTGGCGGTCTCTTTTTTTCTGTCGCTGCTCTGCGGCCTGTTTTACAACGCCTGGACCTACGAGGCAGACCGCATCCTGCGGGAAGAGGGGGCCTGGCAGGCCCGGCTGATCCTGACCGGCGGCAGCCAGGAAGAAACGCTGGAAACCCTGGAACAGTTTGCCCAGGTGGACACCGCCGCCATAAACGAGGCGCTGTCCGGGCCGGAAGCCTGGGTGGTGGATCTGACCTTCCGGGACAAAACCGCCGCCTATGACACGCTGGCGCGCATCCGGGACCGGCTGGGCCTGGACGAAGACCAGACCCAGACCCACGACACCCTTTTGTCCCGTTATCTGGTCACCGATCCCCGGGACCCCGATCCGCCTTTGCTGCTGCCCTTCCTGCTGGGGGTGCTGGGGGCCCTGGTGCTGGCCCTGGTACTGCTGCTGCGCAACGCCTTTGAGATCACCATGCAGGCCCGGCTGCACCGGCTGGGCATTCTGGCCAGCGTGGGGGCCACGCCCCGTCAGCTGCGCCTCTGCCTGCTGCAGGAGGCCGCCGCCGTCTCTCTTCTGCCGCTGGCGGCGGGCACCCTGCTGGGCTTTGCCGCCTGTTTCGGCGTACTGGCAGCCGTCAACCGGGCTGCGGCTGATCTGCCCGGCCGCCAACCGGCGGTCTTTACCCTGCATCCGGCGGTGGTGGCCGGGGCGCTGCTGACGGCGCTGATTACCGTCCTGCTTTCGGCATGGCTGCCTGCCCGCCGCCTCTGCCGCATCCCGCCGCTGGAAGCGATGCGGGGCTATATCCAACAGGGCGCGGGCGGCAAGGGAAACCGCTCCCTCACCACCCGCCTGCTGGCGCGGTGCTTGGGCATCCGGGGTGAACTGGCAGGCACCGCCCTGCAAGCCCAGAAAAAATCCCTGCGCATCGCCAATGTGTCGCTGCTGCTGTCCTTCTTAGGCTTCACCGCCATGCTCTGCTTTTTCACCCTGTCGGGCATCAGCACCGACATGACCTATTTTGCGCGGTATCAGGACGCCTGGGACGTGATGGCCACCCTGCCGGATACCCGGCTTTCGGACGTTCCCCTCACCGGGGAGCTGGCCGCCCTGCCCGGTGTGGAGGACTGCCTGGTCTACGAAAAACAGCAGGCTGCCGCCCTGCTGCCCGCCGAAGCCCAGAGCGAGCCGTTACAGGCGCTGGGCGGGCTGGGCGCACTGGCCGGGGAGGATGCCCCAGCCACGCAGGACGGCTGGCTGGTGGAGGCCCCCCTGGTGATTCTGGACGATGCCGGTTTTCTACGCTTCTGTGAGGAGGCAGGCATTGCCCCTTCCCTGGATGGGGCGTTGCTGCTCAACCGGGTGTGGGACAGCCTGCACAGCAATTTCCGTGACCGGCAGTACCTGCCCTTTGTGCAGCCCGGCACCGCCGCCCTCACCCTGGCAGACGGGGACGGCACCGCGCTGGGGGAATTGCCCCTGCTGGGCCTGACCGATACCCCGCCCAACCTGCGGGAAGAATATGACTCGTATACCCTGGTCCTGTTCTGGCCCCAAAGCCTGTGGGAGCGCTGGACGCAGGAGCATTCCCTGCCCGCCCCCGCGCAGGCGCCGGAAGTGCTGGTACGCCTGCTGGGGCGGGAGGGCATCTCCCAGGCGGAATGCGAAGCCCTGCAGGAGAAAACCGCCGCCCTGCTGGAAGGCGCCGGATATGCCTGCACCGTGGAAAACCGGCTGACCGAGCGCGCCGACAATGACCGGATGATCCGGGGGGCCGAGGCCATTCTGGGGGCGTTCTGCCTGCTGCTGGCGGCCATCGGGCTGGCCAACGTGTTCCTCAACACCCTGGGCTTTGTGGAACAGCGCCGCCGGGAATTTGCCCGGTATCTGTCCCTGGGCATGACGCCCCGGGAGCTGCGCAGTCTTTTCTGGATGGAAGGGGCGGTGATGGCCCTGCGCCCGCTGGCCATCACGCTGCCCCTCACCGCCGGGATGCTGGCCCTGATGCTCCGGGCCAGTTACCTGGACCCCGCCCTGTTTCTGGCCGAAGCGCCGGTGTTGCCGGTGGCGCTTTTCGCGCTGGGCATTGCTTTCTTTGTGGCGCTGGCCTACGCCCTGGGCGCCCGCCGGGTCCTTTCCGCCGACCTGAGCGAAATCCTCAAGGATGACAGCCTGCTGTAAGCCAACAGGCCCGCTGAACAAGCGGGCCTGTTTTTCTGTCTGTCAGGGGGCTATATTCTGTTTTTTATCCCGGATTGTAGGTGTTCAATGCGTCACTGAGTTGCCGGACCCAGTCGGGATAGGTCTGCCCCACACTGGGGCTGATGATGCTCATCAGCTCCACTTAAGTCTACACCTAAATGACCGCCCGTTCCGTATATCCGAAAGGTGGGAAATCGGCTTAAGAAACAGGCTATTTCCACGCTCTCGGAATTGTGGTAAAATAATAAGTACAGAGTGACAAATTGGAAGTTGTCAAGGTGTTTTTATGGAAGGAGTTGAAAGTATGAATTTCTTCGAGATAGTTCTTACATTAGCAATTTCTTTGGGGGCAGTAGTGTGGGGTGTGAATATTTATAATCAAAAGGGTACTTGGTTTCTTGCTGGATGGAATACGATGAGTAAAGAAGAAAAAGCAACATACAATGAGAAAGCAATATGTCATTTGTTTGGAAAATGCGTTGTTTTCTGCGGAATAGGAGCATTTCTTTTATTATGCGGCAGCTTCAATCACAATGATTTTGTTTTATGTGTTGGACTTGGGATAATTGCAATAATGGTTATTCTATCAATTATAATACCTAAGATAAATCCTAAAAAATACCGTCAATACAAATCCTAATTTATCGGGCAGACAAGGAGGGAGAGCATGGAGTTATCCATACAGGAACGGCTAAAAGACCTGCGTGTAGAGCGTGGCTTGACGCTGGAACAACTTGCGGAGCAGACCCATCTCTCC
>DXBO01000083.1 GCA_019116485.1 Candidatus Gemmiger excrementavium
GGCCATGGCCGCCGTGGCCGCCGGGGCAGACGGCCTGATGATCGAGACCCACAACAACCCCGCCAAAGCCAAATGCGACGGGGCCCAAAGCCTGACCCCCGACCAGTTCGACAGCCTGATGGAGATCATCCGGCCGGAACTGCAGTTCTTTGGCAAAAAACTGAACTGAAAGCACAAGCCGGAAGGACTACGGTCCTTCCGGCTTTTTTGGGTTGTTTTTCAGCTGTGGTTTTCCCACAGGTTGCCGGGCACAGTGCGCCAGTCTGTCAGGTCGTAGTGTTCCTTCAGGTAGGCGCCCAGGTAGTCGGCCATTTTGGTAGCCCCCGCGATGTTCAGGTGGTGGGGATCACAGAAATCCGTCTCCGCGCTGATGCCCGCGTCGGCCATATGCTCAAACATGTTGATATACGCGCAACCGTGTTCGTCGGCATATTGCTGCATGGCGTCAAAATACTGGTATTGCTCGGTGGACCAGGGCGCTGTGAAAAAGACGATCTCTATGCCCTGCTCATGGGCGGTGTTGACGATGTCGTCCAGCATTTCCAGCGAGCGTTCCCCGATGACCCATTTTTCCGCCTGGGTCCAGTCCTGCACGTCGGCCACAAACTGGCCGTCCCGGGGGTAAAAGCCCAT
This sequence comes from Candidatus Gemmiger excrementavium, assembly GCA_019116485.1. Classification (GTDB taxonomy): domain Bacteria; phylum Bacillota; class Clostridia; order Oscillospirales; family Ruminococcaceae; genus Gemmiger; species Gemmiger excrementavium. The sequence continues at coordinate 634 of DXBO01000083.1, forward strand.
GGTGTCCCGGAAATCCACATCATTGCAGCTGAGGGTGAAACTCTCCGCCGTCAGGTTGGTCTTGTTTTCGTGGTAGCCCACCAGGGGGATATAATAGGACAGATACCGGCTCAAATCCCCCTCAAAGCACATTTCCAGATATTCCCACTTGTAGGGGGAGTCCGGGATGGCGGTGGTGTAATAGATTTCACCGTCCATATCGGTGTCGAACAGGTTGCTGTTGACATGGAAGGTCTCGATCAGCGCCACCTTGGGTTTCTGGGTATACAGCGAATCGTGGAAAAACAGCCAGGTGGTGTCCATATGCTGCCAGTTACCGGCATAGTTGTAAGCGCCGATGCCGTAGTTGTCGTACATCGTGTTGACATTGACATTGCGCCAGGCGTGGCTGGAGCCATAGACAATGACATCCAGCGAGTTTTCCGGCAGGTCGTGGAAGGCGTTGATGCCGTCGATGGCCACGTCGTCCCCGGTGGGACGCAAAAGATGCCCCAATCCCAGAATGCCCGCCACGATCAGCGCAACGCAGAGCAGGCAGGCCGCGATTTTTTGTACCATATGTCTCCTCCCCCGCTCAGAACTGTGAATAGATAAAGTTGGAGGCCTCGAACCCCGGGCCGTAGACCCCCAGCAGCAAGATGGCCAGAACGCCCCCGGCCACCACCAGCACCTGACACAGCCAGTTCTGGCGGGCTATCACACCGCGCAGCGAGATGCCCTTGTATTTGCACAGGTCGGCGCCGCACAGCACGGCAATATAAACCAGCAGCAACCGGAAGTTGGTGGCGTCCACACCGCAGGTGTAGAGGGAACCGTCAAACAGTACCTGGATGTTGGCGGCGGTAAAGATGCTTTGCACGATCACCAGCGCGTCGGCAAAGCGGTCCGCCCGGAAAAACACCCAGGAAAAATTGATGCACACCCAGGTCAGCAGCACCTGGGTCAGCTTGTGGCCCAGGGTATCGGTGTCCAGGGCAGCGGCCCGCAAAAGGCCCCGGCGCAGCGGGCGCAGCAGGTCGCCTACCACCTGATACAGGCCGTTGAGCAGCCCCCAGGCAAAGAAACTCCACTGGGCGCCGTGCCACAGGCCGCTGACCGCAAAGGTGATGAGTACATTGCCGTACTTGCGCAGTTTGCCCTTGCGATTGCCGCCCAGGGGAATATACAGGTAATCCCGGAACCAGGTGGACAGCGAGATGTGCCACCGGCGCCAGAATTCCGCCGTGGAACGGGACAGATAGGGCGCGATGAAATTGTCGATCAGTTCCACGCCCAGCAGCCGGGCAGCCCCCAGGGCCACCGTGGTGCAGCCGGAAAAATCACAGTAGAGCTGTACCCCGAACAACACAGTGGCCACGATGAGATACCAGCCCTCGAACCCGTTGTCCAGGCAGTAGACGGTATCTACAAAAATGGCAGCACGGTCCGCGATGACCACCTTGAGAAAATAGCCCCAGATCATCAGCAAGGCGCCCTCCCGCAGGTCGTCAAAACGGGGTTTCTGCGGCAGACGGAACTGAGCCAGCAGGCTTTTGCTCCGGCCAATGGGGCCCGAAACGATTTGCGGGAAAAAAGCCACGAACAGCGCCATGCGCAGGGGACTTTTTTCCGGCGGTTCGCCCCGGTAGACATCCACCATATACCCCACCGCCTGCAGCGTGTAGAAAGAGATGCCCAGGGGCAGCAGCCAGTCAAAGACCGGCGGGGCAAAAACCACACCAAACCGCGCCACCGCGGCCAGTGCCGAATCCACCAAAAAGGCCAGATACTTGAACCCCACCAGCGGGGCCAGTGCCAGCACAACGCCCGCCGCCAACACCCCCTTTGGGATGGCGGGCAACGCCCAGCAGGCGGCCCGTGCCGTAGGCCACCGCTGTGACAAACAGCAATACCGGCAGATGAGCCGGGTTCCAGCACAGATAGAAAAAATAGCTGGCCAGCAGCAGCCACAGGTTTTTGAGCCGCCGGGGCACAAGGTAACAGGCCAGCACTACCAGCGGCAAAAACAACAGAAACTCCGCCGAGTTGAATACCATCGTTTCACACTCCCACCCGGGCTTTGTATGCCCGGACACCGTTTTTCTCCGCAAAAGCAGCATCCGGGCATAGGCCCGGATGCTGCACACCGTTCAACGCAAAAGATCAGGTATCATGGTCAGCACCACCGCAATGATCATAAAAACCCATATCCACATCCCCAGAGCCGACTTTTTGCCCTTGGGCCCCGGCTGCCGGGACCGGGCCGGCTGCCGGGGCGCCGGCCTTTCCGACGTTCTGGTACACTGATAAAAAGGCTTTTTACCGGGGGCATTGCGCACACGGTGGAGCACTTCTTCCCCGTTGATCTCATGAACATGGACTTTTTCTTTCTCACTGCGCAGGGTATAGCGGTCCTCGGGCGGAATGGGCATGCCGCACTCCTCACACCGGCCATTGACGACCTTGCCGCCGCACAAACTGCATTTCTGCATAGGGAACCTCCTCACGGCTTTTTTTCCATTATAGCGTATCTTGCCGAAAAAGAACAGGGGCCGCAACGGTTTTTACCGCCCGTTCAGGCGTTGGCCGCCCGGTGGACCGCTGTTTTACGGTGCAGCGCCTCGGCGCTGACCGTCATGACCGCCAGCCCCACCAGCAGATACCACGGGTACAGCGTGATGCTGATATGCTGGGCCAGCACCCCGAAGAAGGGCGGCAGCAGCGTGGAACCCACATAGGCAGCCGCCATCTGCAGGCCGGTCATGGCCATGCTGAGATTGCGGCCGAAATTCAGCGGTGTCTCATGGATGATGCTGGGATAGATAGGGGCACAACCCAGCCCGGTGACAATCAGCCCCGCAAACAGCACCGCGTTGCCGGCGGGCAGCAGCGTAAGCACCAATCCCAGCAGGATGATCCCCTGCCCCAGGCGGATCATCTGCTGGTCGTTGAATTTCAGGGTCAAAAAGCCGCTGACAAACCGCCCGGCCGTGATCCCCAGGTAAAACAGGCTGGCCCAGCCCGCCGCGGTCTCCGCATCGATGCCGCGCACCAGCGTGCAATAGCTGGCCGCCCACATGCCTGCCGTACCCTCCACACCGCAGTAACAGGCAAAACAGACCATGACCTCCCGCACGCCGGGGATGCGCACCAGCTGGGTAATAGACCGGTGTTCGGGGGTGATCTCGGCGCCGTCCTCTGCGGTGGGGCGCTTCCACAAAGGCAGGCTGAACACCAGCACGGCGGTGAGCACCACCTGCAGCAGGGCAATGACTCGGTAGCCCCCCTGCCAGCTGCCCATCGCCAGGGCCCTGCCCATAATAACGGGCCCAATACTGGCCCCCACGCCCCACATGCAGTGCAGCCAGCTCATATGGCGGCTCTTGTAGTGCAGCGCCACATAGTTGTTCAGCGCCGCATCCACGCTGCCTGCGCCCAGACCGTAAGGAATCGCCCACAGGCAAAGCTGCCAGAACCGGGTACACAGTGAAAAGCCGAACAGCGCCGCGGCGGTAAGCGCCACGCTGATGGCCGTGACGCGGCCGGTGCCCAGGCGGCTGTTGAGGCGGTCACTGGCCAGGCTGGACACGATGGTGCCTGCCGAAATAATCATGGACACCGCCCCGGCCCAGGAAAGCCCTGCGCCCAGCGGCCCGTACATGCTGGGCCAGGCGGCGCCCAGCAGGGCATCCGGCAGACCCAGGCTGATAAAAGCCAGGTAGATGACCGGCAAAAGCAACGATACCATTTTTATACGCTCCCCCCGGGAAAAATTCTTTCCCGATTATACCACCGGTTGAACCCTTGTGCCATCCCCTTTTGGAAAATTTCCGACCATTTACGCAAAAAAGCACGCAGCGACCGCACAATCGCTGCGTGCTTGGGGGCTACGGCGTTACTGCAGCACCGCGCCCAGGTTGGCGCTGGTGACCAGCCGTGCATACCGCGCCAGCCAGCCCGACTTGACGTTGGGTTCCGGCTGGACATAGGCCGCCTTGCGGGCCGTCAGTTCTTCGTCGCTGACGGCCAGGTGGATGGATGCGTTGGGGATATCGATCTCGATGGTGTCTCCCTCTTTGACCAGACCGATGGGGCCACCCGAAGCAGCTTCCGGCGAGACGTGGCCGATGGCCGCGCCGCGGCTGGCCCCGGAGAAGCGCCCGTCGGTGATGAGCGCCACGGTGGTGTCCAGCTTCATGCCCGCCAGGGCGCTGGTGGGGTTGAGCATTTCCCGCATGCCGGGGCCGCCCTTGGGGCCTTCGTACCGGATGACCACCACGTCGCCGGGGTGGATGTCGCCCGCGTAGATGGCCGCGATAGCGGTCTCCTCACTGTCGAACACCCGGGCCGGGCCGCTGTGGACCTGCATTTCGGGCGCCACGGCGCTGCGCTTGACCACACAGCCGTCCGGCGCAATGTTGCCCCACAGAATCTGCAGGCCGCCGGTCTGGCTGTAGGGATCGGTGATGGGGCGGATGGCTTTCTCGTTGCGAATTTTGGCCCCGGCGATATTCTCGCCCAGGGTCTTGCCGGTGACGGTGGGCACCTCCAGGTCCAGCAGGCCCGCCTTGGCCAGTTCCGCCTGTACGGCGGCGATGCCGCCCGCCTCGTAGAGATCCGGCATATGGGTGGGGCCCGCCGGTGCCAGGTGGCACAGGTTGGGGGTCTTGGCGCTGATCTCGTTGAAGAGTTTCAGGTCGATGGGGCAGCCCGCCTCCTGGGCGATGGCCAGCAGGTGCAGCACCGTGTTGGTGGAACAGCCCAGGGCCATATCGCAGGCCAGGGCGTTGCGGATGGACCGCTCGTTGATGATCTGCCGGGCGGTCACGCCGCGGCGCACCAGGTCCATGACGGCCATGCCCGCATGTTTGGCCAGCTGCAGCCGCTTGGCGTGGACGGCAGGAATGGTGCCGTTGCCGGGCAGAGCGATGCCGATGGCTTCGCACAGGCAGTTCATGCTGTTGGCGGTGTACATGCCGGAGCAGGAACCGCAGCCGGGGCAGCAGTTGCAGGTGCAGTCCTCCAGCTGTTCGTCATCGATGAGACCCGCCTTGTAGGCGCCCACCGCCTCGAACATCTTGGAAAGGCTCACTTCCTCGCCGCCATAGCGGCCCGCCAGCATGGGCCCGCCGGAACAGACCACCGCCGGGATGTCCATGCGCACGGCGGCCATGACCATGCCGGGCACGATCTTGTCGCAGTTGGGCACCAGCACCAGGCCGTCCAGCTGATGGGCCATGTACATGGTCTCCACGCTGTCGCAGATCAGTTCCCGGCTGGCCAGGGAATATTTCATGCCGATATGGCCCATGGCAATGCCGTCACAGACGCCGATGGCCGGCATCAGGATGGGAGTGCCGCCGGCCATGCGCACACCGGCCTTGACCGCATCGGCCAGTTTGTCCAGGTTCATGTGGCCGGGTACAATCTCACTGTAGGCGGACACCACGCCGATGAGCGGGCGGTCCAGTTCCTCGGGCGTGTAGCCCAGGGCATAGAACAGGCTGCGGTTGGGCGCGCGTTCCGGGCCTTTTTTGACATTATCGCTGTTCATGGGGATCACTCCGTTTTCTGTGTGATACACAAGACCGGCCGGGCGGCGTCTGCGCCGTGGTCCCGGCCGGACCGTGGTCAGGTTTTTACTTCTTGAGCCAGCTCATCATGTTGCGCAGTTCCTTGCCCACCTTCTCGATCAGGTGCTCGGACTGCATGCGGCGCTGGGCCAGGAAGTGGACCTTGCGGCCGCCCTTGGGGCTCATCTCGGTAAGGAACTCGCTGGCGAAGGTGCCGTCCTGGATTTCGGTCAGGACCTTCTTCATCTCCTTGCGGGTCTCCTCGGTGATGAGACGCTTGCCGGTGCGGTAGTCGCCGTACTCGGCGGTGTTGGAGATGGAGTAGCGCATCTTGTCAAAGCCGCCCTCGTTGATGAGGTCCACGATGAGCTTCATCTCGTGGCAGGTCTCGAAGTAGGCCATCTCGGGGGCGTAACCGGCCTCCACCAGGGTATCGAAACCGGCATGGATCAGCTCGCAGACGCCGCCGCACAGCACAGCCTGCTCGCCGAACAGGTCGGTCTCGGTCTCCTCCTTGAAGGTGGTCTCCAGGATGCCCGCACGGCCGGCGCCGATGC
>DXBO01000084.1 GCA_019116485.1 Candidatus Gemmiger excrementavium
AGACCGGCGCGGTTCTTTGGTGTCGTATCAGGAATCGGAATCCAGTTTCAGTACGGCGGTGAAAGCCTCGCTGGGCAAGGTCACGCTGCCCAGCTGGCGCATCTTCTTCTTGCCTTCTTTCTGCTTTTCCAGCAGCTTTTTCTTACGGGTGATGTCGCCGCCGTAGCACTTGGCCAGCACGTCCTTGCGCATGGCTTTGACGGTCTCCCGGGCGATGATCTTGCCGCCCACCGCTGCCTGGATGGGAATCTCAAACAGGGCGCGGGGGATGTTCTCTTTCAGCTTTTCGCAGATGCGGCGGCCCTTGGCATAGGCGTTGTCGGTGAATACGATCATGGAAAGGGCGTCCACCGGGTCGCCGTTGAGCAAAAAGTCCAGGCGAACCAGTTTGCTCTCATGCCAGCCTTCCCACTCGTAGTCGTAGCTGGCATAGCCCCGGCTGCGGGATTTGATGGCGTCAAAGAAATCGTAGACGATCTCCCCCAGGGGCAGCTGGTAGTGCAGGTCCACACGGGTCTCGTCCATGTATTTCATATCCACCAGCACGCCGCGCTTGGCCTGGCACAGATCCATCAGCGGGCCCACATAGTCGTTGGGGGTGTAGATGTGGGCGTTGACGAAAGGCTCCTCCTGCTTGACGATGCGGGTGGGGTCCGGGTAGGCGGCGGGGTTGTCGATGATTTCCACGGTGCCGTCGGTCAGCGTCAGGCGGTACTGAACACCGGGGGTCGTTGTGATGAGGTCGAGATCGAACTCCCGTTCCAGCCGCTCGGTGATGATTTCCATGTGCAGAAGGCCCAGGAAGCCGCAGCGGAAACCAAAGCCCAGCGCCGCGCTGGTTTCCGGCTCAAAGCTCAGGGAGGCATCGTTGAGCTGCAATTTTTCCAGCGCGTCTTTCAGGTCGGGGTAATCGGCGCCGTCGGCGGGGTAGATGCCGCAGAACACCATGGGGGTTACGGTACGGAAACCGGGCATGGGCTCCGCTGTGGGGTTGGCGGCCAGGGTCACGGTATCGCCCACGCGGGTGTCCCGCACGGTCTTGATGCTGGCGGTCAGGTAACCTACCTCGCCGGCTTCCAGCTTGTCGCAGGGGATCAGGCTGGTGGCCCCCATGTGGCCTACCTCCACCAGCTGGAACTCGGCGCCGGTACTCATCAGGCGGATGGTGTCTCCGGGCTTGACGGTGCCCTCAAAGATGCGCACATAGACGATAACGCCCTTGTAGCTGTCGTAGATAGAGTCAAAGATCAGCGCTTTCAGGGGCTTGTCCACATCGCCGGTGGGGGCGGGAATCTGGTTGACCACGCATTCCAGCACGTCCTTGATACCGATCCCCTGCTTGGCCGAAACGCGCGGCGCCTCCATGCAGGGCAGGCCGATCACGTCCTCCACTTCCTTGGCCACCGTGTCCGGGTCGGCGCTGGGCAGGTCGATCTTGTTCAGGATGGGCACCACTTCCAGGTTGTGGTCCAGGGCCAGGTAGCAGTTGGCCAGGGTCTGGGCTTCCACGCCCTGGCTGGCGTCCACCACCAGAATGGCGCCCTCGCAGGCGGCCAGGCTGCGGCTGACCTCATACTGGAAGTCCACATGTCCCGGGGTGTCGATCAGGTTGAAAGCGTAGGTCTGGCCGTCGTCGGCCTTGTAGCGCATGGTCACGGCCCGGGCCTTGATGGTGATGCCGCGCTCCTTTTCAATGTCCATGTCGTCCAGCACCTGGTCGGTCATGGTGCGCTTGTCCACGCTGTCGGTCAGTTCCAGCATGCGGTCCGACAAGGTGGACTTGCCGTGGTCAATGTGGGCGATGATGCAGAAATTGCGGATGTTTTCGCTGGCCATCAGGTCTCCTCCAAATCGTTCCAAATCTTGCAGATGTTTCCGTTTTCTATATAGACGCGGGGTACGCGGCGGGCGATGCCGCATACCACTTCATAGGCGATGGTATCGGTCTTGCGGGCAACGGTATCGGCGGTGTCGGCGCCGCCGGGACCAAACACCGTGACCTCGTCGCCCATCCGCACGCCGGAAATGCCCGTCACATCCAGCAGCGTCTGGTCCATGCAGACCCGCCCCAACACCGGGGCTGGGTGCCGGTTCACCAGCATCAGCCCTTGACCCTGGGTACCGGACAGCGCCCGGGGGTATCCGTCGGCATAGCCTACGCAGACGGTAGCCACCCGCATGGGGGTGCTGGCCGTGAAGGTGCGGCCATAGCTCACGCTTTGGCCCGGCAGCAGGTCCTTCACAAAAGTGACGATGCATTTCAATGCCATGACAGGTTTCAGCGGCGCAAAGTGCAGTTCGTCGCTGGGGTCCAGCCCATACAGGATAATGCCGGCCCGGGTCATATCGTCGCGCCATTCCGGGTGGCGCATCTGGGCGGCCGAGTTGGCACAGTGCACGGTGCCGGTGGCAAAGCCGTCGGCCTGCAACCGATCCACCACGCGGTGGAACAGGGTATACTGTTCGTCGGTGTACGCCCGGGAGCCGGCATCCAGGCTGTCAGCCACGGCAAAGTGCTGGAACACGCCGCTGACAGCCAGATTGGGCAGGGCGTAGAGGGCTTCCAGTTCGGCGACGACTTCCTCAAACCCACTGCGCACCGCAAAACCGATGCGTCCCATGCCGGTATCGATCTTCAAGTGTACCTTCACTGTGACGCCGGCTGCCGCAGCGGCGGCGGAAAGGGCCCGGGCGTACTCGGTGGAAAAGCAGGTGGTGGCAATGTCCTCCCGGGCCAGCACGGCGGCCTGGGCCGGGTCAGCGTACCCCAGGATCAGTACCGGCACCGTGATGCCGTGGCGCCGCAGGCGCTTGGCTTCGGCCAGGCAGCTCACGGCAAAAGCGGCGGCACCTTCCTGCTGCAGTACCCGGGCCACCACTACGTCGCCGTGGCCGTAGGCATCCGCCTTGACAACGGCACAGACCGGCCCGCCCACTGTACGGCGGATATAGGCAAAATTATGCCGCAGTGCGCCCAGGTCGATCTCGGCCCAACAGTGTTTTTCCAATGTGGAATCGTTCATCAGGTCCACTCCTTCTTGCGCCCGGTATGCAGGGGCTTCCAGCCGTCGATGCCGCTCTCCTGCAAGGCATGCAGGGTCTTTTGGCGGAAAGCGGGGTCCCGGCGGCTGAATTCCCGCACAAATTGCTTGGTCTCTTCCCGGGTGGTCACGCCGTCGGCGGGGCAGCGGCTTTTGATGACCGGCAGCCCGGCCCGGTGTACCGCCGCGGTGACCTCGCTCTCGGTGGCCAGCAGCAGCGGGCGGATCATGGTCAGGTCCCGACGGGACAGATAGGTAACAGGGGAGAAGCAGCCGATGCGCCCTTCCCGCCAGAGATTCATATAAAAGGTCTCAATGGCATCGTCCAGATGGTGGCCCAAGGCCACTTTGTTGCAGCCCAGTTGCTGGGCTGCGGTGTGCAGCGTGCCCCGGCGCAGTTTGGCACACAGGGCGCAGGGGTTGGATTCTTTGCGGTAATCGAACACTACAGGGCCAATGTCGGTGCGGCGCACTTCGTAGGGGATGCCCTCCGCCGCAAACAGGTCGGCCAACGGCGTGTAATCGGTCTGTACGCCGCCGAAACAGGGGTCCAATGTCACGGCGTGTACCGTAAAGGGAACACCCAGGTAGGCCCGCAGCCGGGCCAGCGCCACGGTGAGCACCACGCTGTCCTTGCCGCCCGACACCCCCACAAGGACCCGGTCACCGGGGGCGATCATCTCGTAATCCTGTACGGCCTTGCGTACAAGACCCACCAGATGCTGCATTGCGTCCACGTGCCCGCCCTCCTTGTATCATAGAATGCACAACAGCTTATTATACCACGTTATTTTCCGGCAGACAACTCGTTTTCTTCCTCGGGTTCAGCTTCCACCCAGTGATCGTGCAGCCGCTGTACGCCTGCAATGCGCAGTTTGGAGTGCAGGAAGTGCTGTTCGTGGTACAGGCTGAAATAGCTGGACAGCATGTAGGAGACCGCGCACACCAGGGCGAACAGCGGCAGACACTGGCCGCCGAATACTTCCAACCCCAGGCAGATGGAAGCCAGGGGGCTGTTGGTGCAGCCGCAGAACAGCGCCGCCATGCCCAGCGCCGCGCCCAGGGGGGCGGGCAGGCCCAGCAGCGGGGCAGCCACACAGCCGAAGGTGGCCCCTGTGAAAAAGATGGGCACGATCTCGCCGCCTTTGAAGCCGCAGCCCAGGGTCAGGGCGGTAAACAGCATCTTGCAGACAAAGGCCCAAGGCAGTGCCTGTCCGGCTATAGCTGCAGCGATCACTGCGCTGCCCGCGCCGTTGTAATCGGTGGTGCCCAGCAGTTTGGTCAGAAGAATGAGCAGCACGCCGCCGGCAACCACGCGCAGGTACGGGTTGGGGAAAAAACGAGCATACAGTTTTGGTGCGGTGTGCAGCAGCTCACAGAACAGGATGCTCAGCGCCGCCAGCAGCGCCCCCAGAACCACCACCCGGGCAAGGTTCAGCGGGTCGGCATCCACTGCGGCGTCCAGGGTAAAAGAGGTGGGGGCCAGGCCCATGGTGCGGCTGATCCATACCCCCACCAGTGCCGAGACCAGGCAGGGGAGCAGCGCCGCGTATTGCATGGCACCCACGTCCACCACTTCCAGGGTAAAGACGGTGGCAGCCAGCGGCGTGCCGAAAATGGCCGAGAACGCCCCCGCCATGCCGCACATGGTCATCTGGCGGCAGTCCTGGCGGCTCAGGTGCAGTTTCTGCCCCAGCTGGCCCAAGACCGAGCCCCCCAGCAGCAACGCCGCACCCTCCCGGCCACTGGAACCGCCCAGGAGATGGGTGACCACGGTGGAGAAAAAAATCAACGGTGCGGTGCGCAGTGTCAGCACCTTGCGCTCCCGCACAGCCACGAATACCTGATTGGTGGAGCCGCCGCCGTCCGGGTCAAAATGGCGGTACAAAAACACGATGACCAGGCCGCCCACCGGCAGCAGGTACAAAAGCCAGCTCTGGGCGGCCCGGGTGGCGTTGGCCCAGTTCAGTGCAAGCCCAAACGCTGCCCCCAGCGGCCCGGTGACGCAGCCTGCCAGTACCGCCAGCGCCAGCCATTTGGCACAGACGGCCAGATAGTGTGCCGCACTGCGCAGATGTTGTTGCATAGTTGCCATACGAATCGTCCCCTTTTATCGGATGGATATCAGTTCGATTATACCGTGCCTGGGCGCAAAAGACAAGACGGCGGGTACTTTCCATGGACGGTGGATTGTGCTATAATGAAGAACAAATATGGCATGCAAGGAATGAAGGATAGAAGGATATGAAAAAACTGGCGATCATCGGTGCGTCCTACCTGCAGGCACCGCTTATTCAGAAAGCGAAAGACCTGGGCTGTGAGACCCATGTGTTTGCCTGGGCAGCAGGTGACGTGGGAGAAAAGATGGCGGATGTGTTCTATCCCATCAGCATTGTGGAAAAGGATGCCATTCTGGAGCAGTGCCAAAAAATCGGCATTGACGGTATCTGTACTATCGCCAGCGATCTGGCTGCCGTTACGGTGAACTATGTGGCCGAGGCTATGGGGTTGACCGGCAACGGCATGCGCTGTTGTGAAAAGTCCACCAACAAACACAAAATGCGGGAAGCCTTTGCCGCCGGCGGCGACCCGTCGCCCCGTTCCGTTTTGGTGGGGCAGGATACCAATCTTGAAGCATTGGAAGGGCTTCGCTATCCGCTTATCGTTAAGCCTACCGACCGCTCGGGCAGCCGGGGCATCACCAAGGTGCAGCGCCCGGCCGGGCTGCAGGCGGCCATTACCCGTGCCCGGGAACAGAGTTTTGAAAAGCAGGCGGTGGTGGAGGAATTTGTCACCGGACAGGAGTACAGTGTGGAGTGTATCTCCTGGCAAGGGGAACATCATCTGTTGCAGATCACCCTCAAATACACCACCGGTGCGCCCATGTACATCGAGACCGGCCACATGGAACCGGCACCCCTTACCAACGCCATGGGGGACAAGGTACGGTCTGTGGTGTTCCACGCGCTGGACACCCTGGAAATTCGCAACGGGGCCTCTCACAGCGAGTTGAAAATCGACGAAAAAGGCGATATTCATCTCATCGAGATCGGCGGGCGCATGGGGGGCGATTGTATCGGCAGCCACCTGGTGCCGCTGACCACCGGGTACGACTATGTGGGGATGGTGGTGCAGATCGCCTTGGGCCAGGCCCCCGACCTGACCCGGCGGGACCACTACCCGGCCTGCGGCGTGCGGTTTGTGTTCGGCCCGCAGGACCTGGAAATCCGCCAGGCGCTGCGGGACACCCCCGATATCACCATGCTGGAGGAAAGCCCCCTGGACCCCATGGACCATATCGTCACGGATTCCTCCACCCGGTTCGGGTATTATCTGTTTGCCGCCGACGATGCCGCGCAGATCTGCCGGTGGATGGAAAAGTAAGAGGAGTAGAAAGTTCGTCATGCCACTGTTGAGTTTTGTCATTCCCTGTTACCACAGCGCGGCCACGCTGGCCGGCGTGGTGCGGGATATCCGCGCCACCGTCACCGCCGATGGCCGCTATACCTACGAAATACTGCTTATCAACGACAACCCTGCCGATGATACCTGGCGGGAAATCTGCCGCCTGAAAGCCGAGGACCCCAACGTGTTCGGCATCTGCATGTCCCGCAATTTCGGGCAGGCCTCGGCGCTGATGGCCGGTTACCGCCATGTGCGGGGGGATTTGGTGGTCAGTCTGGACGACGATGGCCAGACTCCACCTGCCGAGATGTTCCGCCTGATCGACGCACTGGACGAGGACACCGACGTGGTCTACGCCAGCTATCCCACCAAGCATCACAGTCTGTTCCGCAACTTCGGCAGCCGGGTCAACGACTGGATGGCCACCTGGCTGATGGGGAAACCCAAAGATTTGTACATGGCCAGCTACTATGTGGCCCGGCGTTTTATCATCGACGAAATGGTTAAATGTGACAATCCTTTCCCCTATGTGGACGGCCTGGCGGTGCGCTCCACCAGCCGGTTCAAAAATGTGCCCATCGACCATCAGGACCGTACTGAAGGGGAGAGCGGCTATACGTTCATCAAGCTGCTGCGGTTGTGGCTCAACGGGTTTACGGCTTTTTCGGTCAAGCCGCTGCGGGTGGCCACCGTTATGGGCATGATTTTTTCCCTGGTGGGCTTTTTGTTCGCGGTGGCGATCATTGTGCGCAAAATCATTCTGCTGGATGCCATTGACGCGGGCTGGTCCAGTATTGTGTCGGTCGTGCTGCTGCTGGACGGCATCCTGATGATGATGCTGGGCCTGGTAGGGGAGTATGTGGGCCGCATGTATATGACCATGAATAAAAGCCCCCAGTATGTCATCCGTACTACCACCGCTGCGCCAGGCGAAACGGAGCCCCAGTCCTGAACCATACAAATGGCCCCCGGTCTTTTGCAGACCGGGGGCTTCGTGTTGCCGGGATATTTATGGTGCGGTGGGGGCGGCGCCGGGCAGCAGCGTTACCACGTCCCGCAGCAATACCAGCGGGTTTTCGCCTTTCTGCACCCGCAGGCTGAAATAGGGGCGGCCCAGGGCGTTGTACAGTATCCGCTGGGGATACTGTTCCATCACGGCGGCCAGCTGGTGGGGGCCCACCACGTCGGAATACAAAATCAGCATATCGCTGCGCTGTACGATCTCCACAATGCCCACCCGGGCGGCGGTGACCCGCACCAGCGAGACATCCACCAGTCCCTGTACGCTTTTGGGCGGGCTGCCGTAGCGGTCAATCAGTTCATCCAGCACGTCTTCGGCATCGGCGGTGGTCTCTATGGCGGCAATGCGCTTGTAGGCTTCAATGCGCCCGGCGGGGTCCGGGATATACTCTTCGGGCAGATAGGCATCAATGGAGATATCCACCAGACAATCACTCTTGTCGGGGGGCGGTGTTTCGCCCCGGGCGGTAGCAATGGCCTGGCCCAGCATCTTTACATACAAATCATAACCAACGGCCTCCATATGGCCGTGCTGGCTGTGGCCCAGCAGACTGCCCGCGCCGCGAATCTGGAGATCGCGCATAGCGATGCGGAACCCGGAGCCGAAGGCCGTGAACTCCCGGATGGCCGAAAGCCGTTTGGCGGCCACTTCGGTGAGCACTTTGTCCCGGGTAAAGGTGAAATAGGCGTACGCCTTGCGGTTGGAACGCCCCACCCGGCCCCGCAGCTGGTACAGCTGGGAAAGGCCCATCCGGTCAGCGTTTTCTATAATCAGGGTGTTGCAGTTGCGTACGTCCACACCGGTTTCGATCAGGGTGGTGCACACCAGCACGTCGATCTCGTTGTCCAGCAGCTGCTGCCATACCGAGGAAATCTGCTCCTCGCTCATTTTGCCGTGGGCTATGCCTACCCGGGCACCGGGGGCCAGCTTGCCGATGCGTGCCGCGCATTGGTCAATGGTCTCCACCCGGTTGTGCAGATAGTAGACCTGCCCGCCCCGGGCCAGTTCCTTGCGGATGGCCTCGGCCACAATGCCTTCATCGTATTCCAGCACATAAGTCTCCACGGGCTGCCGTTCAAAGGGGGGCTGTTCAATGGTACTCATATCCCGGATGCCGGACAGCGCCATGTTCAGCGTGCGGGGAATAGGCGTGGCGGACAGGGTCAGCAAATCCACGCCGATGAACGCCCCCTTGAGTTTTTCCTTGTGCTTGACGCCGAAGCGCTGTTCCTCGTCGATGATGACCAGGCCCAGGTCGTGGAACTTCACGTCGTCGGAAAGCAGCCGGTGGGTGCCCACGATGATGTCCACGGTGCCGTCCTTGAGGCCCCGCAGCGTCTCTTTCTGTTCCTTGGCGCTGCGGTAGCGGGACAACAGCCCGATGCGGATGGGGAAGGCCTCCATCCGGGCAATGGCGGTGTTGAAGTGCTGCCAGGCCAGGATGGTGGTGGGGGCCAGGATGGCACACTGCTTGCCGCCCATGACGCACTTGAAGGCGGCCCGCAGGGCTACCTCGGTTTTGCCAACCCCCACATCGCCGCAGAGCAGCCGGTCCATGGGCCAGGGCTGTTCCATGTCGTGTTTGATGTCGGCAGCGCAGGTCAGCTGGTCAGGGGTCTCCTCGTAGGCAAAGCGCTGCTCAAAATCCCCCTGCCAGGTGTCGTCGGCAGGGAAGGCGTGCCCCTTGGCCTGTTTGCGCCGGGCATACAGTTCGATCAGTTCTTTGGCCATGGCCTCGGTGGCGGCACGCACCCGCTTGCGGGTCTTGGCCCAGTCGCCGCCGCCCAGACGGCTTAGCTTGATGTTGTCCCGGTCACCGGGGGCTGTATAACGGGAGAGCAGGTCCAGCTGAGTGACCGGCACATACAGAACGTCTTTTTTGTCGTACTCGATACGCAGGTAATCTTTGGTGACCCCCTGCACAGCCATGCGCTGGATGCCCGCATAGCGGCCAATGCCGTGGTTCTGGTGCACCACCAGGTCCCCCGGCGAGATCTCGCTCAAGCTGCTCAGGGCATCCTTGTTGCGCTTTTTCTTTTTCTGGGCGCTGCTCACGCCGAAAGCACGGGCGGTAAACAGTGCGTATTTGGCAAAGGGCAGGCTGCACCCGGCGGAAAGCTGCCCCGCCAGCACCTGCACCAGTCCGGCAGTGGGCTGGGCTGCCGCATCGGTGGTTACGTTCAGCCCTTTGGTTCGCAGGTCGGCAGCCAGGCCGGCGGCGGCGCGGGGTGTACCGGCCAGTACCGTTACAGCGGCGCCGCCGTTGCACAGGGGCTGAATCTCTTCCAGCAGGGCAGCCACCTCGCCGCTCCAGGCGGGCAGGGTATGGGCCGGAGCGTTGACGATCTCCCGCAGTTTTACATCGGGCAGGCTGCGGGCAAAATTCTCGGCACAGATGGTGCGGCAGCAGGCGGGCCGGGTCCACAGCCAGGCCGGGTCGGCATAGAGCTTGTCAAGCCCGGCGGCCAGCACACCGTCCTGCAGCAGGGTGGTCAGTTCCTCGCCCCGGCGGTAGGCGGTGGCACGCTGGGCCTCCCGCAGAGAGGCGGGCTCCTCCAGCACCAGCAGCGGGTCGTCCAGGTAATCCAACAGGGTGGCCGGTTCCGGGTAACGTACAGCCAGGTACTTGTCCAGATTCACCGGCATGGCACTACCCTCCAGCTGTGCCAGTTCGGGGGCCAGGCAGGTTTCCAGGGCGGTGCGCTTTTTGCCACGCTGTTTTTTCAAAAAAGCGCGCAGCAGTTGCGCTGCTTCGGTGGGCTGGCCCAGCAGCACCTCACGGGCAGGGCTGACATAGATTTTCTCCACCGGGTCTTCCCGACGCTGGGTGGCCAGGTCAAAGGTGTGCATGGTGTCGATCTCGTCGCCCCAGAATTCCATGCGCACCGGCAGTTTCATATCGGGGGCGTACAGGTCCACGATGTCGCCGCGGATGGAAAACTGGCCCGGCCCATCTACCTGGGCCCGGCGGGTGTAGCCGGCGCCAAACAGAAGAGAGGTCAGTTCCGCCCGGGGCAGGGTGTCGCCGGGGTGCAGCGTGCGGGTATTGGCGCAGAAATCTGTCCGGGGGGTAGTGTATTGGGTCAGCGCTTCTTCCGAGACACAGACTGCCTGCAGGCGCCCGCCCACCAGATCGCCCAGCACGCTCAGACGTCGGTATTCGTATTCCCGGGCGGTCCCCTCGATGGGGCGCAGCACATAGTCCCGGGCAGGGAACACTGCCGCCGCCACACCCAGGGTGTTCAGGTCGGCGGCAAAGCGGGTAGCTTCGGCTTCGCCGGGCGTCACGATGCACAGAGGCCGCTCCAGCTGCCCGGCCAGTACAGCATAGACCAGTGCCCGGGCGGCGCCGGGCAGCCCAAATAAGGCGCATGCCCCCGGTTCGGTAAGCGCATGCGCCAGCTTTTCGTATTCCTTGGTTTTGGTAAAAAGGTTTGTAAAGATCATGATAGAACCTGTCGGTCAATCCACGCGGACCAGGCCCCAGTTGCCCCACCGCCACAGGGTTTGTTCGCCCTCCGGCGTCAGGATAAACAATTGGCTGCCATCCCGCGCGGCCCAGGCGTCCACCTCCGGCCGCAGTCGACTGGACATCCACTGCGGCACGGGGGCGTCGCCCTGCCATTTGTAAATAAAGATATGTTGGCTCCAGCGGGTGTCGTTGCGTTCCACCCAAAAAGGCTTGCTGGAACCGTAATTGCCCCGCCGCCAGGCCAGCAACATCAGTTCAGTCTGGCCGTCGCGGTCAATATCCAGGGTCAGGAAATCCTGAATATGAAGGGAACTTTCCGTCTGCCACAGCAGATCGCTGCCATCCCGGACAGAAAAACTGTTTTCTGCCAATACCAGCGTCAAAGACTTGTCATCCAGTTCTATGACCTCGCTGCGGGCGCAACCGCAGGGCAGGAACACGCCCCGGCAGCACAGCAGCAGCAACACCATGCACAGGGTTGCCAGGCCATACAGGAACCAGCCCAGTGCGCGGCGCATCAGCCGTACATCTCTGCCGGTATATAGCAGCTGGTCCAGGGGGCCGTGGCGGGACGGTCCTGCCAGTGGAACTCACCGGCTTCGTCGGGCATCTTGCCCAGTTCCACCCACCAGTCCTGGTCGGTCATGCGCTGCTCCATCGGCTGTTCAAACTGATAGAACAGATAGACCGAACCACTGGCGATGCGGAGAGAACCATCCACATTGACGATCACATAGATGGTCCCTACATTGGTGGCGGTCTGCAGCACGGTGCCGTTGGGGTCGGTGGCAATGTCGGCTACCAGCGCGGCGGGCTGTTCCTGGGGGGAAAGATAACTCTGGCCATCCTGAGCCACAGCCTGCTGCCAGAAATGTTCCAGCTGCCCGCCAAAGCTGCGGATCAGTTCAAACTCCTCGTCGGTGGGCAGTTCGTTGCGCAGTTCCTTTTCGGCAATGACCATCAGCTGCCGGTTCAGTTCATACAACAACGCAAGGCTTTCCTTGGCGGCATCGTCCAGCAGGCCCAAGGCTTCCAGTCCATCGGAGGTTGCCTGGGTCAGGGCGGCCAGCCGCCCGAACACCACCGGCTCGGTCTCCACCCAGCCGCGGTCATCCGCTTCGTCAATGGGGCCGCCGCCCATCTCGGCATAGGTCTGTTTGCTGTACAGGGCGGTGTCGTGTTTGAGTTCGGTCCAGCTGCCCAGGAAACTGGCCAGGCACTTGGTCTGCCAGGCGGTATTCTGCATGTACTGGGGCCAGCCTTCACCGCGGGTTTCGGTCAGGGGGCGCAGTGCGTTGATCCAGGCCGCGTACAGGCTGGCGTTCCAGACCTCGTCCCCGGCACCGGCAAACTGGGCGCGAACCGTTTCCATCTGTTCGTTATAATTGGGATAATCGGTATCACACAGGTCGTGCAGAATATTCAGGGCAGTCTCGGACCCCAACGCCGCAGGCACATCCAGGGCGTCCGGCAGCATGCGCTGACGCTTGTCCTCGCTTTCCTCCACGTCGCGGTAAACCAGCTGCTGCAGGATGTCGGCATCAATGGTATAGCGCTGGCCCATAAAGCGGTATCCCGCGGTGGCTTCGTCCCGATCTTCCCATTCCTTGACCGGCATGGAATTGATGGCGGCTGGCTTCAGCGAAGAAAGCGCCTGGGTAAACTGCTGCCAGCCCTCACTGTCGCCGGGCAGGGCGGTCACGTCGGTGTCGGCACCGTAGGCCGCGTCGATCAACGGCAGATAGTCATTGCAGTTGGCGTCGTCACTGGCCCCTGCAAAGAAGCAGGTCACATCATAGATGCCCTGCCAGTCTTCCATGGCGCCGCTGTCCCGCAGGGCCAGGTTCAGCAGCACGGCGCTACGGGTTTTATCCTCGTCAGACTGCAGGAACGCCATGCGGCCGTACCACATCATGGCTTTGAAATAACGGGTCAGTTCCTCACTCTCAGTATAGTAGCTGCGGGGAATATACTGGGTATAATCTTCCTGCTGGGTCCCCTGGGGGTCGCCCATATTCATCACCGGGGAGGGGAGGACCTCCGCTGCGGCGTCAATGAGTGCCAGTTCTGCCGCTGCTTCCTGGGGCAGTGCGCCGGAAGCCAGTGTCGGGTCCAGCAGCACCGCCGCCACGGTGAAGTAGGCTACATTGCGGTCAGCGGCGTTCTCCCAGTCGGTGCCGGTCAAGGCTTCGGACTGGGCCTGACTTTCCGCCAGCATGGTAGTGGTCAGCTCCTGCAGCAGGGGCAGCAGATGCTCCTGCTCGATCTGACGCTGCAGGTAGAGAAAATACAGGTGATAGGTGTGCAGTGCCGCGTCCACCGTTACAAAGTTGGGCAGATAGGCATAGCGGTTGGATTCGTAAATGGGATAAAACTCGTCGGAGCTGCTGTCTGCCACCACAAAACCGTTTTCCAGCAGCATCTGTTTGGCGTCCTCGCTCCAGTAGGAGACCATCTCCCCGTTGAGAACGTTGGAAAAATCCGGCTCCACCGTAAAAGTGGGGACACTGGGGGTCAGCGTGGTATCGTGCAATACCGTCATATTGCTCAACAGACCAAGGGGGGCGGCGGCCTCGGCCTCAGCTGATGCCGATTCCTGTACAGGCGCCTCGCTGCCCGAAGCAGGGGAGGAGGCGGTGGCGTTTCCTTGGCTGCCGCAGCCGGCACAGGCGGCCAGCAGCGCGGCGACCATCAGCAGGGACAGCATTCGCTTTTTCATCGGGAACCTCCTTCTACCTATTCACTTGTCAGCGCAGCCACCGGGTCAGACCGCGTTCAGGTACTCCTTGGCAAGCCAGCCGTACTGGCCCTCGTACTGCACCATGATCCAGCTTTCGTCGCCGTTGGTACCCAGCGCGGTCACTTCGGTGCCGGCGGGAATCTGGGCCACCTTGTCAAAGTCGGTGCCGGGGCCGGCGCGCAGGTTCATGTTGGCATCCGGCGTCACGGTAAAGTGGGGCTGCTCACCCTCAGCATAAACGGTGGCGGGCTGCTCGGCCAGGCCTTCAAAGTTCGCAGGGGTGGGATCCGGCGTGGGTTCGGGCGTGGGTTCGGCCTCTGCCGCGGCGTCTTGCCCTTCGGCGGGCTCGGCGCCGTCGCTGTCCCCGGTATTCTCGGTGGGTTCGCCGTTTTCCTCCGGCGTGGCGTCTGTGCTGTCGGAAGTGGTGGTATCACTGGCGGCGCTGTCGCCGTCAAAAGTGCCGGTCAGCAGCAATACGCTGAACACGATGCTGGCGATCAGCACCAGGGCGCAGAGCAGCAGACGGATCATGGCTTGTTTGCGAAGAGAACTCATGGTCGGTATCCCCTTTATCGGTTGAATTTGTTTTGTGCATACTGCAAATTGCCGTCCATCAGCAGTTTGCAGGCTTGTTCGATGTCCGGGTAGCGGTCGGTCATGGCCTTGCGGTCATCGGGGGGCAGTTTGCCCAGCACCCAGGCTGCCAGGTCGTACTGGGGGTTGGGTTTGGCCCCGATACCGATGCGGATGCGGGAAAACTCCTCGGTGCCCAGGCTGGCGATGATGCTCTTGAGCCCGTTGTGGCCGCCTGCCGACCCGTGGGGCCGTATGCGCAGGTGCCCGGGCTGCTGGGTGATATCATCGCACAGCACAATGATGTGGTTGGCCGGGATTTTGTAAAAGTTGGCGGCAGGGGCGATGCTCTGCCCGCTCAGATTCATGTAGGTCAGCGGTTTCAGCAGTACTACCTTGTGGTTGCCCACCTGGGCGGTGCCGTACAGGCCCTGCCATTTGCTTTTGTTCAGCGGGCACTGCCACTGGGCGGCCAGATAGTCCAGCGCCTCAAACCCGGCGTTGTGGCGGGTGCCGTCGTATTTCGGTTCGGGGTTGCCCAATCCGGCAATCAGCCAGTCGGCCCCGGAGGTTGTAAAAAATGCCATGGCTTGGCAGAACACTCCTTGTTGTTGTAGGGTAGGGGGGTCAGCAGACTGTGATGACCCGGCTGCCAAAGGGAAGCAGCGCCAGCCGCGCCAGTTTGAAAAACTGCAGCCCAAAGGGGATGCCGATGATCGTCACACAGAGCGCACAACCCCAGGCTGCGTGGGCGATGGCCAGCGGCAGACCGGAAATCAGCAGCCACAGGATGTTGAGCAGCAGCGAGGGCGCGCCGCCCTGATAGAGGATATCCTTGCCGAAAGGCCACAGGCTCAGCGATGCAAACTTGAAACACTGGAGCCCTACCGGGATACCTACGATGGTGATACACCACAACAGCCCCGCCAGTGCCCAGCCCAAGGCGCTGGCCAGGCCGCCCAGCAAAAGCCATAAAAGGTTGCCTAGAAAACGCATACTGTCCTTTCTGTACTCACATTATAGAGAATCCAGCCGCCCCTGCAGCGCCAGCTGCGCTTGGGGCAGGTCGGCTTTTTTCACAAAAATCTGGTATTCAATACTGCGGTCGGTGCGCTCGCCCACCGCGTAGAACGTGCCGGTGCGGCGGGACGCGCTGCTGAAATTGACGGTGCGGGTGCGGCAGGGGATAGCAGCTTCCTGCAGCGTGTGCAAAGCGGTGCCGTATTGCGCCGCATCAAAGGTACACAGCGCTTCCTGCCAGCCCAGCAGCGTCAGCCAAACAGCGGTCATGATCCATCAACCCCGTTTCTTGTCGGCTTCCAGTTTCTGCTTTTTGGCGATGTACTTTTCCAGTTTGTGTTCGCCCCAGGCTTCGACATTGACCTGTTTGGAGCGCTCGATACCCAGCGCCCCGGCGGGCACATCCTTGCCGATGGTGGACCCGGCGGCGGTAAAGGCGTGGTCGCCCACCGTGACCGGTGCCACCAGGTTGGTGTTGCAGCCGATGAAGGCATAGTCTCCGATGGTGGTGTGGAACTTGCCCTCACCGTCGTAGTTACAGGTCACGGTGCCGCAGCCGAAGTTGCAGTACTTGCCCACGGTAGCGTCGCCGATGTAGGTCAGGTGGCTGACCGTGTTGCCCTCGGCAAAGTCGGCATTCTTGGTCTCTACATAGGCACCCAGGTGGCAGCCCTCAGCGGTTTTGGTGCCGGTGCGCACATGGGTGAAAGGCCCGATTTTGTTGTTGGGGCCGATGTGGCTGTCATAGCATTGGCTGGCGTTGATGGAGGAACCGTTCTCCACCACGGTGTTTTCCAGCAGGGTGTTGGGGCCGATGACGCACCCTGCGCCGATCTCGGTTTTGCCCCGCAAAATGCACCCGGGCAGAATCACGGCACCCGGCGCAATGACGACTTCCGGGTCGATATAGACATCCCGGCTGATAAACTCCACGCCGTTTTCCAGGTGGCGTTCAAAGGTTTCGGCGTAGCGCTGCTGTGCCTGTTCGAATTTTTCTTTGGCGGTAGCCATGTAAAATCCCCCTCTTGTTACCTTACTAATATTGTATATTGTACTCTACACGGGGCGTTTTCGCAACCAGAAAAACGCCCCGCAGCGGGTAAAAAACAAAAAATCCCGCAAAAACAAAAAAGCGGCGGGAAATCGAATATTTTCCGAACTTTCCGCCCAGTATATTTTACACGAATTTTGTGCA
>DXBO01000085.1 GCA_019116485.1 Candidatus Gemmiger excrementavium
TTTTCTCTGGAGTATGAACTGTGCTATACGAATATTCTGGCCATGCTGCGTTTGTCCGGCATACCGCTGCGTGCGGCAGACCGGGACGAGCGCTGGCCGTTGATTATCGCAGGTGGACCCTGTGTGTGCAATGCCGAGCCTATGGCGGATTTCTTTGATATCATGCAGCTGGGTGAAGGGGAGCAGATGCTGCAGGATATCTGCGCCACGGTGGAGCAGGGCAAAAAACAGGGGTGGGACAAAGAGACCCTGCTGCGGGAACTGGCAAAGCTCCCCGGCGTATATGTGCCTTCTTTTTATGATGTGACCTATCTGCCCGATGGACGTATTCAGGCCATCACGCCCAACCGCCCCGGCGTGCCGGCGTGCATTACCAAAGCTATCGTAAAAAATATGGACGACTACGAGCCGCCCAAGAATTTTGTGGTGCCGCTGGTGGGGGCCGTGCAGGACCGCGCCTGCGTGGAGGTGCTGCGCGGCTGCGTGCGCGGCTGCCGGTTCTGCCAGGCAGGGCAAATTTACCGACCTTTCCGGGAACGTTCCCCCCGGCAGATCAGCGACTGTGCCCGGGAACTGTGCCGCACTACCGGTTACGATGAACTGAGCCTGACCAGTCTGTCCACCTCAGATCATTCCCGGCTGGAGGAGATTCTGGACCGGCTCAATGCCTGGGCTGAGGCAGACCATGTAAGTTTGTCACTGCCCTCGCTGCGGGTGGACAACTTCTCCCAGTCACTGGTGGAAAAGACTACCAAGGTGCGCAAGAGCGGCCTGACCTTTGCGGCGGAGGCCGGCACCCAGCGCCTGCGGGATGTCATCAACAAAAACGTCACCTGGGAGCAGATCGAGCGGGGATGCCGTATTGCTTTCTCCGAAGGGTACACGGCAGTCAAGCTGTATTTTATGATGGGCCTTCCTACCGAAACGATGGAGGATATCAAGGGGATTGCCGACACGGCCCAGCAGGTGGTGGACCTGTTCTACCAAATTCCTGACCGTCCCAAAGGCAAGAGCGTACAGGTGACCATCAGTGTGGCCTGCTTTGTGCCCAAACCGGACACTCCTTTCCAGTTTTGTGCCCAGGACCGGCGGGAGACCCTGCGGGAAAAGCAAAAGTATCTGCTCAGCTGTGTACACTCCCGCAAGATCAAAGTTAACTACCATGACAGTGCTACCAGTGTGCTGGAAGGCGTCTTCGCCAAGGGGGACCGCCGTCTGGGCAAGGTCATTGAGACAGCTTTCGAGAACGGAGCTTTCTTTGATACCTGGGAAGAGTACTTCGATTATGACCGCTGGGTGGCCGCCTTTGCCGCCTGCGGCATCGACCCAGATTTTTACAATTATCGCCCCTTGGGTTTGGACGAAGTGACACCCTGGAGCCATCTGGACGTAGGCGTGACCCATGCCCATCTGGTGCGGGAATACCAGAAGGCGCTGAACGCCGAGACCACACAGCCCTGCAACCGCCAGTGTAGCGGATGCGGCGCCAACAAACTGCTGGGAGGGCCCTGTTTTGACTACAGTAAGGATCTTCTTTGAAAAGCGCGGTGAATCCGCCTATATTTCGCTGCTGGACTTGCAGCGGGTGTTCCACCGCCTGCTCAAAATCAGTGGCCTGCCGGTGTGGTATACCCAGGGGTTCAATCCGCATATTTATCTGTCTTTTTCCTGCCCGCTGTCTCTGGGGCAAGAGAGCATCTGCGAAAGCTGTGAGGTAAAGACCGAGCAGGAGACCATCGACGGCGCCGCTTGGCAGGCGGCTCTGCAGCCGCTGATGCCCCGGGGCATGAAGATCACCGCAGTGGCCCCTGCGGTACAGAAAGTAGGGGTGATTGCGTCGGCGGCATATACCGTTACCATGCCCGCCGGTTCCGCCGCAGCCATCGAAGCCTACAATGCTGCTGAAAAAGCTGAGGTCACCAAGAAGACTAAGCGGGGCCATAAGACGCTGGACCTGAAGGAACATTTACCGCATATTGATTACACTGTGCAGGGCGATACGCTGGAATTTTCCATTACGCTGCCTTGCGGCTCCGGCGAGGCGCTCAACCTGAACCCGGCTTTGCTCATGGACGTTCTGCGGGAGAAGGGGGCGGCCCCCATCTGGCAATGTCAGGTGCTGCGCACCCACCTGTACACTCAGGATGGCACCGATTTTTCCTGAATACAGCAAAATCCCTGTGCAGTAAACGGGATAGCGCAGAAAAAATTCTCATACCCCCTTGCATTTTGCAGGGGGGTGTGGTATTATACTACGGCAATACACACGCATTGCGTTGTTTTTTTGTGCCCTTTTTTGGGAAACCGAAGAGGGTTAGGAAACATAAAACGCAATGCGGCGGGTAAAACTAAATTTATTGGAGGAAACAAACTATGGCAGTCGTATCTATGAAGCAGCTTCTTGAGGCCGGTGTCCACTTCGGTCACCAGACCCGCCGTTGGAACCCCAAGATGGCGAAGTACATCTTCACCGAGCGCAACGGCATCTACATCATCGACCTGCAGAAGACCGTGAAGAAGCTGGATGAGGCTTACAACTTCGTGCGCGACACCGCTGCTGAGGGCGGTGAGATCCTGTTCGTCGGCACCAAGAAGCAGGCTCAGGAGTCCATCCGTGACGAGGCTACCCGCTGCGGCATGCACTACGTCAATGCTCGCTGGCTGGGCGGCATGATGACCAACTTCCGCACCATCCGCAAGCGCATCGACCGCATGGAACAGCTCAAGACCATGCAGGCTGACGGCACCTTTGACCTGCTGCCCAAGAAGGAAGTGGTCAAGCTGGAACTGGAGATGGAGAAGCTGGAGAAGTACCTGGGCGGTGTCAAGAACATGAAGAGCCTGCCCAAGGCTATGTTCATCGTGGACCCCCACAAGGAGCGCATCGCCGTTTCTGAGGCCCGCAAGCTGAACATCCCCATCGTCGCCATCGTCGATACCAACTGCGATCCCGATGAGATCGACTACGTTATCCCCGGCAACGACGACGCCATTCGTGCCGTCAAGCTGATCTCCGGCGCCATGGCCAGCGCTGTGCTGGAAGGCAAGCAGGGCGTGCAGGAAGCGCCTGCCGCTGAAGCCGCCGAGACCACCGAGGCTTGATGTTACCCTACAACGCGTAAGACAGAAAGGACTGGAAACACTATGGCTATTTCTGCAAAAGACGTTATGGAACTGCGCCGTCAGACCGACTGCGGTATGATGGAGTGCAAGAAAGCGCTGACCCAGGCCGAAGGCAACTTCGAGAAGGCTATTGAGATTCTGCGCGAGCAGGGTCTGGCTACCGCCAACAAGAAGGCTGGCCGCATTGCCGCCGAGGGCATGGTCTATGCCGTTTCTTTCCCCAACTGCGCCGTTGTGGTGGAAGTCAACGCCGAGACCGACTTCGTTGCCAAGAACGACAAGTTTGTCGAGTTCACCAAGGAGCTGGCCAAGGTTGTGGCCGAGCAGAACCCCGCTGATGTGGAGGCTCTGATGGGCTGCAAGATGGGCGAAGGCACTGTGGATGACGCCCTGAAGGCGCTGATTCTGGTCATCAAGGAGAACATCAAGGTTCGCCGCTTTGCCCGTTATGAGGGCCACTGCGCCGCTTACGTCCATGGCGGCGGCACTCACGGCGTTATCGTCAAGTTCGAGACCAGCGACGAAGTGGCTGGCAAACCTGAGTTCGTTGCTTTTGGCAAGGACATCGCCATGCAGATTGCTGCGGCCAACCCCAGCTACCTGAACGAGGCTGCTGTCCCCGCCGAGACCATCGCCAAGGAGAAGGAAATCATCCTGGCCCAGATGGCCAACGATCCCAAGACCGCCAACAAGCCCGACGCCATCAAGGAAAAGATGGCCATCGGCAAGCTGGGCAAGTTCTACAAGGAGAACTGCCTGGTGGATCAGGCTTTCATCAAGGACGGCAACATGGACGTGAAGAAGTACGTTGCCGACACTGCCAAGGCTCTGGGTGGCGATATCCAGATCGCTGCGTACACCCACTTCGTCAAGGGCGAGGGCCTGGAGAAGCGCAACGAGGACTTTGCTGCTGAAGTTGCCGCTGCCATGAAGGGCTAATTGCGCTGAAAGACCTTAGCAGAACAATTTGATTTGCCGCAGGGCGGTATGGCTGAAAAGCCATACCGCCCTGTTTTTATTGTGCTGAGAACAGCGTTGCCAGCGTTACAGGAAAACTGCCTTGCAAAAAGTGGCGGTTTTTGGGGCGATTTGTTATTTGCCTTCATTGCAAATCTATTGTAAACTATGCTCAGAACGTTGTGGATGGCTTGATGTATTTCTAGGGGAGCGTCCTTGACGATGTGCAGCAATTCGCTGTCAAGTGCAGTCCAGAAAGGGAAGAATATGATGGATGATTGGCGGTTGACGGACCAGAAAAAGTATCTTTTGGGCCAAAACTTACGCAAAAAGATGTTTATACCTAGGCGAAAGGATTGGGAGCATGAGCATTGCGTCTTTTGTTGGGCCAAGTTTCCTACAGAGTATGCCGAAGGATATTGTACCGAGGATGAATCTGTCTGGATATGCCCTGGTTGTTACCGGGATTTCCGGGAAAAATTTCAATGGACAGTTTTGGAAGAATCGAAAGAAAAGCAAACGGCTGTGGATTTGCCGTAAAGCGGCTGGATAGCCGTGTCAGCCAAGCTTGGTACAACAATGTTATATAGCAGCTGCTACTTCAGCGGCGAAGTCCTCGTTGCGCTTCTCCAGGCCTTTCTCCGGGCGGTGATTATCGTACCCCTTTCCCGGGTATACTGAGCGGGAAAGGGGCGTTGTTATGTCGTTACGCAGGTTGCTGCTCCTGGCCGGGGCGTTGGTGTTATTGTTTGGTATTGTGTTGTGCCGTTTGTTGTGGATCGGTACGGATACATCCTACGCACAGAATGCCGGGGCCCAGACCGCCCAGACCACTGCATTGCCCCGGGAGCGTGGTAATTTTTATGACCGAACCGGGCGATTGCTGACCGGACATGATCCCTGTTGGTATGCGCTGTGCATCCCGGGGGACGCCAGTTACGCCACGCTGTTTCCCTATGTTTCCTATGCCGAACAGGCGGAACTGTACGAAAGGCGCAATTCCGCCACGCCTTTTCTCATCCAGGTGGACCAGGACCTGACGGCGCAGGGGGTCAATACCTACCAAAGTGCCCGCCGTTATCTTCCGATTCCTATTGCTGTGCATCTTCTGGGATATCTGGACGGAGAGGGACACGGGGTATCGGGTTTGGAATCTGCTTACGATGATGTACTTTATACTTCCGGAGATGAGGCTGCGGTCTGCTGCGTCACCAGTGCCCAGGGACGGCTGCTGGCGGGCAATGAGCCCACGATAGAAATTTCCGAAGAGGGAAATGGTCAGGGGGTACAGCTGACCATTGATGCCGATATCCAGCGCCTGTGTGAGGGAATTGCTTCACTGTATATGCCGCGGGGCTGCATTGTGGTCATGGATCGTAATACCGGCGAGATACTGGTCAGTGTCAGTATGCCGGAATACGATCCCCTCAATGTAGCCAAAAGCATTGAGGCGGACGATACCTCGCTTATTAACCGCACCTTCAGCGCGTTCAGTGCCGGGTCGGTGTTCAAGGTGGTGGTGGCAGCTGCTGCCTGTGAACAGGGACTGGACTGGTTCACCCACGATTGTACCGGCAGTGTGGAAGTGGCCGGGCAGATTTACCGCTGCGCCCAGGGGCGCGCCCACGGTAACGTCAACCTGCGTGGTGCGCTGGAACAGAGCTGTAACTGCTATTTTGTGGAACTGGGCCGACTGTTGGGTGGTGATGTGCTGCTGCGTGAGGCGGAAAAATTCGGTTTTGGCACGGCAACAGCTGTGGCTCCGGGACTGAAAAGCAATGCAGGAACGTTGCCGGAAGGTGATGTACTGGACAATGCAGGTCAGCTGGCGGTGTTCAGCTTCGGGCAGGGGGTGTTGACTGCTACGCCGCTGCAGATCACGTCCATGATGAATGCGGTAGCCAACGATGGGACCTGGATGCCGCCGCGGTTGGTGCGCGGTGTGGTGGAGGCCGACGGTACTGCGGCAAAAGAAATGGAGGTCTCACCGGAGCAAACTGCCTGCAGCGCTGATACCGCGCGGGTACTGCGCAGCATGCTGCAGTCCGTGGTGGAGGAAGGGATCGGCAAAGACGCGGCGCCTGCCGATGGCACGGCTGCCGGCAAGACTGGAACTGCCCAGACCGGGCAATTCGATGAGGCGGGGGAGGAATTGCTCAACTATTGGTTCGCTGGGTTTTATCCGGCAGAGCAGCCGCGCTATACCATCACAGTGCTTCAGGACGGTATTCTGGAACCGGAAACCTCCAGCGCGGAAATTTTTGCCCGCGTTGCCGACGGGCTGCACGTTATGGACGGCCAATCCGACGCCTGACCGCAAAAAGCAGTTGACAAGGAGGAAAAAGCGTCCTATAATTATTTCGTAAAAGGAAAATGGCGTGGAAGGGGCAAATGCCGGCCCGCAGCAGTCTACAGAGAGGGTGCCAATGGTGCAAGGCACCCGGCTGGTGCACGGCAAAGCCACCCCGGAGCTTTTGGCGACGAGCCAAACGTAGTGCGGCGTTAACGCAGCCAAAGTGGCCGTGCGGTGGAAACGCCCATGGCAAACCGGGTGGTACCACGGAAGCGATCAGCCTTCGTCCCTGTAGAGGGGCGAGGGCTATATTTTTTTTCGTGGACTTTGATGCCATACAGAAGTCATGGATGGGAGAACGTATTGTTATGCAATGGACCGGACTGAATGAACTGCGTGAAAAGTACCTGCACTATTTTGAGACCCAGGGCCACCTGCGCCTGGGCAGCTTTCCGCTGGTGCCGAAAGACGACCCCAGCCTGCTGCTGATTAACAGCGGTATGGCTCCTATGAAAAAGTGGTTCCTGGGTCAGGAAGAACCGCCCCGCCACCGGGTCACTACCTGTCAGAAGTGCATCCGCACCCCGGATATTGAGCGTGTGGGCATTACGGCACGTCACGGCACCTTCTTTGAGATGCTGGGCAACTTCAGTTTCCAGGATTATTTTAAAGAGGAAGTCATTCCCTGGGCTTGGGAATTTCTGACCGGTGAACTGCAGATTCCTGCCGATAAGCTGTATATTTCGGTCTACCTGGACGATGACGAGGCCTACGATATCTGGACCAAAAAGGTGGGAATCCCTGAAGATCACATGGTCCGCTTTGGCAAAGAGGACAATTTCTGGGAACACGGCTCCGGCCCCTGCGGCCCCTGCTCCGAGATTTACTACGACCGTGGCCCCGAGCACGGCTGTGGCAAGCCTACCTGTAAGGTCGGCTGCGACTGCGACCGCTATATGGAAATCTGGAACCTGGTGTTCAGCCAGTTCGACTCTGACGGCAAAGGTCACTACGAGCGTCTGCCCCGGCCCAACATTGATACCGGCATGGGCCTGGAGCGCCTGGCCTGCGTGATGCAGGACGTAGGCAACCTGTTCGAGGTGGATACTGTTGCTTCGGTGCTGCACCATGTGGAACGCATTTCCGGCAAGCATTACGGTGACAACGAAAAGGATGATGTCTCCATCCGTGTCATTACGGACCATATCCGCTCTACTGTGTTCATGGTATCGGATGGTATTTTGCCCTCCAACGAGGGCCGCGGCTATGTGCTGCGCCGTCTGCTGCGCCGTGCCGCCCGCCACGGTCGCATGCTGGGCATTGACCATCCCTTCCTGACGGAACTGGTGGACACTGTCATTGCTTCCAGTGAGGCCGGCTACCCCGAACTGCGGGAGCATGAGTCCTACATCAAGAAAGTGGTGGGAACTGAGGAAGAACGGTTTGGCCGCACCATTGATGCGGGTTTGAACATCCTGAACGCCATGATCGACGAGCGCAAAGCGGCAGGGGAGACGATCCTGCCCGGTGCCGATGTGTTCAAGCTCAACGATACCTTCGGCTTCCCCTTGGATCTGACCAAAGAGATCGCTGCGGAGGCAGGCCTCACGGTGGACGAAGACGCTTTCCATGCCGAAATGACCAAGCAGCGGGAGCGTGCCCGCGCCGAGCGCCTCGCCAAAGATATCTCTGGTTGGAGTGCCGACCTGTTCGGCGAACTGACCGCGGAGGCCACTCAGTTTGACGGTTACGAGACGCTGCGGGAGACCGCCACCGTTGTGGCGCTTTCCGACGGCGAAGAACTGGCTGATGCCATTGCCACCGACGCGGCGAATGAAGCCAAGGAAGGTGTGCTGGTGGTACTGGACCGTACCCCCTTCTACGCTGAGATGGGTGGCCAGGTGGCCGATCATGGTTATATCACCTGCGGCGAAGCCAAGCTGAAAGTCACCCAGGTCAAAAAGACCCCCAAAGGGTACTTTGTGCATACCTGTGCACTGCTGGATGGAACCATCAAGGTGGGCGATGAAGTCGTCGCTGCGGTGGATGAAGGTCGCCGCATGGCTATCTGCCGCAACCACACCGCCACCCACCTGATGCAGAAAGCCCTGCGGGAAGTACTGGGCGAACACGTACACCAGGCCGGCAGTTACCAGGATGACAAGATCACCCACTTCGACTTTACCCACTTCAGTGCCGTTACGGCAGAGGAACTTGCCGAGGTAGAGCGCAAAGTCAACGAGAAAATTTTTGCCTCGTTGCCGGTGGATGTAAAGAACCTGCCCATTGAGGAAGCCAAAAAGATGGGGGCCATGGCCTTGTTTGGCGAAAAATACGGCAGTATCGTCCGCGTGGTGGATGCCGGCGGCTGGAGCACCGAGTTCTGCGGCGGCACTCATGTGCACAACACTGCTCAGATCGGCTGCTTCAAAATCCTGAGCGAGTCCAGTGTGGCGGCGGGTATCCGCCGCATCGAGGCTACCACCGGCTACGGTGTGCTGCGTCTGCTGGATGAGCGTACCGACATGCTGACCCGCACAGCGGCAGTACTGAAGGCCAACAACCTGAAGGACGCTCCCGCCCGTGCCGAGGCTATGGCTGCCGAACTGAAAGAGACCGGCAAGCAGCTGGACACGCTGAAAGCTGAGATGGCTGCCGCCAAGGTGGACGGACTGTTTGAGAATGCCGCCGACGTGAACGGTGTGCGTATTATCTCTGCTTACCTGACGGGCACCGGTTCCGATACGCTGCGGGAAATGATCGACAAAATCCGCGACAAGGCACCCAATGCGGTAACTGTGCTGGTGGGCAGCGACGGCGCCAAGACTACCATGGCGGTGGGCGTCTCCCGTAATGCGCAGGCCCGTGGCCTGAAAGCCGGCGTGCTGGTCAAAAAGATTGCGACTATTGCCGGCGGTAATGGCGGCGGCAAGCCTGATTTTGCCATGGCCGGTATCCGCGACACCAGCAAGATTGATGAAGCGCTCAATGCTGTGCCGGAAATCATCCGCGCGGAGCTGAAAGATTGATTCCCAATGATTGCTCGAAATTGAATTGAAGGAGGGAAAAACATGAAAGACTGCCTGTTTTGCAAGATTGGCGCGGGAGAAATCCCGTCCAACAAGCTGTATGAGGACGATACGCTTCTGGCGTTTTACGACATCGATCCCCAGGCCCCGGTGCATTTTCTGGTAATCCCGAAACAGCACATCGGTTCGGCGGCGGCCCTGACGGAGCAGGATGCCGCGCTGGTAGGTCACGTCTTTGCCGTCATTGCGGAACTGTGCCGCAAATTGGGCGTGGAGGAAGGCGGATACCGCATCGTCACTAATATTGGCGCAGACGGCGGCCAGAGTGTGCCGCACCTGCACTTCCATGTGCTGGCGGGACGCAGCCTGGCCTGGCCTCCGGGCTGATCGAATCCGTTTTCCCTTGTGATATTTACAGAAAGAGGTTGCTAACATGGCAGATACCTATACGCTTCACATTGCCGGGCTGACCCGCGAACTGCCCATCTGCAAGGTGAACGACCATATGGACATCGCGGCTTTCATCATGTTCAGTGATGTGGAACTGACTGAAGCCTGCGCCGCCGCCCTGCTGAAAAAGGCGCCGGAGTTCGATGTGATTCTTACTGCCGAAGCCAAGGGTATCCCTTTGGCTTACGAGATGGCTCGTCAGAGCGGCAAGTATTGGATTCCGGCCCGTAAAGGTGCAAAACTTTACATGCGGGAACCGGTGGTGATCGAGGATGAGTCCATCACCACGGCCGGCAAGCAGACACTGGTCATCGACCAGAAAGATATCGATTATATGAACGGCAAACGTATCCTCATTGTGGATGACGTCATCTCTACGGGCGGCTCGCTCCATGCGCTGGAAGTGTTGGCCGGAAAGAGTACCGGCACCGTGGTGGGGTGCTGTGCCGCTCTGGCTGAAGGTGATGCTGCCAAGCGCACCGATATCTTCTATCTGGAACCGCTGCCGCTGTTCTTCCACTGAGCCGTGAAACGTAGGCTTGCCTGGTTTGGCCTCGGATTTGCCGGGGCGGAATGGGTTGCAGCGTATATGCCGCCGCTGGCGCTTGTGCCTGCGGCGGCACTTTTGGTATGCATGTTGGTGGTATTTCGCCGCCGGCCTGCGTCTCTGCCGTTGCTGGGAGCGATGGCAGGGCTTTGCTTCTTTGCTTTATATGGGGTGTTTGGTGTGGCGCCGGTCCAGGCATTGGCGGGTCAGACACACACCTGCACGGTGGTGGTGGAAACGGACGCCGAAACTTCCTTCCAGGAGGGGCGGCTGCGCGGAACCCTGCGGGTACAGGAAATGGATGGGGAGCCGGCGGCGTTTGTCGTCTACTGTGAGGCATTTCCCGGCAATACCGCCGGGGAGTGTTTTACGGCACAGTTCCGCATGGAATTGCTGGAAGAAAACCGTTACACCATGAATTATAAAAGCGATGGTGTCTTTTTACAGGCGGAGTATGCCGGAGCGTATCAGCCGCTGGAGGACAGCGGGGCCCTGCGTTTTGCGCTGTTTCGTCTGCGGCAGCGTTGGGCGGCACGGTTACAGCGCTGGCTGCCCAGCAATCTGGGGCAGCTGGAATCCGCATTGTTGCTGGGGGAACGTGCCGACCTGAGCGATGCTGCCCAGGATGCATTCCGGGCGGCGGGGGTATCCCATTTGCTGGCGGTTTCCGGGTTGCATGTGGCGTTGCTGTGCGGTGTTTTTACTCCGGGGCGGCGATACCGGTTCCAGCGGCCACTGATTTTACTGCGCGCCGCGCTGGTACTGTTTTACATGCTGCTGACCGGCCTTCCGGTGTCTGTGCAGCGGGCCGGACTAGTCTTTTTGCTGGCGCTGGCGGGGGACTTCTTTTTGCAGCCGGTGGACCTTTTGACCTCCACCGGTGCGGTAGCCGTCCTGCTGGGGCTGCAAAATGCTTACGCGCCTTGTGACGTGGGTTTTCAGCTTTCTTTCTGTGCGGTGCTGGGGGTACAGGCGGCAGCGGCACTATCCCGCTGGGAACATGTCTGCTTGTGGCCGGAAAAGGCGGACACGCCTTTCTGGCTGCGGAAGGGATTGCTTGCGGCGGCCAACGCCGTGCAGGTCACGGTCCTGGCAACACTGGCAACACTGCCTGTGCTGATCGCCCATGGAATGACTGCCAGCGGCGCGGGCGTGCTGAGCAACCTGCTGGTGGTGTGGATGCTGCGCTACCTGTTGCTGTTGGGGCTGGCGGTTTTGGTATTAGGTGCGGTGTCGCTGCTGGCGCCGGTGGCCCATTTGTGCAGTCTGGTGCTTGCACTTTGGCTGCAGGTATTACTGCAGGTGGTTACCTGGTGCGCATCACTGCCGCTGGCGCATTTGTATCTTCCGCCGCGGTATACGCTGCTGGTGCTGGCAGTGTTGGGATGTCTGGCGTTGGTGTTCCGGCTGGCACGCCGCATGGTTTGGTATCTGCCTGCGTCGCTGGTGTGTACCCTGGCAGCCGTGACACTGGGGGTATGGGCCCAGCGTGATGTGGTCACGATTGCACTGGTAGGTGCTGCCAATAACCCTTGTGCGGTCTGTACTCAAAATGGACAGACACTGGTACTGTTTCGCGGTGGAGAGAGTAATCTGCGCGCGGTGCGGGAATACCTGACAGGGCGCGGCTTGCCGGACATCGACCTGTTGGTCGATCTCAGACAGGAGCCGGAGACGCTTTCTTTTGGTGCGGGGATGCTCCTTACGCTGGAAGAGCAGGAGGAACCCTTCACCAGCCATGCTGTACTTGACGATGTGGTGTTGGACCTGTATCATAAAGGAAGCGGAAACTTGGCAGTGCTGGGCATTGCCGACAGGCACGTCGCCGTGATGGCAGGACACATCCAGCTGGAAGAACCTTTGCTGGTAGATGTGTTCTGTGCAGCGGGAGCTTTGTCAGACTCGGTGCAAAGCAACACCGTGCTTTGCTGTACCCGGGGGCCCGCCTGGCTGGACCAGGTGGAGGGGGAAGAACTGCTGTACGGCGGCGAGGAACCGGCCCTGGTGCTGCGGCCCGGGCGTTCTATGACATATGAGGGGGTGGAGCAGCTTGCTCTACAGTGAGAAAGAACTGAACAAACGGCTGAAAAGCGGCTGCGCACTGTATTGCTTTTATGCGTCAGAGGAGGCACTGGTGCGCTCTGCCGCAGGCAAAGCCCTGGCCTGGCTTAGCCGGGAGGACCCGGAGATCACTGTTCTGGACGGTCCGGCTCCTTCGGTGGAAGAGATCGTGCTGGCGGCGGGAACGATTTCCTTTTTTGGCGGCAAGCGCCTGGTGTCACTGCCTCTTTTGCGGGCTGCTTCCTATTCAGACAAGGACTTGCAGGAACTTTGCGAGACATTGGCGGATACCGAAAACGCGGTGTTCGTTATCACCTGCGTGATGGAGGAAAAGTTCGGGCGGCTGTCCCCCGGCAAGCGGGAACATAAATTCATTGCTGCCTGTGAAAAGCTGGGGTACTGCGTACAGATTCAAAAGCCCGGGCGGGCGGAACTGCAGGCGCTGGCGCGGGAGTGGGCAAAAGACTGCGGTGCGGAGTTTGCGCCGGGCGCGGAAAGCGCTTTGCTGGACCGCTGCGGCGAGGACCAGTTCCTTTTGCAAAATGAAATTGCCAAGCTGGCGGCCCTGGCAGGCTATGGAACGATCACACCGCAGATGGTGGGGCAGCTGGGCACTGTGACCCTGGACGCCGATACCTTTGACATGGTACAGCTGGTCGTGGCGGGGCGCATCGGGGAGGCACAGAAACGCCTCAAGACTCTGCTGGAACTTCAGAATGACCCGATTTTGATCACCGGTGCATTGATTGGCAACTACTTAGACATGTACCGGGTCCTGCAGGGAAAGCGCAGCCGGCGCTCTCTGGCGGATGTGGCCAAAGATTTCGGCTATGGC
Organism: Candidatus Gemmiger excrementavium; assembly: GCA_019116485.1. Lineage (GTDB taxonomy): Bacteria > Bacillota > Clostridia > Oscillospirales > Ruminococcaceae > Gemmiger > Gemmiger excrementavium. The sequence goes on from DXBO01000085.1 coordinate 13,296, forward strand.
GGCAAATGGAGTTATCGATTGGGAAAAACGGAAAAGGCGGCGGCCCGGTTCAGGCGCCATCAATTGGAACAATGTCTGAGCATTCTGCAAAAACTGGACCTGGATTTGAAAAGCAGTAAGCTGGATGCCGACCTTTTGATGCAGAAAGCGCTGTGCGAACTGGCTTTGGCCGGGAGACAACCATGTTGACGCTGCGCCGCGCCCTGCTGGTGGAGGGCAAATACGACGCAGCCCGGCTGAGCAATCTGGTGGAAGGGACCATCCTGACTACCGACGGGTTTCGCGTTATGAAAGATCGCGCCCTGCAGTCGATGCTTAAGCAGGTGGCTGCAGCACAAGGGCTGGTCATTCTGACCGATTCCGATGCCGCCGGGTTTCGCATCCGCCATTTTGTCACCGGGTTAGTAGGGGCTGACCATGTGGTGCAGGCCTATGTCCCGGCCATTCCCGGCAAAGAGGCGCGCAAGCCGGAGCCTGGCAAAGAAGGATTGCTGGGGGTGGAAGGCGTGCCGGATGCCTTGATTTTGCAAGGGTTGCAGGACGCGCTGCAAAGTGCGCCGGAAGCCGGGGCCGTGGGGGATAAGCGCCCCATTACCTATACGGACCTGTACGAGTGGGGAATCTCGGGCACTGCCAACAGTGCTGAAAAGCGGCGTACCTTGCTGCAAAGGCTGGGGCTGCCGCCGCGGCTGAGCAAAAAGGAACTGTTGCAGGTACTCAATACTCT
>DXBO01000086.1 GCA_019116485.1 Candidatus Gemmiger excrementavium
CGCATTGTCTCCACTACCGTTCGCTTGAATTCCGGCGTGTATCGTTTGTTGGGTTTCCCTTTTGGCATAATAAATCACCCCATCTGTTAGATAGTATATCACACTGTCTAACAAATGGGGTGCTGTTCAATACCCTGCGAGGGATTTTTAGTGAGAGTTCTTTTGGTTCTTTTCTTGCAAGAAAAGAACACAAACGCCGCTTACCGCCCGATGGGGGCGCACTTGGCGGCCAGCCAGGTTTTTTCGGCGTCGGTCAGGCGGGGGGCCAGCGTCTCATAGACGTGCTGGTGGAAGGTATTCAGCCAGTCGATCTGCGGGCGGGACAGCTCATCCACCAATACCGGCGCGGTGTCGATGGGCACCACCGTCAGCGGGGCAAAGCCCAGCCAGCGTCCGTACTGGTTCTCGCCCAGGTCGATGCATTCCAGCTCGTTCTCGATGCGGATACCCACCTCGTCGGTCTCATACACGCCCGGCTCGTCGGTGATGGTCATGCCCGGTTTGAACACCACGGCGTTGTTGGGCCGCAGGCTCTGGGGACCTTCGTGCACACCGGAAATAAAGCCCACGCCGTGGCCGGTGCCGCAGCGGTAGTTGATCTTGTGGGCCCACAGCGGCGCCCGGGCAAAGGTATCCAGCGCAAAGCCGGTGCAGTAATCCAGGAACACCGCCCGGGCCATGTCAATGTGGCTCTGCAGTGTCCAGGTATAATACTTGCGCTCGTCGTCGGTCAGCGGGCCTACCGGATAGGTGCGGGTGATATCGGTGGTGCCGCAGTCATACTGGCCGCCGTTGTCCACCAGCAAAAAGCCCTTGCTCTCGATCTTGCTGTTGACCTCGCCCTCCGCATGGTAGTGCATCATGGCGGCGTTGGGGCCCCAGGCCGCGATGGTGGGGAAGCTGTCTTCCAGATAGCCGGGCTGCTCGGCCCGGCGCTTCTGCAGCATGGCCTCGATGTCGGTCTCGTACAGGTCTTTGCCCTCGGCCAGGGCTTTCTCCAGGTCCATCTGGAACCGCACCACAGCCACGCCGTCCCGGATATGACATTCCCGGATGTTCTGCAGCTCCACGGCGTTCTTCACGCCCTTGAGCGCAAAGATGGGGTCGGTGCCCGGCACCGTCCTGTAGGCGGACAGCGCCGTGTACAGGTCGTAGTTGGTGGCTTTTTCGTCCACCAGGAACACCTCGTCGGCGTCCACCTTGCCCACGGCGTCCAGCAGGTCGCCGTAGCCCCGCACCGTCACGCCGCTTTCCGCCAGGGCGGCGGCATCGGCGTCGGTCAGGCGGCCCGGCGCCACAAACAGCGTGCAGGCTTTGGAAGTCACCAGCGCATAGGCCACCGCCAGCGGGGTGCAGGGCAGGTCCCGGGCCCGCAGGTTGAGCAGCCAGCCCACGCAGTCCAGGCCCGTCACGGCCAGGGCCGTGGCACCGGCTTTGGCCAGTTCCGCCCGCACCTGGGCTACTTTTTCCGCTGCCGTGGCGCCGGTCCGGGCGGGGGTCAGCAGTTCACAGGGGGTGTCCGGCAGGGCGGGGCGCTGGCCGGCAGCCTCCCAGATGGGGCTGGCCACATCGCCGCTTTTCAGCGCCGCGCCGTTCTTTTTCAGCACATCGGCGTATTCGTGGGCCAGGGCGGCGGGCACGCAGCTGCCGTCCAGCAGCAGGGTCTGGCCCGCGGTCAGGTGGTCGGCCAGGTACTCCGCCACCGTGGGCACACCCGCCGAACCGGCGTGCATGCACTGGATTTCGGTGCCCGCCAGTTGCTTGTCGGCCTGGACATAGAACCGGCCGTCGCACCACAGGGCGGAGCCTTCGCCGGTCACCACCAGGGTGGAGTTTTCCCCGGTGAAGCCGGAAAACCAGGGCAGGGCATTGTAATAGTCGGGCAGGTATTCGCTGCAATGGGGGTCGCTGGTCATCAGCAGCACGGCGTCGCCGCCGGCAGCTTTGGCCGCGGCGCGCAGCGCGGCGATTTTTTCATTGGTGGTCAAGGTGCAACACTTCCTCTATATAAAGTAGCATGGTTTCATGATACCACGTTTTACAAAAAGGTCAAGGCGGAACAAACTTTGCAAAAAGTTCAGAAAAACCCGCCCCAAAAAGGCCAAAACCCCTTGACGGGCTTGTTATAATAGTATTAGCAGTTAGCGCTTGCAACTGCCAGAACCAACCAACTACGGAAACCGAGGTGCCAGCATGGCAGAGAACAAGACAAAAATCGACATTTTTTCCGGCTTTCTGGGCGCGGGCAAGACCACGCTCATCAAAAAACTGATCCAGGAGTGCTTCGCCGGGGAGCGCATCGTCCTGATCGAAAATGAATTTGGCGAGATCGGCATCGACGGCGGCTTCATGCGGGAAGCCGGCATCCAGGTCAACGAGCTGAACTCCGGGTGCATCTGCTGCTCCTTGGTGGGCGACTTCCGGGAAGCGCTGAAACAGGTGGTGGAAACCTACCACCCTGACCGCATCCTCATCGAGCCTTCCGGTGTGGGCAAACTGTCCGACGTGACCCGCGCCGTGGAGGGCGTGGCCGAGACGCTGCCCGTCACCCTGAACAGCTTTGTGACCGTGGCCGATGTGAACAAGGTCAAACTGTATATGAAGAACTTTGGCGAGTTCTACGACGACCAGGTCAGCCATGCCTCCTGCATCATCCTGAGCCGCACCGGCAGCGCCAGTGAGAAAAAGATCGCCGACGCCGTGGCCCTGCTGCAGGGCAAGAACCCCACCGCCACCATCGTGACCACCGACTGGACCGCCCTGTCCGGCGCCCAGATCGTTTCGGTCATGGACGGCAAGCGGGACCTGGTGGCCGAACTGCTGGCCGAGGCCCGCGCCGCCAACGAAGCCCACGGCGGTGAGGAGGAACATCACCACCATCACCATCATCATGAGGACGGCGAAGAACACGAGTGCTGCCATCATCACCACCATGATGAGGATGAGGAACACGAGTGCTGCCACCACCATCATGACGAGGATGAGGAACACGGGTGCTGCCACCACCACGATCATGAAGAGGGCGAGGAGTGCCACCACCATCATCACGAAGACAGCGAATGCTGCCACCACCACCATGACCATGAGGACGGCGAGTGCTGCCACCATGAGCACCACCACGAGCACCATTATGACGAGCACGGCGTCTGCAGCTGCGGGCATCACCACCATGACCACGACGCCGACGAAGTGTTCACCAGCTGGGGCCGCGAGACTGCCCACAAGTTCAGCCGCGAAGCGCTGGAAGAAGCCCTCACCAAGCTGGACGGCGGCGATTACGGCATGATCCTGCGGGCCAAGGGCATCGTGGACGGCGGGGCCGGCTGGCTGGAGTTCGACATGGTGCCCGGCGAGCATGAGATCCGCCCCAGCACCCCCGATGTCACCGGCAAGCTGTGCGTCATCGGCTCCAAACTGAACGAAGCAGCCATCGCCGAGCTGTTCGGCCTGTAAGCAAGAAAGGAACACAGCTATGGCAAAACAGATCCCGGTCTACCTGTTTGTGGGCCAGCTGGAAAGCGGCAAGACCAAGTTCATCCAGGAGACCATGGAGGACCCCCAGTTCGATTCCGGCGACAAGACCCTGCTGCTGGTCTGCGAGGAGGGCGAGGAAGAGTACGACCCTGACCGCTTTGCCTTTGGCGGCGTGCATGTGGCCCAGCTGGAGGACAAAAGCGAGCTGACCCGTGAAAACCTGACGGCGCTGGAGAAAAAGTCCGGCTGCGGGCGGGTCATCATTGAGTACAACGGCATGTGGCTGATCCAGGATTTGTACGACGCCCTGCCGGACAACTGGCTGATCTACCAGTGCCTGGCCACGGCGGACGGCACCACCATCAAGACCTATGCGGGGGACAACGCCATGCGCGCCCTGCTGCTGGACAAGCTGCGCGGCAGCGAACTGCTGGTGGTCAACCGGGCCGAGCAGGTCAACGATGAGGAGAGCCGCCAGCTCATCCACAAGCTGGTGCGCCAGGCCAGCCGCCGGTGCGACATCGCCTACGAATTTGCCGACGGCAGCGTGGGCTACGACGACATCCCCGACCCGCTGCCCTTTGACATCAATGCCCCGGTCATTGAAATTCCCGAGGAGTTCTTCGGCATCTGGTATATGGACTGCATGGACGACGCCAAAAAATACGACGGCAAGACGGTGAAGTTCCTGGCCCAGGTGTGCCAGACCCCCCGGGCCGGCAAGGGCAGTTTTGTGCCCGGCCGTTTTGCCATGACCTGCTGCGTGCAGGACATCCAGTTTGTAGGGTTCCCCTGCAAGTACGACGGCTACAAGGCGCTGGAACAGCGCAGCTGGATCACCCTGACCGCCAAAGTCAACCTGAAGTACCATCCCATCTACCAGGGCCAGACCCCCGACGCCACCGGCCCGGTGCTGACCGCCCTGGACGTGGCCCCCGGCGAGGCCCCCAAGGACGACGTGGTCATGTTCAGCTGATTTACCCCCTATACAACGCAACCCCCGGCCTTGCGGCCGGGGGAATTTTTTGTTTGCGGGTTGTTTGCGGGGGTCAGGCGCCGGGCTGCTGCGCCTGCAGGTAGCGCCAGACCGCCAGATTGTAGCCGTCAAACTGCAGCGTCGGGCCCTGGCCGCTGTCCTCACACACCACCGTGACCAGCCGCGCGCTGTCGGCAAAGCTGTCCCAGTCCGCCGCCGTCATGCCGGGCAACCAGGCGGGCCAACCCTCCCGGAACGCCGCGGCGTCCGCTTCGCCGAGGGCCTCGCCCACCGTCTCGCTGCCCCACAGGCGGCACTGGTCGGAGGCTGTCATCGCCTTCTGGTACAGGCCGTCGGCGTTCAGGGGGTTGTACAGCGGGTACAGCGTCAGTTCTTCCAGGGCGGTGTCGGGGTAGAGGTCGTCCAGCGCATCGGCCACAGCGGCCATGTCGGTGCCCGCCGGGTACACCACCGTCACCTGGGCCAGCACCTCCTGGCCGGCATCCTCCGCCGTAGCGCCGCCAAGGGTCCCCAGATCGACGAAGGAGAAGTTCACCACCTCCGCCTGGGCCCCCAGCACCTCCCGGTCCGCCACCGAAAAGGCCGGGGCGCCGTCGTAATCGCTGTAGACCAGCGTCTCATCCCGGGAGATCCCGCAGGCGTCCAGCACCTGCTGGGCGTTCATCTCCCACCCGGTGCCGGGAAAAGCCGGCAGTTCCTGCTGCCCGTTGCCCTGCCCCGCCCCGGAACAGCCGCACAAAAGCACCGCCGCCGCGGCCACCGCGCCGATCCACCGTTTGCTCATACCCCTGCACACTCCTTTTTTCCTTTGCGTTTGCCGCGCGTCCGGCGCGGCCCGTTTGTCTGCATTATACCACGCTTTACGACAAGGCGCAACAAAAAAACAGCCTCACATTTCTGTGAGGCTGTGGTGCGCCGGAAGAGACTCGAACTCCCGACCTTCTGATTCGTAGTCAGACACTCTATCCAGCTGAGCTACCGGCGCAAGTGCAGTTAGTATAATACCACCCCTGCGCCGGAATGTCAAGGGATTTTTTAAAAAAGTCCAACTTTTTTAGCGGGGTTCTTGTGTTTCCTGCCCGTTCCGGGCGGTTTCGGCGGCGCGGCGCCCGGCGGCCAGCAAGGCCACCAGCCAGGCAGGCACCGGGGCGCCCATGGCGGCGGCGTTTTCGGCAATGGAGCCCAGTTCGGTAAAGATGTACCACACCAGGACCACCGGCAATACCAGCGCCGGCAGCTGCAGCCCCAGCCCCGGCAGGTAGGCTGCCGCCATGGCCAGCACCTGGTCGGCTACGGCGGCCACAATGACCACCACCATCATGCCGGCCTTGTGCCAGATGCCCGCCCGGGCCCGGGCGCTGGACCAGTCGCCCTGGGCGGCGGCTGCCGCGCTGCCGCTGAGCCAGTCCAGCACCATGCAGCCCACCCAGGCCGCCGCCAGCCAGCCCAGCCAGCCGAAAGCCGCCCCGAAAGCCCCGCACAGCCCGGTCACCCCGGCCTTGACCCACAGAAAAATGTTGTCGTTTTTCACGGTATGCTCCTTTCCGGGCCTTATACCCAGCGGCTGGTGTACAGGCCCTGTTTGTCCAGCCCGCGCTGCACGCAGACCGCCAGCACGGCGTCGGCATCCCCCTGGCTCACCGGGCCGATGGTGATGACCTGCAGCCGGGACTCGGCCTCAGGCCCGGCTGTGCCGGGGTCAGCCTGTCCGTAGGTGCCGGGTGCGTTGTCGGTGCCGCTGTAGGCTGTGGGGTCCAGCCCTTTGCCGGTGGCCGTGGCGCGGACCTCAAAATGGCAGTGATCGTACCCGCCGGCGGCATTGCCGGTCTGGCCCATCACCGCCAGGGCGTCGCCGCTGCTTACCCGGTCCCCCACCTTGACCAGCAGCTGGCTGCAGTGGCAGAAATAGAGATAGTTCACTTCGTCGGGGGTCTGGGCGTCATCCAGCTTGACGCAGACGTAATAGCCCCACTCCCAGGTCAGGTTGCTGTGGTCGGTGACAATGCGGGCGGTGACCACGGTGCCTTTGATGACCCGCCGGGTGCCGTCCGCCGCCGTATAGTACGGCATGCGGATGGTGGGATCGTCCAGGCCCACCAGGTCCAGGCCGCCGTGCCAGGTCTTGCCGCTGCCCCGGGTCCACCCGAAGCAGCCGTAGGCGTAGGGCACCTCCGCCCGCCCCCGGAAGAGGCCGGTCTGTGTTTCGGTCATGCGTCCTCCTCTTCTGCCCCAGGGGCCGGATGCTGCATGGCAGCCTGCACCCGGAGCAGGGCGTTTTCCAGCACCAGGGCCTTGACGCCCAGGGGCAGGGGCGCGGCGTTGAGCGCCGCCACCACCGCCTGCTGCAGCGCGGCGATTTTTTCGGTATCGGTCATAGGGTCCTCCTTACATGATTTTTTTGCCGTTGAACCAGATTTCAGCGTTGCCGTCGCCGTTGATGACCACCATGAACTGCGGCATACCGGCTGCATTGTAGA
>DXBO01000087.1 GCA_019116485.1 Candidatus Gemmiger excrementavium
AGCCTGCCGGCCTGTACGATCCCCGTTTGGAACATGACAACTGCGGTATCGGCACAGTTGTGGACATCAAGGGCCGCAAAAGCCACCGTACCATCGAGGATGCCCTGCAGATCGTAGAGCATCTGGAACACCGCGCCGGCAAAGACGCTGAAGGCAAGACCGGCGACGGCGTAGGCATTCTGACCCAGATCAGCCATACCTTCTTTGCCAAGGCGGCGGGCGAATTGGGCCTGGACCTGGGGAAAGAGCGGGAATATGGCATCGGCATGTTCTTTTTCCCGCAGGAGGAACTGCGCCGCAACCAGGCCAAGAAACTCTTTGAAATCGTTTGCAAAAAGGAAGGGCTGCCCTTTCTGGGCTGGCGGGAAGTCCCCACCTGCCCAGAAGTATTGGGCCACAAAGCCCGGGACTGCATGCCCAGCATCTGGCAGGGGTTTGTGGGCAAACCGCCCCGGTTGGAATGCGGCATAGCCTTTGACCGGCGCCTGTATGTAGCCCGCCGGGTGTTTGAGCAGTCCAGCCCCGACACCTATGTGTGCAGCCTGTCCAGCCGGACCATCGTGTATAAAGGCATGTTCCTGGTGAACGAACTGCGCCTGTTCTATCCCGATCTGCAGGATACCGACTACGAATCCGCCATTGGTATGGTACACAGCCGTTTTTCCACCAACACGGCGCCCAGCTGGAACCGGGCCCATCCCAACCGACTGATCCTGCACAACGGCGAGATCAACACCATCCGGGGCAATGTGGATACCATGCTGGCCCGGGAAGAAACGATTGGTTCCCATTACCTGAAAGACGATATGACCAAGGTACTGCCCATTGTCAACCAGGGTGGTTCCGACTCTGCCATGCTGGACAACACCCTGGAATTCATGGTGATGAACGGCATGGACCTGCCCCTGGCCGTGATGGTGACCATTCCCGAGCCCTGGGACAACAACCAGGCCATGGACGCCAAAAAGCGGGCCTTCTACCAGTACTATGCCACCATGCTGGAACCCTGGGACGGCCCGGCCAGCATCCTGTTCAGCGACGGCGACGTAATGGGCGCCGTACTGGACCGCAACGGCCTGCGCCCCAGCCGCTACTATATCACCAGGGACGGGCGGCTGATCCTTTCCAGTGAGGTAGGCGTGCTGGATATTCCCGCGGACCAGGTGCTGCGCAAAGACCGGCTGCGCCCCGGCAAAATGCTGTTGGTGGATACCCGCAAGGGTGAACTGGTGGATGACGACGAACTCAAAACCGCCTATGCCAGCAGCCAGCCCTACGGTGAATGGCTGGACCGCAACCTGGTCAGCCTCAGTGACCTGAAGGTTCCCAACAAGCGTGCCCCCGGCTATGGCAAAGAGGAACTGGTACAGCTGCAGAAAGCCTTCGGCTACCGGTACGAGGATGTATCCGCCGTGATTTTGCCCATGGCGAAAAACGGCGGCGAACCCGCCGGGGCCATGGGCAGCGACATCCCGCTGGCTGTCTTAAGCCACACCCGGCCTTCTCTGTTTGAATATTTCAAGCAGATGTTTGCCCAGGTCACCAACCCGCCCATCGATGCCCTGCGGGAAAAGGTCATCACCTCTACCACTGTCTATGTGGGCGGCCAGGGCAATCTGCTGGAGGAACAAGCCGATAACTGCAAAGTACTCAAGATCACCAACCCTATCCTGACCGAAACCGACCTTTTGAAGATCAAGGCCATGGATGTGCCCGGTTTCAAGGTAGAAACACTGTCCATCTGTTATTACAAGAACACCGACCTGGAAAAGGCCATCGAGCGGCTGTTTGTGGATGTGGACCGCGCCTACCGGGACGGGGCCAACATCCTGATTCTCTCGGACCGGGAGATCGACGAGTACCATGTAGCCATTCCCAGTCTGCTGGCGGTGGGCGCCGTGAGCAAGTACCTGGTTCGTACCCGCAAGCGCACGGCCATGGCCTTGATCCTGGAAAGCGGCGAACCCCGGCTGGTGCATGATTTTGCCACCCTGCTGGGCTACGGTGCCAGCGCTATCAATCCCTATCTGGCCCAGCAGACCATCGGCAGCCTCATCGACGAAGGGCTGCTGGACAAAGACTACTACGCCGCCGTACAGGATTACAATAAAGCCGTGCTGGCAGGCATCGTGAAGATTGCCTCCAAGATGGGCATTTCCACCATCCAGTCCTATGCAGGCAGCCAGATTTTTGAGGCGCTGGGCCTGAGCAAGGAAGTGGTGGACAAATACTTCACCAACACCATCTCCCGGGTGGGCGGTATCACCATCCAGGATATCCAGAACGATCTGGAAGCCCGCCATCAGGAGGCCTTCGACCCCCTGGGGCTGGACATTGACCGGGAGCTGCCCAGCCTGGGCGCCCACAAGTTCCGTGGCGGCCCGGCAGCCGAACAGCACCTGTACAACCCCCAGACCATCCATCTGCTGCAGCAGGCCTGCTGGGCCGGCGATTACGGGCTGTTCAAACAGTATACAAAGGCAGTTGCCAACGAGGGCGGCGACGAGATGCACCTGCGCAGCCTGCTGGCATTCAACTACCCCGAAGAGGGCGTGCCCCTGGACGAAGTGGAAAGCGTAGAGTCCATTGTAAAGCGCTTCAAGACCGCAGCCATGAGCTACGGCGCACTGAGTGCAGAATCCCACGAATGTCTGGCCATTGCCATGAACCGGCTGGGCGGCAAATCCAACACCGGCGAAGGCGGCGAAGCGGAAGACCGCTATGGCACCGAGCGCAACTCCGCCATCAAGCAGGTGGCTTCCGCCCGGTTCGGCGTCACCAGCAAATACCTGGTCTCGGCCAGCGAGATTCAGATCAAAATGGCCCAGGGCGCCAAACCCGGCGAGGGCGGCCAACTGCCCGGCGCCAAGGTCTACCCCTGGGTAGCCAAAACCCGTAACTCCACCACCGGCGTGGGGCTCATCTCTCCCCCGCCCCACCATGACGTCTACTCCATCGAGGACCTGGCCCAGCTGATCTATGACCTGAAATGCGCCAACCGCAAGGCGGCCATCAACGTCAAGCTGGTCAGCGAAGCAGGTGTGGGAACCATCGCCGCCGGTGTGGCCAAGGCAGGCGCCGAGGTCATCCTGATCTCGGGCTTTGACGGCGGCACCGGCGCAGCGCCCCGCAACTCCATCCATAACGCCGGCCTGCCCTGGGAGCTGGGTATCGCCGAGGCCCACCAGTGCCTGATCCTGAACGGATTGCGCAGCCGCGTGCGCATTGAGGCAGACAGCAAGCTGATGAGTGGCCGGGATGTAGCCATTGCCGCCATGCTGGGGGCAGAGGAATTCGGCTTTGGCACCGGACCGCTGGTGGCCATGGGCTGCGTGATGATGCGGGTGTGCAACCTGGACACCTGCCCCATGGGCATCTGTACCCAAAACCCCGAACTGCGCAAACGGTTCAAGGGCAAGCCGGAATATGTCATGAACTTTATGCGGTTCATGGCCCAGGACCTGCGGGAACAGATGGCCCGCCTGGGTGTGCGCACCGTGGAGGAACTGGTGGGCCGCACCGACCTTCTCAAGGTCAAGGAAGCCCCCGCCGGGTCCCGCGCCGGTGAAATGGACCTGAGCGCCCTGCTGAAGAATCCCCTGATTGAAGACTCCTGCATCCACTTTGATCCCCGGGCCGTCTACGATTTTGAACTGGAAAAGACCCCCGACATGCGGGTGCTGATGAAAAAGTTCAAAAAATCCTTTGAGACAGCCCAGCCCAAGCCCATGACCGTAACGCTGGAAGTGGGCAACACCGACCGGGCTTTCGGCACCATTTTCGGCAGCGAGATCACCGCCAAATTCGGCAACACCCTGCCCGACGACACCTTCCATGTGGTGTGCAAAGGCTATGGCGGCCAGAGTTTCGGCGCTTTCCTGCCCAAGGGGCTGACACTGGAACTGGTGGGCGACGCCAACGATTATCTGGGCAAAGGTCTCAGCGGCGGCAAACTCATCGTCTACCCGCCCAAGGACGCTGCCTTTGACCGAAGCGAAAATATCGTCATCGGCAACGTGGCACTGTACGGTGCCACCGGCGGCAAAGCTTTCCTCAACGGTGTGGCCGGCGAGCGGTTCTGCGTGCGCAACTCCGGCGGTGTAGCCGTGGTGGAGGGTGTGGGCGACCACGGATGCGAGTATATGACTGGCGGCACCGTGGTGGTGCTGGGCAAGACCGGCAAAAACTTTGCAGCCGGCATGAGCGGCGGCATCGCCTATGTGCTGGACGAGGATTGGGATTTCTACCAGCGGGTCAACAAGGACATGGTAAGCCTGGAACCTGTGGAACACAAGTACGATGTCTCGCTGCTGAAGGACCTGATCCGGGAACATGTGGAATTGACCGGTTCCCCCCGGGGCCAGGAGATTCTGGACCACTTTGCCGACTACCTGCCCAAGTTCAAAAAGGTCCTGCCCCACGACTACGACAAAATGCTGCGGCTCATTGCCCAGATGGAGGAAAAAGGACAGGACAGCGAGCAAGCCCAGATTGAAGCATTCTACACCATGAAAAACGCACGATAAAGGAGGCAGTAATCCATGGGAAACCCTACCGGATTTATGGAGATCAAGCGGCAGACCAGCGCGGAACTGCCGCCCGAAGAACGCATCACCCATTTTAAAGAGTTCCACCTGCCCCTGCTGGAAGAAGAACAGCAGGCCCAGGGTGCCCGCTGCATGGACTGCGGCGTACCCTTTTGCCAGAGCGGCATGTTGCTGGGCGGCATGTACAGCGGCTGCCCACTGAACAACCTGATTCCCGAGTGGAATGACCTGATCTGCCAGGGCCGCTGGGACCTGGCCGTACACCGGCTGCTGGCCACCAACCGTTTCCCGGAATTTACCAGCCGGGTCTGCCCCGCCCTGTGCGAAGCCGCCTGCACCTGCGGCATGGCCACCGGCGACCCGGTGGCCGTGAAAGAAAATGAGCGGGCCATTGTGGAATACGGCTACGAGAGCGGCGCCATCCACGCCGTACCGCCGCCCACCCGCACCGGCAAAACGGTGGCTGTGGTGGGGGCTGGCCCCGCCGGGCTTTCGGTGGCAGACCTGCTGAACAAGCGGGGGCACAAGGTGACCGTCTACGAGCGGGCGGACCGCCCCGGCGGCCTGTTGATGTACGGCATCCCCAACATGAAGCTGGAAAAATGGGTCATTGACCGCCGGATACGAATTTTGGAAGCAGAGGGCATTCAGTTTGTGCTGAATGCCGACGTGGGCGGCACGGTAAACGCCGGGGAACTGAAAAACCGGCACGACGCCGTAGTGCTGTGCTGCGGCGCCCGGCAGCCCCGGGACATCGACGTTCCCGGGCGGGAGGCCCCGGGCATCCACTTCGCGGTAGATTACCTGACCGGCGTGACCCGCAGCCTGCTGGACTCTGATTTTTCCGACGGCAAGGCGGTCAGCGCTGCTGGCAAACGGGTGCTGGTCATCGGCGGCGGCGATACCGGCAACGACTGCGTGGGCACCGCCATCCGCCAGGGCTGCGAGAGTGTGGTCCAGCTGGAAATGATGCCCTGCCCGCCCGTGCAGCGGGAACCCGGCAACGCCTGGCCCGAATGGCCCAGGGTGCTGAAAACAGACTACGGCCAGCAGGAGGCCATCGCCAAATTCGGCAGTGACCCGCGGCTGTACCAGACTACCGTAAAGGAATTTTACCGCAGCGAAGCCGGCCAGGTCTGCGGGGCACTCATCGCCAAACTGGAGCCCCAGATAGAGGATGGCCGCCGCCGGATGGTGCCCACCGGCGAAGAATTCGTGCTGGAGTGTGACCTGGTACTCATCGCCGCCGGGTTTGTGGGCTGCGAGCCCTATACGGCCCAGGCATTCGGCGTAGATCTGACCGGGCGGGGCACCGTAGCCGCCGACCACTATGCCACCAACGTGCCCGGCGTGTTTACCTGCGGGGACATGCGCCGTGGTCAGAGCCTGGTGGTATGGGCCCTGCGGGAAGGTCGGGACACCGCCGCCGTGGTGGACACCTACCTGATGGGGTACACCAACCTGTAAACCATAAAAACCGCCCGGAGAGGATCGTCTTCCTCTCCGGGCGGTTTGGGTTTGTCAGGGCAAGTTTCAGCGCTCCATCTTCCAGAAAGCGCAGCTGTAGGGGGGCAGTTCGCTGCCGCCGCCAAAGTCGTGGGGTTCTCCAGTAATCAGGTCCATAGCCATGCCGCAGCCTGCGTCAAAGTGGGCCACATAGGGGGCACTGTCAGCGTTGACGGCCACCAGCACCCGCTCATCTTCGGTGCGGCGCTCAAAGATCAGCTGCTTGGGCTGGATCAACACATTGCGGTAGCTGCCGTAGCACAGCGCCGGGCTGGCCGTACGGGCTCCCGCCAGTTTGGTGATCCACTCCGTGAGTTCGTTTTCCTCCGGCTTTTCGATGGCCGGGCGCAGGGTAGGGTCGCCGTTTTTCTTGTCGCCCTCCACGCCCCACTCGCTGCCGTAGTAGACGGCGGGCGCGCCGGGCATACCGAACAACAACCCATACAAGGGCTGCAGGCAGGCTTTGTCGGTAAGGATGGTGGCAATGCGGGTCACATCGTGGTTGTCCACAAAGCTGAGCAGGTGTTTGCCGGTGTACAGGCACCACTGCTCCGCCCCGAATTGCCGGTTCAGGCTGTAGCCGATCTCGTGCATATTGCCGGTGTTGAAGCTGGAATACAAGCCCTTATAGCACTCATAGTTGGTCACGCTGTGGCAGGCGTGGTCGTTCATCCAACGGTTGTAGTCACCGTGCAGCGTCTCCCCCACCAGCACAAAGTCCGGCTTGATCTCATTGGCCAGGGCGCGCAGCTCCGACAAAAAGCCCAGGTCCAGGCAGTAAGCCACATCCAGGCGCAGACCGTCTATGTCATAGTCCTTCACCCAGCCGCGCACTACGTCGAACAGATACTGTTTTACCGCCGGGTTCTGCAGGTTCAGCTTTACCAGTTCGTTGCAACCTTCCCAGGCTTCGTACCAGAAGCCGTCGTTGTAGTTGGTGTTGCCGTCAAAGCTGATGTGGAACCAGTCCTTATAGGGGCTGTCCCACCGCTTTTCCTGCACATCTTTGAAGGCCCAGAAGCCCCGGCCCACATGGTTGAACACGCCGTCCAGCAATACCCGGATGCCCGCTTTGTGCAGGGCCTCCACCACGGTTTTCAGGTCCTCATTGGTGCCCAGGCGGCAGTCCACCTTGGTATAATCCCGGGTATCGTAGCCGTGAGCGTCACTGTCAAACAGGGGGTTGAACAGCACACAGGTGGCGCCCAGATTTTGGATGTGTTCTACCCAGTCCAGCACCCGCAGCAGCCGGTGCTGCTGCGCCTGGCCGGCGTCGCCATCATTTTGCAGCGGCGCACCGCACAGGCCCAGGGGGTAGATCTGATAGAGTACAGCTTCCTCGTACCACATAAATGTATCCTCCTATACGGCGGGGAACCACCGTTTTTTCAACGCAGAATATGGCGCAGCTTTGGCCGTACCGCCACACGGTACACCAGGGTGAGCTGGGCCGTAGCCCGGTCACATAGCCAGAAACACAGATTGCCCAACAACACAAACACCGCCAGCAGGGCAGTCCCGTCGGCCAGCAGCTCGTCCCACACAGCAGGGCCCAGCAGCGCCGCCAGGAATCCGTAAACAGCCGCTGTGGCACCGTTGAACAGCAGCAACTTGGCTGATCCCCGCAGCACTTTGCCGGGGATGCGCTGCAAAAGCCGCCGCACCGCCGGGTAATACCCCATGACCAGCAGATAAAAAAACACCAGTTCCAGGTCCGGCACCAGCAGCACCGCCAGCACAGACACTACGGCATATTGCAGCAGCGCGGCCCGGGGGCCGTATTCTTCCAGCGCGGGAATCGTCAAAAACGCCGCAAACATAGGGGCCGCATAGGTGCCGATCTGCAGCATACCACCCGCCAGAAGCACCACCACGGAAAGCGCCCCCAGCACACCGCACAAGGCCACACGGCCGCTCTGGTTGTGTCGCACCGGAGTCACCTTCTTTCCGCTGCCACTATCAGCGAAATGATATAATTGCGCAGAAAAGGCTTTGCCGGGCCGCCATGCTGCCGGGATGGCCCAGTACTGCGCAAAACCGTCTGCAGCTATTATACCCTATTTGTCCCCGCTTTGCAATTCTGACATCTGTTCAACCGTATAAAAAGTGTACCCCTCCGCCTGGAACCAGCGGATGATTTCCGGCAAAGCCTCCGCCGTATGGCTGGCCGCCTTGGCATCGTGCAGCAATACCACGCAGGTATCGTGCCCTTTGGCATCTTCCTGGATGTTTTTCAAAATCTGTGCCGCATCGGGGTGGGCGGCGGTGGCATCTTCCCCACAGACGTTCCAGTCGATCCAGTGCCAGCCTTTCTCCTCGGTCTGCGTTTTCAGGGTCTTCATAATACTGCTGCCGCCGTATTTGTGGCTCACCGTATTGGTACTGCCGCCGGGAAACCGCAGCCAGGTCAGCGAATCCAGCGGCAGATAGGGTTCCAACGCCTGGCGCAGCGCTTTGATATCCTGCCAGAAGGCGTCGGTATTCTGATAGATTCGGGAATATTTATGCGTGGCGCTGTGCATGGCCACCTGGTGCCCCTGGGCAGCGATCTGCGCCACCAGGGGCAGGTAGGGTTCGTTGATCTCCTGGGCACAGACAAAAAAGGTGGCCGGGACCTGCTGTTCGGCCAGAATGTCCAGAATTTCCCCGGTATGGCAGCTGGGGCCGTCATCAAAGGTCAGGCAGACGATTTTGGGGACCGCACTTTCTCCTGTGGCGGCGGCTGCGGCAAAGCAATCATTGGGGACCTGGGTTTCCTCGTAGCTTCGGTGATACAGCCGATGCAATCCCTCCAGGAGCAAAATGGCCAGTACCAGCAGCACAATGGTCAGCAGCGCGGTCTGGACGGGTGCTTTGGGGCGGTTCGGGCGGCGCATGGTGGTTCCCCCTTTGCGGTGATTTTGCTACAACCTATGCGCGGTGTGGACAAAATAAAACCCCGCTTCCCGGCTGGGAAACGGGGTACTGTACGGGGAAACCGAGCCGGTTCAGGCGTGCATCGCGTTGCCGCGGCGGCGCCAGATGCGGGGCGAGAACAGCGCCAACATGGGGTAGAGTTCCAGGCGCCCGGCCAACATATCAAAGGAGAGCAACAGCTTGGCAAGGTCGGAGAACTCCGCAAAGGAGCCCATGGGGCCCACCAGTTCCAGGCCGGGGCCCACATTGTTGAAGCAGGTAGCCACGGCGGTAAAGGTGGTGATGGGATCAAAGCCGTCCAGCGAGACAAACAAAACCGAAAGAGCAAAAATCAGCATGTAGATGTTGAAATAGTTGTGCACACCCCGCAGCGTCTTTTCATCCAGGGGTTTGCCCTCGAACCGGACCGTGGTGACGGCATGGCTGTGCAGCATCTTGTTCAGGTCCTGCCGGGCCGCCTTGAAGAAGATGATAATACGTGATACCTTGAGGCCGCCCGCCGTGGAACCCGCGCAGGCGCCGATAAAGGTCAGGATTACCAGCACGGTGCGGGCGTAGTTGGGCCAGAGGTTGAAATCCGCCGTAGCGTAGCCGGTGGTGGTGACGATGGATGCCACCTGGAAAAACGCCGTGCGCAGCGCCGTACCCACGTTGTCATACAGGCTGGCGATGTTGGCGGTGATGGTCAGAGTGGAGAAAGCCACAATACCCAGATAGACTTTCAGTTCCTCGGAGCAGAAAGCCTCCTTGAAATGACGCAGTAAAAGGAAATAGTACAGGTTGAAGTTGATGCCGAACAGCAGCATGAAAACGCCGATGACAACCTCAAAGAACGGGTTATTGTAAGCGCCCACGCTGAGGGCTTTGTTGCTGAAACCGCCGGTGCCCGCCGTGCCGAAAGAGTGGATCAGCGCGTCAAACAGCGGCATGCCGCCCAGACAGAGGATGACCACTTCGATGACGGTGAGTACAAAGTAGATCTGGTACAATATCTTGGCGCTGTCCCGCAGTTTGCTGGAGATTTTGCCCACCGTAGGGCCGGGGACCTCGGCACGCATCAGGTGCATGGCGCGTCCATCCGTCATGGGCAGGATCGCCATGGCAAATACCAGCACACCCATACCGCCGATCCAGTGGGCAAAGCTGCGCCAGAACAAAAGGCCCCGGCTCATGCTTTCCACATCGGTAAGAATGGTGGAACCGGTGGTAGTAAAACCGGATACCATCTCAAAAAAAGCATCGAACACCGAGGGAATCTCCCCCGAGATCAGGAACGGCATCGCCCCGAAAGCCGCCATCAGTACCCAGACCAGGGCCGCAATGACCAGGCCGTCCCGGGCGTAGATCGTGGTGTTGCGGGGGGTACGGCGGCTGAGCAGCAGCCCCAGCAGCACCAGCGCCAGCACCGGCCACGCAAAGGCCAGCACAACGTTCCACTCCCCGTACAGGGCCGCGCAAAGGGCCGGGCAGAGCATGAGCACCGCCTCGATAAAGAAAATCCGCCCCAGCACAAAGCCAACCATTTTATAATTCATGCCCGGCGCCTCACTTTACAATATCACGCAGCGCATGCAGCGTGGTGTCGGTGGTTACCACCACCACGTCGTCCCCTTCCGCCAGAACGTCGTCGCCCGAAGGAATGACTGTTTCGCCGCCCCGCCGCACAATGCCCACAATGAGCAGGCCGTCTTTCAGCGTGATGCTCTTCAGCGGTTTGCCGATAAAGGGCAGACCGGGGCTCACGTTGAATTCCAGCGCCTCTACCCGGCCGCTGATGAGCCGGTGCAGCGTTTTGATATTGTCCGATTCGAAGCTGTTCTGCATGGCGCGCACATACCGGGCGATGGCCTCGCTGGTAACAGCGGCGGTGGAGACCACGCTGTCCACCAGGTTGTTGGCGGCTGCCAGGTCTGCGAAGGAAGCCCGGTTGATCTTGGCCACCACCTTGCAGGAGTTGAACTGTTGGGCATACATGGCCAGGATGATGTTGGTCTCGTCCAAACCGGTCAGCGCCACAAAGGCGTCCATCTCGTCGATATGTTCCTCGCTGAGCAGTTCGCTGTCGGCGCCGTCGCCATGGATGACCAGCACACCCGGGAATTTCTCGCTCAGGTCCTGGCAGCGGCTCATGTTGCTGTCGATGACCGCGACCCGCTTCTGCACGTCCTGCAATTCCTTGATGAGATAGTAGGTCATGCGGCTGGCGCCCACGATCATGATGTTGTTGGCGCGCTCTTTGAAAAGGTTCAGTTTGCGGAAGAAAGTCTCCAGGTCCCGGGGAGAGGCCGTCAGGTAGATTTTATCCCCTGCCTGAAGTTCAAATGTGCCGGAGGGGATGATGGTTTCCTGCCCGCGGGCCACCGCGCACACCAAAATCTTGACGCGGATGTTGCGGTACAGGTCAGCCAGGGGCATACCCACCAGCGGATTGTCCGGCCCTACCCGGTATTCCACCAGTTCAAAGCGCTGGCGGCAGAACTGCTCCCGCTTGATGGCACTGGGGAACCGCAGCACCCGGGCGATCTCCCGGGCGGTGGCCTTTTCTGGATTGATGACCATAGAAAGGCCCAGGTCGTCCCGCATGAAGCGGAGCTGGCGCTCGTATTCCGGGTTGCGGATACGGGCGATGGTGTGGGGAGTGCCGATCTTTTTGGCCACCAGGCAGGCCAGGATGTTGGTCTCGTCGCTGGAAGTGGTGGCGATGAGCAGGTCCGCGCCCTCCTCAAAGGCTTCTTTTTGGACGGCATAACAGCCGCCATTGCCGGCCACGCCGCGCACATCATAGATGTTGACGATGTTGTCGATGATCTCGGGATTCTGGTCGATGACAACGATGTCGTGTTCCTCCGCAGCAAGCTGGGCGGTCAGGGCGCGGCCCACTTTGCCCAGCCCCACAACCACGATTCTCATGGCAGACTCCTTTTCCCTTGGTATTCCTATACACGGCTGCACAGGGGCAGCGGCACAGTCTTCTACAATAACAGACTTATTATAACAAAGTATAACAAAGTCAACGAAAATTGCAATAGTACTTTCTTTCGATTTGTGCGAAATACTTACAAAAAAGCCTGCGGCCCTTAGGGGCCGCAGGCTTGCGATCAGGGGAAGCTCTTGTCAGCTGTTGGGGGAAGCGTTTTTCAGGATAACGTCATGGCTGCCGCCCTCCACGATGGAGGTGGAGGACACCACGGTCAGGCGGGCTTTCTGCTGCAGTTCGGGGATGGACAAAGCACCGCAGTTGCACATGGTGGACCGTACCTTGTACAGGGTGGTCTGCACGCCGTCTGCCAGGGCACCGGCGTAAGGCACGTAGGAATCCACACCCTCCTCAAAGCTCAGCTTCTGGGCGCCGCCCAGGTCGTAGCGCTGCCAGTTGCGGGCACGGTTGGAACCTTCGCCCCAGTATTCCTTGACATAATTGCCGCCCACACGCAGCTTGTTGGTGGGAGATTCGTCAAAGCGGGCAAAGTACCGGCCCAGCATGACAAAGTCAGCGCCCATGGCCAGGGCCAAGGTGATGTGGTAGTCCTGCACAATGCCGCCGTCGGAACAGATGGGAATATAGATGCCGGTCTGCTCGTAGTACTCGTCCCGGGCTTTGGCCACCTCGATGACCGCCGTGGCCTGGCCGCGGCCAATGCCCTTGGTCTCGCGGGTGATGCAGATGGAGCCGCCGCCAATGCCGATCTTGACAAAGTCCGCGCCGGCTTTAGCCAGGAACAGGAAACCTTCCCGATCCACCACGTTGCCGGCGCCCACCTTGACGGTGTCGCCGTAGTGTTCCCGAATCCAGGAAATGGTGCGGGACTGCCACTCGCTGAAGCCCTCGGAAGAATCGATGCACAGCACGTCTACACCGGCATCCACCAGAGCGGGCACACGCTCGGCGTAGTCGCGGGTGTTGATACCGGCACCCACCACATAGCTCTTGTTCACGTCCAGCAGTTCGTTGACGTTTTCTTTGTGGGAGTCGTAGTCCTTGCGGAAGACCATATACTGCAGATGGCCTTCGTCGTCCACCAGGGGCAGCGAGTTGATCTTGTTGTCCCAGATAATGTCGTTGCAGTCATGCAGACTGGTGGAGGCAGGCGCCGTGACCAGCTTGTCCAGCGGGGTCATAAACTCGGTGACTTTGAGATCGTTGGTCATGCGGGAGAGCCGGTAGTCTCGGGACGCCACAATGCCCAGCAGCTTGCCGTGGGCGGTACCGTCATCGGTGATGGCCACGGTGGAGTGACCGGTACGGGTCTTGAGGTCCAGTACATCGCCCAGCGTAGCCTGGGGCGGCAGGTTGGAGTCCGAAGTGACAAAGCCCTTTTTGTAGGCCTTGACCCGGCGGACCATATCGGCCTCCTGTTCAATGGTCTGGGAGCCGTAGATAAAGGAAACGCCACCCTGCTTGGCCAGGGCAATGGCCAGTTTTTCGCCCGAGACGGACTGCATGATAGCCGACACCATGGGGATATTCATCTCCAACGGGCATTCTTCTTCCCCTTTGCGGTACTTGACCAGCGGGGTCCTGAGACTGACGGCGGTGGGCACACACTCGGACGAGGAGTAGCCGGGCACCAGCAGATACTCACTGAAGGTGCGGGAGGGCTCGGAGAAAAAATATGCCATAGGGCCACCTCATTTCATCAGATTTCAGATATGGGAACACGCTTACAGATCCAGCTGGAAAAAC
>DXBO01000088.1 GCA_019116485.1 Candidatus Gemmiger excrementavium
GACGTTGGCAAGGCTGTTACCGATGCCAAGGCCGGTAAGATCGAGTACCGCCTGGACAAGCAGAACATCATCCATGTGCCCATCGGCAAGGCCTCTTTCGGCGCCGAGAAGCTCATGACCAACCTGGACACTGTGCTGGAAGCCATCGCCAAGGCGAAGCCCGCCGCGGCCAAGGGCCAGTACTTCAAGAGCGCCACTGTGGCCACCACCATGGGCCCCGGCGTCCGCGTTGCCACCAACAAGTACGGTGTCTGATCCGATTTTGATCGGAACAAAAGTGCTTGACAAACGCACGTTTGCGTGCTATACTATCTAAGCTGTTTTTAAGACAGCAGGTGCCGCAAGGCATAAGGGGGGCAACCCCCACCTGCCGAGAAACGTGCGTTTGATTGCTGTGCTTTCAAGCCCTTTTCCCGGCGACGGGAAAGGGGCTTTTTTCATTAACACGAAAAGCCGCTTACCGTTACCTAAACTGTAAGTGGAACGAGGTGAAATTCAAATGCCCAGTGCAAAGATTCTGGAATCCAAGAAGGCGCTCGTCAAGGCCCTGAACGAGGAGATCACTTCTTCTCTGGCCGGTGTGGTTGTGGCTTACAACGGCATCAGCGTGGCCAACGACACCAAGCTGCGCAAGGAACTGCGTGAGGCCGGCGTGCACTACATGGTCGTCAAGAACACCATGCTGCGTCTGGCTGTCAAGGGCACCCAGTACGAGGCTCTGACCGAGTGCTTCAAGGGTGACACCGCCATTGCCCTGTCCGCTGAGGACCCGGCTGCCGCGGCCCGCATCCTGTGCAAGTTTGCCGATGCCGACAAGTCCAAGCGTTTTGTGGTCAAGGGCGGTTTCTGCGACGGTCAGGTCCTGGATGTGGCCGGCGTCAAGAGCCTGTCCACCATGCCCAACCGCGAGGGTCTGCTCTCCATGCTGGCCGGCTCCCTCAACGGGATCGTCGGTGGCCTGGCTGTGGCCCTGCAGGGAATCATCGACAAGCAGGAGGATGGCGAAGCTGCCTGATCGCAGCCGCCGCATGAGCGTCCCGGCGCGTCGCTCCTCCCAATTACGCGCCGCCTGAACACTATAAAATTATATGGAGGTAACTACCATGGCTTCTGAGAAGATCACTGCCATTGTCGAGTCTGTCAAGACTATGACTGTTCTGGAGCTCAAAGAGCTCGTTGACACCATCTGCGAGGAGTTCGGCGTTTCCGCTGTTGCCGCTGCCGCCCCCGCCGCTGCCGCTGCTGCTGCTCCCGCTGAGGAGGAGAAGACCGAGTTCGACGTCATCCTGAAGGATGTCGGCGCCAACAAGATGCAGGTCATCAAGACCGTCAAGGAGCTGACCGGTGCTTCCCTGATGGAAGCCAAGAAGCTGGTCGAGACTCCCGATGCCAAGCTGAAGGAGCAGGCTTCCAAGGCCGACGCCGAAGAGATCCAGAAGAAGCTGGAAGAGGTCGGCGCCAAGGTCGAGCTGAAGTAATTCAGTTTCCCAGCCAACCCAACACCGCACGGTACGCCGTGCGGTGTTTTTGTATATTTGCCGAAAAAAACCGCCCGCCGGAAACGGCGGGCGATTCAGCAGTCAGGTTGTCTTTTTGCCCCAGAAAGAGGGCCAGGGCTTGCGGGCAGGCTTTTCTGGTGCGGGGTCCAGAAATTTTTCGTACATTTCTTTGAGCAGCACATTGCGGCGCACCATGCCGATAAAAACGTTGCGGTCATCCACCACCGGTACAAAGTTCTGGTCTACGGCGGCCCGCAGCAGCGTCTGCATGTCGGTGGTTACGGTGACGGCCTTGTAGTCCCGCCGCCGGGTAAAGCTGGCGATGGGAACATCTTCGCTGGCCTCCAGGTCCAGGCCGTGAAGATTTTTGATGCCCCACAGAATGTCGCCCTCCGTAATGGTGCCTACATATTCGCCGTTGCGCTTAAGTACGGGAATGGTGGCAAAACGCTGGTTGGACCATTTTTCCAGGGTCTGACGCAGGGTGAAGTCCTCGTAAATATATAACACATCCTGCTTCGGCGTCAAAAAGAACAACAAGTTCATAGGGGAAGGGCACTCCTTTGCAGTTTGGTTTTCTGTATTCAGTATATACGTTTGGCAAAGCCACTTTGTGAATGGAATGTAAAAAAACAGTCTGTAACATTTTTATTGCAAATGGGCTGTTCAAACGGGAAAAAATGGTGTATAATAAGCCTAATTAAGCCCAACAAAGGAGGATCGCAGATGATCACCAAAGTGAATCCTTACGGACATATCTCGTTGACCAACGATTACTTTTCCGGCCTGGTGGAACAGGCGGCCAAACAGTGCTATGGCATTGCCGCCATGGGCCAGTCCCCGGCGCAAAGCGTTGTGCGCAGCGCGCTGCGTACCGGTAGTCTGCCGCCCAAAGGGGTTTCCGTCACCCAGGAGGGTGGGCGCCTGGTCATCGCACTGCATATCAAAGTGGGGTATGGGCTGAACATCTCCACCATCTCGCAGAGCATTACCCACCGCGTCAAGGACGAGGTGGAACATGCCACCGGCCTGAAGGTCGCGCGCATTGATGTGTATGTGGATGATATTCTGGCAGACTAAGATATGAGGTGTAATAAAGATGATTACTGGTCAGACCCTGCGTGACGCCATTCTCTCCGGCGCCAACAACATTGCCAACCAGCGCACCCGCGTGGATGAGCTGAACGTTTTCCCCGTACCGGACGGCGATACCGGCACCAACATGAGCATGACGGTGGGGGCCGCCACCCGGGAACTGCAGGCCCTGCCCGACAGCTGCACTGTGGCCGAGGCCAGCAAGACCGCTGCTTCCGCCATGCTGCGGGGTGCGCGCGGCAACTCCGGCGTTATCACCAGCCTGCTGTTCCGCGGTTTTTCCAAAGCGCTGAAAGACAAGACGGAAGCCAGTGCCGCCGACCTGGCAGCCGCTTTGCAGATGGGCGTGGAAGCAGCTTATAAAGCCGTTATGAAGCCTACCGAGGGCACCATCCTCACCGTCACCCGCCTGGCTGCCGAAAAGGCCCAGCAGTGCACCGAGATGGAAATTCCCGCCATGTGGGATGCCACGCTGGCCGCCGGTCAGGCCGCTCTGGAGGATACCCCCAACCTGCTGCCCGTGCTGAAAAAGGCCGGCGTGGTGGACGCGGGCGGCCAGGGCATCATGGTCATCTTTGAAGGCATGAAGCAGGTGTTTGACGGCGGCGAAATCATCGCCGGCGCCGAAGTGGCCGCCAAGCCCAAGGTCTCCAGCGAGGCTGCCGGCAAGGGTGTCTTTACCGACGACCTGATGAAAGTGGAGGACATCAAGAACGGCTACTGCACCCAGTTCCTGTTGCACAAGAACGCCGATGCCAGCGTGACCCGGCTGCGGGCTTTCCTGGAGTCCAACGGTGATTCTGTGGTGGTCATCGAGGATGACGACGTGGCCAACTGCCATGTGCACACTTCCGACCCCGGCATGATGCTGTCTGAGGCCATCAAGTACGGCTACCTCACCGACTTCAAGATCGAGAACATGCATGAGCAGTTCCTGGCCCGCCAGAAGCAGGGCAAGGGCCTGGAAAAACAGGCCGCTGCCGAGGAAAAGAAGGGCAGTGAGTTTACCTATGCCGCCGTGGACCCCGAGCGTCCCTACGGTTTTGTGGCAGTAGCCGCCGGCGAGGGCCTGAAGAACGTCTTTACCGACCTGGGTGTGGACGCTGTTGTCAGCGGCGGCCAGACCATGAACCCCTCTACCGAGGATATCCTGGCCGCCATTCAGAGTGTGCCGGCCCAGACTGTGTTGGTCATGCCCAACAACAAGAACATCATCATGGCGTCGGAGCAGGCCCAGAAGCTGGCTGACCGCAAGGTCATTGTGCTGCCGACCCGCACGGTGCCCCAGGGCATGACCGCCATGCTGAACTTTGATCCCGAAGCCAAACCCGACGAGAACGCCGTCAACATGATGGCGGCGGCGGACCGGGTCAGCACCGGCCTGGTGACTTATGCAGCCCGGGACAGTGAGTTCGACGGCAAGCCCATCCGCAAGGGCGAGATCATGGCGCTGGAAAACGGCAAAATCGTGGCCACCGGCACCGATATCGTCAAAGTCACCTACCGTCTGGCGCGCTCCATGCGCAAGAAGGATACCCAGTTCATCACGGTGATTTCCGGCTGCGATGTCAGCGACGAGGAAGCCGAACATACCACTGAACTGGTCCGCGCCAAGTGCGGCGGCAACATTGAGGTCAGCCACATCAGCGGCGGCCAGCCGGTCTACTACTACATGATCTCTGTGGAGTAAACCGAAAGCGAAATCTGTGAAAAGGCGAATTTGGGCAAACCGAGTTCGCCTTTTTCCCTTATGAGGCGGTTCCCGGCATTCCGCCTGCAACCAATTCCCGGCCGGAGAAGGAGGGCCCCCGTGGCGAACATCGACAGTTCCATCCAGTATCTCAAAGGCGTGGGCCCCGCCTTCGCCAAAAAGTTTGAAAAGCTGGGCATTGCCACCATCCGGGACCTGCTGCTCTGCTACCCCCGCAAATATATCGACTATACCCAACCCTATACCGTGGCCTCGGCGCCCTATGACGTGGACTGCTGCATCAGGGCCACCGTGCTGCAAAAGGAACCGGCCCGGCGCATCAAAGGAGGGCGGGTACTCAGCCGGGTGCTGGCTGCCGACGACAGCGGCGTGCTGGCACTGTCCTGGTTCAACGCCTCTTACGCGGCAGACAAGTTGATCGCCGGGCAGACCTACTACTTTCAGGGGCGAGTGGGGGGCAGCATGACCCACCGGGAGCTGCTGCATCCTCTGGTGCGCACCGAAGCCCAGGTGGCCGCCAGTCCCTTTGTGGCGGTCTACCGCGGCACTGAGGGGCTGCCCGCCGCCCGGCAGGCGGCCTGTGCCCAGGCGGCCCTGGCCTATGTAGGGGAACTGCAGGACCCATTGCCCCCCGCGCTGCTGACCCGCTACCGCATGCCTGCCAAGGCCCAGGCGGTGCGGGCCATCCATGCCCCCAAAGACAGCGCGGACCTGGCGGCGGCCCGCCGTCGGCTGATTTTTGAGGAACTGTACCTGCTGCAGATCGGCATCTTCCTGCTGCGCAGCCATGGCCGGCGGGAAACCAGTGCCCCTATGCGCGCCCTGGACCTGACGCCCTTCTGGCGCAGTTTGCCCTATGCCCCCACCGGGGCCCAGCGCCGCGCTGCCGAGGAGATTGCCCGGGACCTGTGCGGCACTGCGCCCATGAACCGGTTGCTCCAGGGGGATGTGGGCAGCGGCAAGACCCTGGTGGCCGCTGCGGCCATCTGGTATGCGGCCCAGAACGGCTGGCAGAGCGCCATGCTGGCCCCCACCGAGATTCTGGCCCGGCAGCACGCCGCCACCCTGGCGGACCGGCTGGAACCCTTTGGGGTCAACGTGACGCTGCTGGTAGGCGGTATGAAAGCTGCGGAAAAGCGCATCGCCCTGTCCGCCATTGAGGATGGGCGGGCCGGGCTGGTGGTGGGCACCCACGCGGTACTCACCGACAAGGTGGTATTCAAAAATCTGGGGCTGGCCATCGTGGACGAACAGCATCGCTTCGGGGTGCGTCAGCGGGGCTTGCTGGCCGGTAAGGCCCAGAGCCCCCATCTGCTGGTTATGAGCGCCACCCCCATCCCGCGCACGCTGGGGCTCCTGATGTACGGGGACCTGGACATCTCGGTGCTGGATGAACTGCCCCCCGGCCGCAAGCCCATCAGGACCTGGTTCATCAACGGCAAAAAGCGCCGGGACATGTACGGCTTTCTGGAAAAGCAGATCGCCGCCGGGCATCAGGTCTACATTGTCTGCCCGGCCATCGAGGAGAACGAACTGGATGCCGCTATGCAGGCCGTCAAGACCTATTATGCCGAGACAGTCTGCCCGCTGCTGCCGGGGCGGCGTATCGGGCTGCTCCACGGCAAGATGAAACCCAAGGAAAAAGACGAGGTTATGGCCCGGTTCAAGGCGGGAGAACTGGATGTACTGGTCTCCACCACCGTCATCGAGGTAGGGGTGGATGTGCCCAACGCCACCGTCATGGTTATTGAAAATGCCGAGCGGTTCGGCCTGTCGGCCCTGCATCAGCTGCGGGGCCGGGTGGGGCGCGGTGCGGCAGACTCCTGCTGTATCCTGATCTCGGACAAGGAAAACGATGCGGTGAAAGAGCGGCTGCGTTTTCTCTGCCACACGGCGGACGGCTTCGCCGTGGCCAAATATGACCTGGAGACCCGAGGCCCCGGCGACTTTTTCGGCCAGGCCCAGCACGGTCTGCCCACCCTGCGGGTAGCCGACCTGGTGCAAGATACCCGCACCCTGCGGGTCGCCCAGGAGGAAGCCAAGGCCCTGCTGGCCGCCGACCCCAACCTGACCGACCCGGCTCACAAGGCGTTGTCCGACGAGGTGGAACGACTGTTTGCTACCGCCGGAGCGATGAATTAAATCTGCGCCGGTCTTTTATTTCCCCGCCGGATTTGCTATACTAAAAAGAAACCATACTTTGCCCCGAAAGAGGACCCCATGCCTATGAAAAAAATCTGTGCGCTGCTGTGGACGGTGGTGCTGGTGGTGGTGCTGGCTGCACCCGTAGCGGCGGAAGGGGAGAGCAGTGCGCTTTCCGCCGCCGCCCCGGAACTGACCGCCCCGGCGGGTTACGTCGTCAATTTGGATACCAACCTCGTGGTCTACCAGAAGGACAGCGAGACCCAGTACCAGGCGGCCAGCCTGACCAAGATGATGACCTGCCTTCTGCTGCTGGAAAACTACCAGGACCAGCTGGACACCATCACGCTGACCGCGCCCGGGTATATCTATGATCTGATCTGGGAGCAGACCACCAATGCCTCCACGGCGGACATCCGCCGGGGCGACACCCAGACGCTGCGCAACCTGCTGTACGCCATGTTGCTGCCCAGCGCCAACGAGGCCGCCTACATCGTGGCCGACTATATGGGCGGCGGCAGCATCGACAACTTTGTGGCCATGATGAACGATGAGGCCGCGGCCATCGGCTGCACCGGCACCACCTTCACCGACCCCTGCGGCCTGGACACCGGCAACGTCACCACCGCCCGGGATGCTTACCTGATCCTGCGGGCGCTGACCGCCTACGACATAGTAAGCACCGTTATGGCAACCTCCAGCTATGATATGGGCACCAACGCCAATTATCCCACACCGGGCACCTATATTATCCAGAACACCAACAAGATGGTGTGCAACACCAGCTACTACAAAGAATACACCCGGGGCGGCAAGACCGGCAGCCTGGGCGAATGGCAGAATTTTGCGGGCTGGCACAGCCAGGACGGGCAGAGTTACATCAGCGTGCTGCTCAACGTGCCCAATGCCACCGACGAGGAGGGGGGGCGCCCCGCCCTGCGGGAGACCGGCACCCTGATGGACTGGGTGTTTGCCACCTATACCGTGGCTCCCGCGCTGGACACTACCCAGCCTATCACCGAGAGCCGGGTGGTCTATTCCACCCAGACCGACACGGTCATGCTCTACCCGGCGGATGATATGATGACGCTGCTCCCCCGGGAGGGCGGTGCGGCGCTGACCGAGCAGGTCTTTAATCTGCCGGACCACCTGACCGCCCCGCTCAAGCAGGGGGACGTGGTGGGTACTGTCACCCTGACCATCGAAGGGGAGAGCATCGGCACGGTGGAACTGATCGCGGGCAGCGACGTGGCCCGCAACCAGATGTTGTATACGATTTCCCGGGTAGGAGAGTTCTTCTCCAGCACCTATTTCAAAGTTGTCATCATGCTCACGATGGCGGTGGTGGCTGTCTACGCCTTTGTATGGGTTTTGTCCATTCTGGGTGTGTGGAGCCGGGAAAGTGACCAAAAATAAGGCAGAATCAACGTATCGGGAGGGAATTTCCATGCTGGATGTAAAGCGCAATCTGACCACCATGACGGACTTCTACGAACTTACCATGTCCGCCGGTTATCTGGACGAGGGCTACCAGGACAAGATCGCCGTCTTTGACATGTTTTTCCGCCGTGTGCCGGACGGCGGCGGCTACGCCATTATGGCGGGCCTGCAGCAGTTCATCGATGCTGTGGACAACCTGAAATTTACCGACGAAGACATTGCCTATCTGCGCTCCACCCGTACGTTTGACGAAAAGTTCCTGGCCTACCTGGCGGATTTCCGGCTGCACTGCAACATCTGGGCTATTGAAGAGGGGACCCCCATCTTCCCTCAGGAACCCATCGTCACGGTGGAGGGCCCGGCCATTGAATGCCAACTGCTGGAAACGCTGCTGCTGGTCACCTTCAACCACCAGTGCCTCATCGCCACCAAGGCCAACCGCATCGTGCGCTCTGCCGCCGGCCGCCCCGTTATGGAGTTTGGTGCCCGCCGTGCCCAGGGGTATGACGCCGCGTACTTCGGCGCCCGGGCGGCCTACATCGGGGGCTGCGGTTCCACCTCCTGCGTAATGGCGGCCCGGGATTTCGGTATCCCGGCTTCCGGCACCATGGCCCACAGCTGGGTGCAGATGTTTCCTACCGAATATGACGCCTTCAAGAAATATGCCGAGATGTACCCCGACGCCTGTGTGCTGCTGGTGGACACCTACAATGTGCTGCGCCATGGCGTGCCCGATGCCATCAAGGTATTCGACGAGGTACTCAAGCCCATGGGCAAGCGCCCCAAGGGCATCCGCATTGACTCGGGGGATATTGCGTACCTGTCCAAAAAGGCACGGAAGATGCTGGATGCGGCAGGTTACCCCGACTGTACCATCTGTGCGTCCAACAGCCTGGACGAGTACATTGTCCGCGACCTAATCCTTCAGGGGGCCCGGGTGGACAGTTTCGGTATTGGCGAGAATATGATTACCGCCAAATCCGACCCGGTGTTCGGCGGCGTCTACAAGCTGGCTGCCGTCAGGGAGGAAGACGGCAGCTACACCCCCAAAATGAAACTTTCAGAATCTGCCGAGAAGAT
>DXBO01000089.1 GCA_019116485.1 Candidatus Gemmiger excrementavium
CTTTTTCCAGACGCTTTCACCGCTGCACCTGCTGTGGGTCATCTGGGCGGTGGACATGTTTGTCCAGATTGTGCCGGTCAGGAACAAGCTGCCGCTCGGTTCCCAAAAACTTTTTGCCAGCCGCTTTCGGCCTATGCGGGAAAAAATCAACTATGATGCCTTGAAAACCTACATCGTATCCACCACCAAGGCCGCCTACAAGGTTTTTCTGCTCTGGTGTGCGGTGGTGGCGGGAATCGGTTTTTTGTACGGCTTCGGCATCATTGATAAAATCACACTGTTTATGGTCTCGGTGTTTTTTTATGTGTGCGACCTGATCTGTGTGCTGATCTGGTGCCCCTTCCGGCTTATCATGAAAAACCGTTGCTGTACTACCTGCCGCATCTTCAACTGGGACCATCTGATGATGTTCTCACCATTATTGTTTATGGGTGGTTTTTACGCCGTGTCGCTGGTGGTGCTTTCGGTGGCCGCCTGGCTGGTCTGGGAATTGTGCGTCATGATGTACCCTGAACGTTTCTGGGACCACTCCAATGCGGCGCTGCAATGTGCGGAATGTACCGACAAGCTCTGCACCCAGTATTGCCGCAAACTGCGCCCCCAGGGTGACCGCGCGGGCCGTGCAGCCCAATGAGCCGTGTACGCCGGATTTTGTCGGAACCATCGCAATAATTTGCCCCCCTCCTGCATATGCTAACGCGCAGGAGGGGATTTTTATGCCCAAACATCGAATTTTGTGCCGCCTGCTGGCTGGTATGGGCTGCGTTAGTCTGCTGGCGGGCGTTGTATTGTGGGGGACGGCGGCCGCCTTGCCGGATACCTTTTACACCCCGGCAGGGGAGGCATCCCTGCGCATTGCCTCCATGCCCTGGGTATCGGCGGTCAGAACCAGCGGCACGGTGGCCCGGGCCGGCAACGCCAGCGGGGACAAAAGCCGCAATGTCACGCTGGCATTGCTGGGGGTGATCCCTCTCAAAACAGTACGCACGGTGGAGAGGGAGACCCGCAGCGTACAGGCGTGCGGTACGCCTTTCGGGGTGAAAATGTTTTCGGACGGGGCCCTGGTGGTGGCGTTCTCGGACCAGTATACCGACCTGGGCACCGAGAACCCCGCCAAAGAGGCGGGCCTGCGCCTGGGAGACCTGATCGTATCTGCCGGGGGGCGGGCCGTGCGCAGCAATGAAGAGTTGAGTGCGGCCATCACGGCGGCAGGGGGAAGCGCACTGAGCATTGTATACCGGCGGGATGGCAGGGAATATACCACCACCCTTACGCCGATGACCGACAGTACCACCGGGGCCTACCGGGCCGGGCTATGGGTACGGGATTCCAGCGCCGGCATTGGCACCATGACCTTTCTGGACCCGGCCAACGGCACTTTTGCCGGGCTGGGCCACGCCATCAGCGATACCGACACCGGCACCGACATCGCGCTGTTGTCCGGTGAGATCGTGCCGGTGACCATCACCGGCTGTGTAAGCGGTGCGGCGGGCAGCCCCGGGGAACTGCGGGGGGAATTTTCCGCCGCGGCAGCCGGTACAGTGCTTGCCAATGACACCACTGGCGTTTACGGATGCTACACCGGCCCAATGGAAGGGGAGAGCCTTCCGCTGGCCTGGCCCCAACAGATCGAACCAGGCGAGGCGGAAATCCTGGTCACCATCAGCGGCAGCACGCCCCGGCGGTATACCGTGCGTATTGAGCGGGTGGACATGACCAGCAGCGACCCCAACCGAAACTTGCTGCTGCGCGTCACCGACCCGGAACTGCTGGCGGCTACCGGAGGGATTGTGCAAGGCATGAGCGGCAGCCCCATCCTGCAAAATGGCTGTCTGGTGGGGGCGGTGACCCATGTGCTGGTCAATGACCCCAGCCGGGGATATGGAATCTTTGCTTCCACCATGCTGGAAAAGGCGGATGCTATCGCACCCTGACGGAAAGAACTGCAATATGGTAAAACTGGAAGAAACTGCCTTATATAAGCGGCGGTCAAAATCGCACTATATGCCGAAAACAACTTAAAAACAGCACAAAAGCGCGAAAATATTTCTGTACTTGTCGAATGCGGGCGAAAGAAAATTGCCCAAAGGGACAAAAAAACTGGAAAAGCCCCTTGCGATGAATGGAAAAATATGGTAATATTTCCATCGTAAACGAAAACCGACGGGGCGGCGCGCGCCTGTTGCCACACACAACGGCCTGCCCCGAGAACAGTCTGGAGGAATACGTCGATGGAAAAGATCAAGTTCGTGATGACCGATACCGGTGCGCAGGTCTCGGCACTGTGCCGTCAGGCGCTGGAGGAGAAGGGCGTGGCCGTTACGGTGTGCGAGAAGAACGGTGCCAAAGCACTGGAAACGCTGCTCAGCGTACACCCCCAGGCGGTGCTGTTGGATGCCTTTATGCCCGACCTCGACGCGATTACGGTCAAACAGCGGTACGAGTCCCAGAACACCAGCGGTACGCGCACGACCTTTTTCGTGACCGGCGCTTTCCAGAGCGAAGAGGTGGAGCAAGACCTGCTGGACAACGGCTTTTCCTTCTTTTTTGTCAAACCCTTTGATGAAAGCGTACTGGTCAGCCGGGTACTTAAGGCGGCTGGCGGCGGGAACCGTCCTCAGGGCGGCTCCCAGGACTCCGACGAAATGACCGTCACCGAGATTCTGCACCAGATCGGTGTACCGGCCCACATCAAAGGGTATCAATTCCTGCGCGATGCGATCCTGCTCACCACCGAAGACCACGGCTACATCAACGCGGTCACCAAGCGGCTTTATCCCGAGATCGCCAAACGCAATGGTACCACGGCCAGCCGGGTGGAACGGGCCATCCGCCACGCCATTGAGGTGGCCTGGGACCGGGGCGATGTGGACACGCTGAACAGTTATTTCGGTTACACCATTCACAATCTGCGGGGTAAGCCCACCAACAGCGAGTTCATTGCCATGATCGCCGACAAAATCCGACTGGATAAGAAGCGCCGTGCATGACACGTTTCGGCAGGCAATCTTCTGGAACCACTGTATATTGCCGTCCGGCTTTTGCAAGCCGGGCGGCAACTTTTTTCGCTCTGCACAAAAAATCCTGTGGAATTTAGTGGATTTTTTCCCGGGGAACCTGTATAATAAAACCATATGTAAACCAAAAAGGGGGAAGTGGACCCTATGCCGCAAACGAATTTACCCAACGTTACCGCCATTCTTGTGGCGGCGGGTGCCTCCCGCCGTATGGGTTTCGACAAACTCAGCTACCGCCTGCCGGACGGCCATACCGTGCTGGAACACAGCTGTGCCGCTTTTGCAGCCCACCCGGCTGTGACCCAGCTGGTGCTGGTGGCGGGGGCCAACCGCGCTGCCTGTGAGGCCATCGCGGCGGTCTGCACCAAACCCTGTGCGGTGGTGTCCGGGGGAGAGACCCGGGCCGACAGCGTGCGCAATGGCCTGGCGGCGGCTACGGGGGAACTGGTAGCTATCCATGATGCGGCGCGCCCCTTTGTGAGTGGGGAACTGATTACGGAGGCACTGCAGGCGGCGGCCCGCACCGGTGCCGCCGCCCCCGCCGTGCCGGTCAAAGATACCATCAAGGTGGCCCGGGACGGCCTGGTGGAACACACGCCGGACCGTGCCACCCTGTATGCCGTGCAGACGCCCCAGTGTTTCCGGCGTGCGCTGTATGAACAGGCATTGCAGACTGTGCAGGGGGAACAGGCCCGTCTGGTCACCGACGACTGCAGTTTGTTTGAACTGGCCGGCATGGCGGTGGCCCTGACCCGGGGCGATTACGCCAACTACAAAATCACCACCAGGGAAGACCTGGAAAAGGAGAAAACCATGCGCATTGGTCACGGTTATGATGTACATCGCCTGGTGGAAGGGCGCAAACTGATCCTGGGCGGGGTGGAGATTCCCCACGAAACCGGCTTGCTGGGCCATTCCGACGCCGACGTGCTGCTGCATGCGGTCATGGACGCGGTGCTGGGCGCGGCGGCTATGGGGGATATTGGTCAGCATTTCCCGGACAGCGACCCCGCCTACAAGGGAGCGGATTCCCTGGCGCTGACCCGGGCGGTGGACAAGCTGCTGCGGGAACACGGGTATGTGGTGGGCAATATCGACGCCACAATCCTGTGCCAGGCCCCCAAACTGGCACCCCACATTCCCGCCATGCGCCGGAACATTGCTGAAGCATTCGGTCTATCGGCAGAGGCAGTGAGCGTCAAAGCCACCACCGAGGAACACCTGGGCTTTACCGGCGAGAAAAAAGGCATTGCCGCCCACGCCGTGGCACTGATCGAGAAACAATCCGACTGAATTTTTTACCTGTGCAGGGAAGGAGGGCCGCCGGGCCATGCTGCCAAACCAGACGATTTCCGCCATTGTAAGCACACTGCGGGCGTTTGATCCTGTGTCCGACACGCTGGACATCCTGATCATTTCCTTCGCTTTTTATCAGCTGATCCAATTCGCCCGCAAATCCCGCGCCGGGCAGCTGGTCAAGGGCATTCTGCTCATCATCGTGTTCTACGGCCTGGCCTATCTGCTCAATCTGCGCACCGTCACCTGGGTGCTCAACAACGTTCTGACCATAGGCTTTACCGCTGCGGTGGTCATTTTTCAGCCAGAACTGCGCCGTACGCTGGAGCGTATGGGGCAGACCACAGCGTGGGCCGGGCGTTTGTTCGGCAACCGCCGGGCAGACCCTTCGCTGCGCACCGTGTGGCAGAGCGCCGTGGTGGCTATCTGCGACGCGGCAGAGCAGCTGTCCGACACCCGCACCGGTGCCCTGATGGTTCTGGAGCGAAACAACAACCTGGAAGAAATTATCCGTACCGGAACACCGATGCACGCCGATGTGATCCCGGAAATGCTGGGCACCATCTTTTATGAGGGCACCCCGCTGCACGACGGCGCGGTGGTGATCCGGGATGGTGTGATCGTGGCGGCTGGCTGCGTGCTGCCTTTGTCCAACAACCTGGAAATGGGCAAGGATATGGGCACCCGTCATCGGGCGGGTCTGGGGATGAGTGAGAATTCCGACGCCATCGTCGTCATCGTCAGTGAAGAAACCGGCATTATTTCTATGGCGAAAAACGGTGTGCTGATCCGTCGCCTGGACCGTCAGAACCTGTTCAACCTGCTGCAGGAGGAGATCGTCCCACCCGAGGAAACGGCTGATGCCGGCGTCCCGCCGCTGAAAAAGCTGCTGCGCAAAGGAGGCACCCATGCCCATGCAAAAACCAAGTAGTCCGGCGCCCCAGGGCCGCACACCGCTGTGGAACCATCCGGCGTTTTCGCTGTTGCTGGCGCTGCTGTGCGGCTTCATCGCCTGGGCGGTGGTCACTGTATTCATTGACCCCCAGGGTGTCCGATTTGTGTATGATGTCCCCATCAATTATGCTTATTCCGCGTCTACCTATACCTCCCAGGGACTGGATATTGTGGAAAAGCCGGAAACCGACACCGTCACGGTCAAGGTGGCCGGCAATACCACCATCATCGGCAACATCGAAAACTCCGACATTATGGTCTATCCAAGCTATTCCGGCGTCAGCGGTGCCGGCAAGGTATCGTTGCGTCTGCAGGCCCGGCTGGCCAACACCACCGATTTCCCGGGTGATATCGAGTGTACGGTGGAAACACCCAAGACCATCGACGTGGTGTTTGACGAGGTCAGCGAAAAGGTGCTGCCCATTACGGTGGATGCTTCCGGTGTGGAAGTGGCCAGCGGCTACATTCTGAACAAGACCGCCGCCGTCCCCGCCGAAGTTACGCTGCGGGGCCCCACCAGTGAACTGGAGCGCATCACATCGGTAGTGGCTACGGTGTCCAGCGACAAGAAACTGTCCGACACCACCACGGTGCCGGCCGCCCTGGAACTGCGGGACGAGAACGGCATCGTCTATACTCCCCAGTACACCACAATGGAAAGCGATACCGCCAATGTAACGCTGACCATCTACCAGGTGCGGGAACTGCCGCTGGAGGTGGACTTTATCGGTACGCCCAGCACCTTCGATATCGGCAGCCTGCATTATACGCTGAGCCAGGACACCATGCGGGTGGCCGGTCCGGCCCGCACCGTCAGCACACTGGAAAAACTGACTGTGACAGACTTCGACCTGGCCCAGGAATTTGAACCTGGCCGGGACTACCAGCGCCTGGTGGAACTGCCCGCGGGTATCGTATCCCTGGACGGCGTCACCAGCGTGACTCTAAGCTTTGACACCAGCGATATGGCGTCCACCAAGCTCAACATCTCCAACATCAAGCCCATCAACGTGCCCAGTAACTATGAACTGGAGATTTTGTCCAGTGTTGTCAACGGCGTGACGCTGTACGGCCCGGCGGATGAGATCGAGCAGCTTTCCGCCGACAGTGTGGTGGCGCAGATCGACTGCCAGAGTGTCAACCTGACCGTGGGGCAGCAGAGTGTCCCCGTTACCATCCAGATCCCTTCCTCGACCCGCATTTTTGCCACGGGCAGTTATACCGTGCAGTGTGAGGTCGTTGCAAAATAATCCCCAAAGGAAACCCATCTATGCTTTTGGTACGCAATATCCGCCTGCCGCTGGCTTGCCCCGACCCTGACGCCGAGGCCGCCGCCCGGGCGCTGCGCACGCTGCACCTGCCGCCCCACAAGGCGGCGTGCGGAGTGGCAAAACTTTCGGTGGACGCCCGGCACGGCAAGCCTGTGCTGGTGTACACCATGGCAGTCACGCTCAACGACGAGGGTGAGGAATCGGCTTTGGCCGGGGCCTCGCCCTGCGTCTGTTTCACCCGTGCCCCGCAGTTTGCCTTTCCCACCGGTCAGGTCCCGCTGGTCCACCGTCCGGTGGTAGTGGGGCTGGGTCCGGCAGGGCTCTTCGCGGCGCTGCTGCTGGCCCGGTCCGGCTACCGCCCGCTGGTGTTGGAACGTGGCCCCGACCTGGACCGCCGTGTCCGGGCGGTGGAGCGCTTTGAGCGGGAGGGAATTCTTGACGAAAACGCCAACATTCAGTTCGGGGAAGGCGGCGCAGGGACTTTTTCAGACGGTAAGCTGACGACCCGGGTGGGGGACCCGTTGTGTGCCTTTGTGACCCGGGCGTTTCTGGATCACGGTGCACCGCAGGACATTGCCTGGCGGCAGAAACCCCATGTGGGCACCGACCTGCTGCGGGGCATCATACGCAGCATCCGGGGGGAGATCGAATCCCTGGGCGGGGAGGTCCGTTTTGACACGGCGCTCACCGGGCTGCTCAGCCGGGACGGCATACTCACCGGCATTGAGACTACAGCCGAGGCCATCCCCTGTGAGCAGGTCATCCTGGCGGTGGGGCACAGCGCCCGGGATACTTTTGCCATGCTGCATAGGACCGGGCTGCCGCTGGAATGCAAGCCCTTTTCGGTAGGGTTCCGCGCCGAACACCTGCAAACGGAGATCGACAAAAGCCTTTACCACGAGGCGGCGGGCCATCCTGCACTGCCCCCCGGGGAATACCAGCTCAGCCAGCATGTGGACGGCGGGCGGTGTGTCTATACGTTCTGTATGTGCCCCGGCGGCACCGTCTGCGCCGCTGCCAGTGAGGCAGGGGGCGTGGTGACCAACGGCATGAGCCTGCACGCACGCAGCGGCCCCAACGCCAACGCGGCGGTGGTGGTCAGTGTGGATGGCAAGGATTTTGACAATGATCCGGCCAAAGCGGTGGCTTTCCAGCAGCGGCTGGAACAGGCCGCCTACCGGGCAGGGGGCGGCGGCTATCTGGCCCCTGCCGAGACGGTGGGCAGCTTTCTGGCCGGGCAGGGACGCCTGGACCTGGGCACTGTGCAGCCCAGCTATCCCCGGGGGGTGACCCCCTGTGACCTGGGGGCCTTGCTGCCCGGCGAACTGAGCGGCGCACTGCGCCAGGGGCTGACGGCCTTTGGCCGCAAGCTGGCCGCTTACCGTGCCCCTGACGGGGTGCTTACCGGGCTGGAGACCCGCACCAGCAGCCCGGTGCGGTTGCTGCGGGACCGGGAAACGCTGCAGTGCACGGCGCTGGCGGGGTTGTATCCCTGCGGCGAGGGCGCCGGATACGCGGGCGGCATCATGACCGCGGCGGTGGACGGTGTGCGCTGTGCCGCCGCGCTGATGGCGCAAAACGCCCCGCCCGCGGGCTGAGGAGGCCCGTGCGCGGCAAATTTGTTTGGGAGAACACAACGTATGCCAAAATATTCCCACCCTTATAAATCAAACCCGGGCGGCGCGGCGGATGCCCC
>DXBO01000090.1 GCA_019116485.1 Candidatus Gemmiger excrementavium
GTCTGAACGGGAGTTTTCGCTTTCGTCTTACATATGCAAACGTTTTTCGATTTCACTGCGCAGGGCCCGGCCCTGGAAAATGACCAGCCCCAGGAAGGTAATGGCGCTGATGATCAGGCAGATGACCCAGGGGATGCTGTGACCGTCGATGCTGCCGGTGCCCACCCGGAACACCAGCAACAGATAGGGCAGAATGCCCACACCAATGTTGAGCAGCATATAAACCAGCCCATTCTCGGTAAAGCGGGTGCGCAGGAACGCGAAGATAAAGTTGCACACCAGTGTGATGCTGCATAGAACAGGCACCACCAGGTCCAGGCTGTAGCCGGTATAGCCGTTGAACCAATCGGTAAAGATAATCATGGCGGACACAATGAGCAGCAGCTGAAACGCCAGCCGCGGGCCGTTGTACCGGCGGCGCAGCAGCATATGCAGTACCAGAAGCCCGGCCAGCACCCAGCCCAGCATCAGCAGGCTCCAATGGGTGTGGGGTTCCTCGATGAGAAGAAAGTCGAAAGCCGCGGCCACCACGTTGCCGGCCAAGGCCAGAAAGCTCACGATTTTGAACACCAGGGCGGCCCGCCGCTGCGGCGAGGTAATGACCGGCCACCAGGGCGCATCATCGGTGCCGGTAAGGCGGTTCTGGCACAGCGGGCAGTAGGCCGCCGTGCCGCCTACCTGGATATGGCAATGGGGACAGTTTTTCACTTCTGCACCTCCGTAGCGTACAGCGTTACCTGCAGACCGTTCTTGGCCAGACCGCTGTAGAATTGCCGCAGCACGTTGGTGCTGCGCAAAGCCGACGCCGTGCCCAGCACCAGGTCATCCCCGTAAGAGCAGACGCAGGTAAACATGCCCTCACTGGTAGAGAACGCCGAGAACCCGCGGATGTAAGGTTCCAGGGCCTCCGGCACCGCGATCCGTCCCAGATTGGACAGCACCACCGTCACATGGCCCCGCTCCATCCAGCTGAAAAAGCGCACCGTCCAGTTTTTGATGACCAGCGGCACCGGCCGGATGCCCGGTACATGTTCCAACTTTTCGTACTGGTCCATCTGTGCCTTGACCTTTTCGGGGCGCAGAGCGTCCTTGAGTTTCTCGTCGAACACCGGCGCCAGCGTCTGCAAGGTATCGCCGGGCGCGGGGGTATGGGTGACATACACAGAATTGAAGAAATTGCGCGCGGTCTCGCTGGGGTAATAGTTGCGCAGGTTCACCGGGATACTGATGGAGATGGGCTTGGCCCGGTCCATACTGGCCATCTCATCATAAATGGCCAGCATCAACGACGCCCCCAGGTAACTGGTCACGGAAACCCCCAGTTCCCGGGACTTTTCCAGTACCTGCCGTACACTGAGATGCCCCTCAAAGTACTGCAGCTGGTCATAGGGCAGCCGCCCGCCATGCAGCCGGTAAGACCGGGGCAGGTGTTCGGGCAGCACCCCTTTGGCGCCCCCGTAGAATTTTTTGAAGCTGTCCTGCTCCAGGGCACCGGCCGATGCACTGTTGGGAGTGGGCAGGTGTTCCAGTGTACCGGGATGACGCAGGGCCAGATAATTCTGCACGATGGATTTGAGGAAAAGGAATCCTCCGTTGCCGTCAGTCAGGGCGTGGAACATCTCCAGATTGATGCGGGCGCCAAAATAGCTGACCCGGTAGATCAGCCGGTTGCGCCGTTCCCGGACATACAGCGGCGCACAGGGGGCTTTGTCCTCCTGCCGGGCGGTGGGCAGCTGGTCGGTAGCCTCGAAATAATGCCAGAACAGTCCCCGGTGCAGTGTGACCTGGAACTGCGGCCACTCCAGCGCGGTGCGCTGCAGGGCCTCGTTGAGCGTATCGGCATCCACCGGCTCGGTCAGCGTGCAGCTGACCCGAAAGACCCGCGGATCCCGCCGGGTGGCGGTGGCCAAAAACACTTTGGCCACGTTATCCACTTTGTACCACGAATGCGACATAGGCAGAAACCCCTCTTGTTGATACCCGGCAATGCCGGGGAATACGGCTCACAACAGCCGCTGGACAAACCGCCCTACCGACTCCATGGCCTGCTCGGCCCGGCGGATGGGCATCTGCTGGAACACATGCCAGCATTCTTCATAGACTTCCAGCAGGGCATAACCGCCGGCCTTGTGCATGGCCTCAGCCAGACGCTCGCTGTCATCCAGTAAAATCTCATTGGTGCCCACCTGAATCAGTGTGGGCGGCAAGCCCCGCAGGTCGGCAAACAGCGGGCTGTAGCAGGGGTCGGCAAAATCTGCCTCCGGCCCGGCGTAGGCGGCCCGCACTGCCTGCACATATTCCAGGGTCAGCATGGGGTCCAGGTCCCGGCAGGTGCGGTAGCTCTTGCCCCCCGCCGTCATATCGGTCCAGGGGCTGAACAGCAGCAGGCCCCGGGGCTGAGCCCTGCCCTGCTCTTTGAGTTTCAGGCAGAGTTCCAGCGCCAGGTTGCCGCCGGCGGAATCCCCCGCCACCACAACATCCCGGGCGCCGTAGCCCATATACATCAGATAGTCCCACACGGCCAGGGCATCCTGTACGGCGGCGGGGTACGGGTGTTCCGGGGCCAGACGGTACTCAAAGGAGAGCACATCGAACCCGGTACACAGTGCCAGTTTACTGGCCAGGATGCGGGCATAGCCCAGCTGACCGCAGGTGTAGCCGCCCCCATGGCAGTACAGCACGGCGTGGCGGCGGTCATGGCCATGTTCCAGGCTGACCCATTCCGCCGGAACGGCTCCGATGGTCAGGGCGTCGCTGCGGATGCCCTGGGACGGTGCCACCAGCCGCCCGAACAGTTCCTGCCCGGCCCGCTGGCGCTCCAGGTCCTCCGGCGTGGTGGAGGTGCTGCTGGTGGCGCTGTGTACCGCCTTGATGGCGCGCATCATGGGACCCAGTTCCTCGGCGTTCTGGCCCCGTTGAGGGATCAGTGTCTTGATGACGGTCTCCAGCCGCTGGGTCAGGTCGCTTGTCTTATTCTTTGCCATAAGTGCTTCCTTCCGTTACAAAGGCAGTTTTGCCAGAAGCCGCACCCACAGGGTGGGCAGCAGCGGCGGGTGGGCCGGGGGCAGGCAGCACAAGCGGTGTACTTTGGCCGCCGCCGGGAACTGCCCCTTTTTGGCGTAGGCACGGTAGAGCAGTTTCAGCTGCCGGTCCTTGGCGGCGCCGGGCAGGTGCAGAATGCACACCGGGTCCAGCGCATAGTTGGTACACACAAAATAGAATCGCCCGCCCAGCCAGTAGCGGAAAATGTAGGCATTGGCCGCCCGCACCGGCTGCCCGGCCAACAGGCTGCGGTAGGCAGCGCCGCACCAAACGGCCTCGTCGCCTTCCTTGGGGGTGATGCCGGCGGCCTGCAGTTCGGCAAAATAGGCACGGCACAACGCCATGAAATGCTGCAGACGGACCTTGCTGCCTGCCACCAGTTCACCGCCGAAATGGGTCAGTACCCGGGGCGGCTGCTCCGGCGTCAGGCTGCTGTAAATGGCCGAGATTGCCGCCGCCATCCCCTGCCCGGCCGCGTGGGGCACCTGATAGAGCAGCACGGCCTCGTCGGCTTCCCGCCAGAGATCATCCAGCGGATACTGGGTAAAGGTGTCCAGGTCGATCATAGCGGCCCTGGCAAAGTCCCGGTGGGTCAGCACCCAGTCCATGGCGCAGAGTTTGTAGTAAGCCAGTGCCCAGTTGGTATCGGCAGGGACACGGTAACTGTCAAAGGGACAGTCCCAGATTTCCACCCCCGCCTTTTGCAGCAGCCCCGCAAAAGGTTCCGGCGGCGGCGCATTGGTGACCAGCGCCACAGTGCAGCCGGGGTTGTGGGCTTTGGCACTGCACAGGGCCACCACCGTGCACCGGTCATACACGGCCCGGCCCAGATTGGCGGCATCCCCCTCCCGGTAGCCGTCCAACGCCGCAAATGCGCCGAAGATGAGGTTTTCCATGGCTGGCCCCTTTCCCATACAATATATATTTTATTATAGTCTCTTTGACGCCTTTTGTCTATGGCTGCCGGGGGGGCCGCCCGCAGTGCCGGGGGCCGCGGCAGCCTTTCCGGGCAGTTGCAGAGCGGATTTCGAAAAAAATCCCCCAAACCACCGGTGCGAACCTTGCCGAAACGCCCCGAAGGCCGTATAATAGAAAAGATGTAAAATTTTTGTGACAGAACGGGAGCAACGATATGGCCTTTTCCTCAGTGCAATTCCTGTTTGTTTTTCTGCCCCTGGCAA
This sequence comes from Candidatus Gemmiger excrementavium, assembly GCA_019116485.1. Lineage (GTDB taxonomy): Bacteria > Bacillota > Clostridia > Oscillospirales > Ruminococcaceae > Gemmiger > Gemmiger excrementavium. The sequence continues at coordinate 4,224 of DXBO01000090.1, forward strand.
TGGCAGTCTACTATCTGCTGCCCAAAGTACTGCGCAACGCGGTACTTTGCGGGTTCAGCCTGCTGTTTTTTGCCTGGTCCGGTCTGCGGGGCGCGGCCTTGCTGGTGGGCCTGGCTGCCCTGACCTGGCTGGGCGGGCTGGCACTGGCCCGTGTCCCCCACAAAAAGCTGTTGCTGGCACTGTTGGTAGCGGCCAATCTGGGGGTACTGGGCCTCTTTAAATACGCAGGGTTCGCCGCCCAGACCGTCAACGCCCTGGTACCCGGTCTGCTGCCGGTCCTCTCCCCCGCCCTGCCGCTGGGCATCAGCTTTTACGTGTTCACGGCCATCAGTTACTGTGCCGACGTGGCCGCCGGGCGGGTGCAGCCGGCCCGCAACCCCCTGCGTTTCTTTGTGTTTCTGGCCTTTTTCGGCCATGGTCCTTCGGGGCCTATCGTGCGGTATGCCCAGCAGGAGCCTCAGCTGGACGCCCGCAGCCAGGCCCGCCGCCTGACGGCGGACCGTTTCTGCTACGGCATCAAACGGTTTGTTTTCGGTCTGGCCAAAAAAGCGGTCATCGCGGATCAGCTGGCGCTGATCTGCCAGCGGGTGACCTCGGTGCCCGCTGACACACTGCCCGCCCCCATTCTGGTGCTGGGGTACACAGCCTACATGATGCAGCTCTACTTTGATTTTTCCGGCTACAGCGACATGGCCATCGGCATCGGCACCTTCTTCGGCCTGGAACTGCCGGAAAACTTCAACTATCCCTATCTGGCCCAGAGTGTGGGGGAATACTGGCGTCGGTGGCACATCTCGCTGTCCAGCTGGTTCCGGGATTACCTGTACATCCCCCTGGGCGGCAGCCGCTGTGGCACCGCCCGCACCTGCCTGAACCTGCTTATTGTTTTTGCCCTCACCGGCCTGTGGCACGGCGCAGCGTGGCAGTATGTGGTGTTCGGCCTGCTGCACGGGGCGCTGCTCTGTCTGGAGCGGCTGGGTCTGCGCAGCCTGCTGGAGAAAGCCCCCGCCGCCTTGCGCCACCTGTACACGGTGGCGGCCCTGTGGCTGACGCTGATTATCTTCGGCGCACCGGGGCTGGACCAGGGTCTGGCAGCACTGCACGGCATCTTTACCTGGCAGCAGGGCGCCCCCGGCTATACGCTGGCCGCCTTTGCCGACACCAAGCTGCTGCTGATCCTGTTGGCCGCCGTGCTGCTGTGCGGCCCCCTGCAGGCCGCCCTGCCCCGGCTGAAGCGAGCGCTGTATGACCGCACCACCCCTGGCCCTGCAATGACCGCCGGGCTTCTGGTGCTGCTGTTTCTGGGCCTGATGCGCGTCACCGCCGGAACCTACAGTGCCTTTATCTATTTCCAGTTTTAAGGAGGTGCCCCCGTGAAAAAAGTCTGCCAATATCTTCTGATCGGCGTGTTCTGCGCGGTGCTGGGCCTTTCCTTTGCGGTGTTCAACATCTTTTCCAAGCAGTTGTCCATGGACAGCCACGAAAACCGCCTGATGACCGGTCTGCCCCAGGTACTGCAGAGTCCCCTGCGGGAACTGAGCAAGAATCTGGACAATTTTTTTGTAGATAATTCCCCCTTCCGCTACCAGTTCGTACTGCTCAACGCCGGGCTGGACTACAAACTGTTCGGCACCAGCCAGAGCGACCAGGTACTGCCCGGCAAGGACGGATGGCTGTTCTACAAGGACGGCCCCACTGCCGCCCAGCCGGTGGCCAACTACCAGGGGCTGGAGGAAATCAACGACAGCGCCGAGACCCTGGCTCACGCCAGCGCCGCACTGCAGATTTTGAGCGACGACCTGGCCGAAAACGGATGCACCCTGGTGCTGGACCTGACCCCCGGCAAGGACCGCATCTACCGGGAATACATGCCGGAGGGTTATCCCATCGTCAATGAGCAGAACCGCACTGACCGGATGGCGGACTACCTGCAGCGCCACACCACGGTGCCGGTGATATGGCGGTACAATACCCTGCGCAGCCTGGCCCTGCAGAACCCCGGCCAGCCCCTGTATTATAAGACTGATACCCACTGGAACGCCTACGGCGCCCTGGTGGGACTGGACGGCATTCTGGAGGCGCTGGGCATGGAGACCCTGGCCCCCAGCCAATACCCCGTAGCGGCCAGCGGCACCACCACTGGCGATATGGCCAACGTGGCGGCCCTGTACGCCGTACTGCCCCCTGAGACCAGCTACGAGGTGCCCGGCTATGACCAGTTGTTTGAAAAAGATGACCGGGTGGTGCGGGTGATCGGGGACTCCTTCAGCGAATACTACATGCCCTATCTGGAGGCCCGGTTCGCCGGCTGCTGGCGGGAACACATCGACACCTTTGACCCCGCACTGGCAGATCAGCCCGGCTGCGACATCCTGATCCTGGAATTCAACGAGCGCAGCCTGGACACCATGCTCTCCATCCTGAGCAATTTTTATCCTCTGTAACGGCAAAAGGCTTCCCCCGCCGGGGAAGCCTTTTTCAGTTCTGCCTGAGCAGCCCCAGGTCCGCCAGAATATCGGTGCGGGCGTCCAGCGCCATGGCGGCAATACGCCGCAGCCTTTCCGGCGTCATATAGGGCGTCAGCCCGCTGATGGAAAAGGCCGTGTCGGCCCGTCCGTCTGCGCCGGGAATGGCCACCGCCACACAGCGCACCCCCAGTTCGTTCTCCTCATCGTCCACGGCATAGCCGTTGACCCGCACCCCCTCCAGTTGAGCCTGCAGCTGGGCCAGGTCGGTAACGGTGCGGTCTGTCAGTTTCTGGGGATGACTGCGGGCCCAGATATCCGCTACCTTCTCCGGGGGCAGCGTGGCCAGGATGGCCTTGCCCACACCGGTGCAGTACAGCGGGCTGCGCAGGCCCACCCGGCTGGACATCCGCATGGGACCGTTTTCGGTCTTATAGATGTAGACAATATCCTGCCCGTCCCGGATGACCAGATGCACCGCCTCGCCAGTTCGCTGGGCCAGCCGCTCCAGATGGGCTTTGGCCACCCCCATGATGTCCATACTGTTGACGATGCCGCTGGACAACTCGAACATTTTCAGCGTCAGGCGGTAGCGGCCGGTCTCCCCGTCCTGCATGGCATACCCCAGCGCCACCAGGCTGGCCAGCAACCGGTGCACCGTGCTTTTGGCCAGTTCCGTTTCCTGGGCCAGCCGCTGCAGGCTGGCCCCTGCCGGGTGTGCCGCCAGCCGCTCGATCAGCGCAAAAATGCGCTCCACGCTCTGTACACCGCCTTTATCCGCCATAGAGCCACCTCTTTTCAAAATTTAACAATTTATTCATATTTCGGCAATTTCCGCACCGGGCGGTCCACCGTTCCGCATTACGGAACGATTATAACAAGGATTGCAGATTTTTGCAAGGGGTATGCCGAATCGCGGAATCCTCAGCGTTTACCACAAAAAATGCGCGCTGATCGCTGTATATTTTGCCCGATTGACGCAAAGCGCCCTGCCGGATATAATTAAAGTAAATCAGTGCGCAGGTACACGCCGGGCCCACCGGCGGCGCAACGCACGAAAGTGAAGGAGAATTGCTATGAATCCTGTTGTACAGCGTGTGTACGAGATCGGCATTATTCCGGTCATTGCCTTCAACAGCGTGGACGAGGCCCTGCCCCTGTGCAAGGCGCTGATGGCCGGCGGCCTGCCCGCCGCCGAGGTCACCTTCCGCACCGCTTGTGCCGAAGAGTGCATCAAAAAGATCCACGAAGAACTGCCCGACATGCTGCTGGGCGCAGGCACCGTCCTGACCATCGACCAGGCTGACCGCGCCATGGCCGCGGGCGCTTCCTTTATCGTTGCCCCTGGTTTTGACCCGGCCGTTTGCCAGCACGTCATCGACAAGGGCGGCATCATGATGCCCGGCACCGCCACCGCCGGTGAGATGCAGCAGGCCATGAACATGGGCTGCGAGGTCATCAAGTTCTTCCCGGCTGAAGCCAACGGCGGCGTGGACATGCTCAAGAACATCGGCGCGGCGCTGAAGACCGCCAAGTGGATGTGCACCGGCGGCGTCAACGCCAAGAACGTGAACAACTACCTGGGCTACAACCAGATCGTTGCCGTGGGCGGCACCTGGATGTGCAAGAGCGACAAGATCAAGGCCGGTGCCTGGGATGAGATCACCGCCATGAGCCGCGAGGCTGTGGACACCATGCTGGGCCTGGAACTGGGCCATATCGGCATCAACTGCGCCGACGAGACTGAGGCCGCCAAGACCGCTGAGATGATCGGCAGCCTGCTGAGCATGGCCGTCAAGCCGGGCAACAGCAGCATCTTCGTGGGCAAGAAGGAATTCGAGATCATGAAGAAGCCGGGCCGCGGCACCCATGGCCACATCGCCATCCTGACCAACAACGTGGACCGCGCCATTTACCACCTGGGCCAGCGCGGCGTCAAGTTCGACATGGACAGCAAGAACGTCAAGGACGGCAAGACCATCGCCATCTACTTTGCTGATGAGATCGCCGGCTTCGCCATCCATCTGGTCCAGCGCTGAGCCCCCTTCCCTACTGTTTTGTATAAAATAACAATATAGTATAAAATAACAATATAAAGGAGTCCCTTCATGAAAGTTGTTACTCTTGGTGAAATCATGATCCGTCTGCAGCCCTACGATCATCTGCGTTTTGTGCAGACCGATACCCTGCAGTACACCTACGGCGGCGGCGAAGCCAACGTGGCTGTTTCTCTGGCCAACTACGGCGCCGATGTCGCTTTCGTGACCAAGCTGCCCGCCCATGCCATCGGCCAGGCCGGCGTCAACGCCCTGCGCCGCTACGGCGTGGACACCAGCAAGATCACCCGCGGCGGTGACCGTGTTGGCATCTACTTCAACGAGAAGGGCGCTTCCCAGCGTGGTTCCGTCTGCATCTATGACCGCGCCCATTCCGCCATGGCGGACGCCACCGTGGCCGACTTTGACTTCGATGCCATCTTCGAGGGCGTGGACTGGTTCCACTTCACCGGCATCACCCCGGCCCTGGGCCCCAATGTTGTTGAGATCTGCCTGGCTGCCTGCAAGGCTGCCAAGGCCCACGGCTGCAAGATCAGCTGCGACCTGAACTACCGCGGCAAGCTGTGGACCCGTGAGCAGGCCCGTGAAGCCATGACCAAGCTCAGCGAGTATATCGACGTCTGCATCTCCAACGAGGAGGACGCCAAGGACGTGTTCGGCATCGAGGCCGAAGCCACCGACATCTACGCCGGCGAGATCAACCGCGAAGGCTACAAGAGCGTTGCCAAGCAGCTGGCCGACAAGTTCCACTTCGAGAAGGTTGCCATCACCCTGCGTGAGAGCCACTCTGCCTCTGACAACGGCTGGAGCGCCATGCTCTACGACGTTGCCAGCGACGAGTACGCCTTCAGCAAGAAGTACGAGCTGCGCATCGTGGACCGCGTTGGCGGCGGCGACAGCTTCGGCGGCGGCCTGATCTACGCCCTGCTGAGCGGCAAGTCCACCCAGGAGGCCGTGGAGTTCGCTGTTGCGGCTTCTGCCCTGAAGCACTCCATCGAAGGCGACTTCAACATGGTCACCGTTTCCGAGGTGGAGAAGCTGGCCGGCGGCGACGGTTCCGGCCGTATCCAGCGCTGATTTTTCCCCGGTATGTTTTTCCGAAGAGACCCGCATTCGCGGGTCTCTTCTTTTTTTATGCCGATTGTCAACCCTTACCCCCTGTTTGCGTTGACATTCCACCGCGCCGCCCGCTATACTGGAAAGGCAATACCGCAAAGGAGGGAGCCCCCTTGGTCAAATCACAGATTCTGGCTGCGCTGGACGCCGCGCGGGGGCGCTATCTCTCCGGCCAGGAGCTGGCGGACCGGTTGGGCGTCAGCCGCACGGCTGTCTGGAAAGCCGTAGCAGCCCTGCGGGGCGACGGCATCCCCATCCAGGCCGTTACCAACCGGGGGTATACCCTGGCCGCCAATGCGGACTTGCTTCACGCTGACGCTGTAACCGCGCTGCTGGAACCGAAAGTCGCCGCTGCTCTGCGTGTCGAAGTCTATGACCGCCTGCCCGGCACCAACGCCGCCCTGCGCACCCGGGCTGCCGACGGCGCCCCCGAGGGGCTGGTGCTTATCGCCCAGGCACAATCCGCAGGCCGTGGCCGCAGCGGACGCAGCTTTTTCTCCCCGCCCGGCGGGCTGTACATGAGCCTGCTGCTGCGCCCTGAGATCGCCGCCCATCAGGCTGTCTTCCTCACCGTGATGGCAGCGGTGGCGGCGGCCCGGGCCGCCGAACAAGTCAGCGGCGGCAGCCTTCAGATCAAATGGGTCAATGACCTGTGGAAAGAGGGGCGCAAGGTTTGCGGTATCCTTACCGAGGCATCCCTGGACGTAGAATCTGGTCTGCTGGAGTACGCCATCGTGGGCCCCGGGTTCAATCTGATCCCCCCGGCGGAGGGCTGGCCCCCGGAACTGGATGGGATCGCAGGCAGCCTGTTCATGTCCTCTGCGCCTCCCGGCGCCAGGGCACGGTTGGCCGCCGCCTTTCTGAACGAGTTCTGGCCTCTCTACCGCAGCGGACGCCGCCGGGATTACCTGCCGGACTATCTTTCCCGTCAGGTACTGCCTGGCCGCCATGTAGAAGTCCGCCCCGGCGGCGCCCCACCCTACGGGGCCACCGTGCTGGGCGTTGACCAGGACTGTCACCTGCTGGTCCGCCCGGACGGCAGGCGGACCACACTGGCGCTGAACAGCGGCGAGGTACAGATTGTGCCGGGGCCGCCCACCACCTATCAGAAGTAAGGAGTTTTGTCCATGTATACCGCTTCTTCCCGCCGCATCCGCCATCTGGTACTCTGCGCACTTTTCGCCGCCTTAGCCGCCGTCTGCAGCCAGATTGCCATCCCTATGCCCTGGGGCGTCCCCATCAACCTGGCTGTGTTCGCCGCTTGTATGGCCGGCAGCATGCTGGGCCCGGTATGGGGTACTGCCAGCTTGGCCGTCTATGTAGCGCTGGCGGCCATCGGCGTCCCGGTTCTGGCCGGGTTCCAGGGGGGACCGGCAGCCATCTTCGGCAAAACCGGCGGCTACGCCGTGGGCTACATTCTCACCGCGCTGCTTACCGCTCTGCTGGCCCGGGTACTGGGCCGCCGCTTCCTTCCCCTGTGCTTCGCCATGGCTGTGGGCTGCCTGGCCTGCTACGCCCTGGGCACCCTTTGGTTTATGTTCCTGACCCACGCCGATTTGCTTACCGCCTTGGGTCTGTGTGTACTGCCCTACCTGCCCGCCGATGCCCTCAAGATCGCGCTGGCAGCCCTGCTGACCACCGCCCTGGACAAGCGGCTGCCCCACGGGTTGACCTGAACCTTTTACCGCCCTTCGGGGCGGTTTTTTGTTTGCGTTACGGAACCAAACATGCTATACTGAAGCAGACAACAACAAAAGGAGTTTTGCCGATGAAATGGCTTGCCGTGGATTATGGCGATGCGCGCACCGGTCTGGCCGGTTGCGATGCATCGGAAACCATCACCAGCCCTATCACCCCGCAGATCGAGGAAAAAAGCATGAATAAAGTGGCCGCCGCCGTAGCCCAGGTCGCGGCAGCGCGCGGGGCCGAAGGGATTGTCTGCGGATTGCCCAAAAATATGGACGGCACCGAGGGTTCCCGGGCAGCCAAAAGCCGCCGCTTTGCCCAGCGCCTGGCCAACGCTGTGCAACGCCCCGTGGTACTGTGGGATGAGCGCCGCACCACTGTGTCTGCGGCTGCCATCCTGACCGGCAACGACACCTTTGGCCAAAAGCGGAAAGAGCGGCTGGATTCCGTCTCCGCCGCCGTCATCCTGGAAAGTTTTCTCCATTGGCGTACCCACCACCCCCATGAGGAACCGCCCGAGCAAATCACGCCGCAGAGCGATACCCCCTAACTCATCCTTACGACACAGCAAAGGAGCGTTTTGTATGTCCAACGAACCGCTGAACCGCATTCCCACCCACGCCGCCATCATTGTGGACGGCAACCGCCGCTGGGCCAAACAGCGCCTGATGCCCGCCAGCCTGGGCCATAAAGCCGGCTTTGACCGCCTGAAAGAGATCACCCGCTACGCTGTGGGTGACCGGGGCGTCAAAGTCCTCTCCCTGTATGTGTTCTCCACCGAAAATTTTGCCCGCGACCCCAAGGAAGTGGGCTATCTCATGGACCTTTTTGCCAACAACTTTCGCACCATTGCCGACGAAATGAACGAGCGGGGCTGCCAGGTCTTGTTCAGTGGGCGCCGTGACGGCCTGCAGCCCCGGGTGCTGGATGCCATGGATTACATGATGGACCTGACCAAGGACAACACCAAGGGCATCGTCAACTTTTGCCTGAACTACGGCAGCCGCGCTGAACTGACCGATGCGGTGCGCAGCATTGCCCGGCAGGTACAGTCGGGTGCGCTGGACCCGGAAAATATTGACGAATCCACCATCGAGAGCCACCTCTACCGCCCGCTGCCCCCAGTGGACCTGATGATCCGCACCAGCGGCGAACAACGGCTGTCCAATTTCCTGCTGTGGCAGTGTGCTTACGCCGAATTCTACTTCACCCCGGTGCTGTTCCCGGATTTCACCAAGGATTGCTTTGACGAAGCCCTGGCGGAATACGCCCGCCGTGACCGGCGTATGGGCGGCAACAGCAAAAAGTAACAGCAAACCATACAAAGACACCCCGCGATCTTTGGCATTTTTGCCAACGTTTCGCGGGGTGTTTGCTGCATATGCTATCAGTGTGGGGGTCAGCCCACAGCCTCCGCCTCCGAAGAGGCCTCTGCGTCGTCGCTCTGCGCGGCCAGTTCTTCCGCTGTGGGGCCGGGATAGCTGGCAATGGTCACCTTATCAATGGTAATGGCCGCTTCCTCGGTGGGGCGCCAGGTGTCGTTTCCCTCCTCGTCCTGCTGGGTTTCTACGCAGGCCATGGCGTCCACCACGTCCATGCCCGCATAGACCTGACCGAACACAGTGTCGGTATTGTCCAGGTAGGGCAGGCCGCCTGCAGCCCCATATGCTGCAATCTGGCTTTCACTGTAACCGTTCTGAGCCAGTTGTTCCTGCTGGGTCTTGTCTACACTGTCCGGCAGGGCTGCCACAAAGTAAAACTGGCTGTTGCCGCCCGTGGCTTCGCCACCCGTGGCAAAGGCCGCGCACAGGGCGCCCGCATAGTGCTTCAGGGCTGCGCTGGCTTCCAGCGGGTAGGGGTTGTTGCTCCAGATTGTGGAACCGCCCGTTCCGGTGCCGGTGGCATCGCCCCCCTGCACGGCAAAGCCGTACTGGCTGCGCCAGATCACGGTGCCGTCATAATAACCGCTGCGGGCCAGCCCCACAAAGTTGTACACCGCCATGGGGGCGGCGTCCGGGTACAATACCGCGCGGACTTCCCCTAGGCTGGTGGTAAAAATAGCGATCAGGTCCCCGTCAGCCGGGGTGGTAAACTGCCGCTCCTCGCTGGTCACTTCGGCACGGGTCGGCGCTTTTTTGTCGCTGCCGCCGCAGGCGCACAGTAGGGCCAATGCCAACGCCAGGAGCAGGCTGCAATATTTTTTCATGGCGGGTCCCCCAACAGCATAAAAAATTCTATATGTTTATAGTATAGCACACTTTCGGCGCTATGAACACCCTTGACGTTTGGACAAAAAAAGGGTACACTAGAGGCAGAAAAATTCCCATACACAGGAGGACGATCATGTCTGACGAACTGACTCCCGAAATGCTGGAGGAAGCCAAACCCGACCTGCTGACGCTGGAGGATGAAGATGGCCAGGAAGTGACGTTTGAGGTCATTGATGCCACCGAAGTCAACGGTACCCGCTATCTGGCCGTGATCCCCTATCAGGAGGACCCCGCCAGCCTGGAGGAGGACGCCGAACTGATCCTGATGCGGATCGGCACCGACGAGGAAGGCGAATATATGGATATCGTGGACGACGATGAAGAATTGCTGACGGTCGGCAAAGTCTTTGAGGAGCGTCTGCGCGCGATGTACGACATCGACGATTCCGAACTGGATTGACCGAAACATCACCCTGCGCGGTACGATTTGTTGCAGCCTTTTATAGAATCCTACTAATCAAATCAAGGGAGCCCGCGTCGGGCGCCGGATCGCAGACCTCCCGCTTCGGCGGAGGAAGGGAGCGTGAACGTGGCCGCAGGGCACCCACCTGCCACACCGGTAGGTTTTGATTGGCTGCAGACGGCCACGCGGGGTTTTTTATGGAGTTACCCGGACGGGAGTATTTCTGTCCGGGTTTTTGGGTGAGAAAAGAAACTAAGGAGGTCTCGGATCATGGGCGAGCGCATCGCCGTGGGAGATAAGCTCCCCTTTTTCCTGTATGATACGCCCTACAGCGCCCGTAACCGGTTCCGTGACCTGCTGGCCGCCAAAAGTCCTCTGGTGCTGGTGTTCATGGCAAATTTCGGGCACCCCATCACACGTACTTTTGCTGGTCGCTACGCCCAAACTTACAGCGCACTGCGGGACGGTTCCATGGCACTGGTGGTTCGTTCCCGTGCGGACAAGCTTTCCACCAGCATCGGGCCCGATACACTGCCCTATCCCCTGCTGTGTGACGCAGATGGGGTACTGTATGAATTTCTGGACATTCCCCAGAACAGCAGCACGCTGATGACCTATTCTCTGGAAGGATGGCGGATTCTGCGGGAAGCCAAAAAGCAAGGCTACCGTGCCGCCAAAGGGTCCGCCCAACAGCTGCCGCTGACGCTGATTCTGGATGCTGACGGCACCGTGCTGTTTTGCCACTACGGTGCCAGTTTGACCGACGTGCCCGAAGATTGCGCCGCTATGCAAAGTCTGCTGGAAGAATTGGACTTGACCCCTGACCTGCCCTCTATAGAAGCGGCGGAAGCTTTCAACAGTGTCTATAGCAAGGCGCAGCTGCCGGACCAGGTACCGCCAGCGCCCGGAGGAAACGTCAAAGCATCGGCAGATGCACCCCGTCCCAGACGCAGTCGCCGCCCCAACGGCAGCCGCAGCAAGCCAGCCCCCATACAGGAATACGGCACCCCCGATCTGGCCAAAACTGCCGTCGTCAATCTTTTTGATGACCCCTACGAGGACGACTGATTTCTTACCATCAAAACGCCCCGGACAACGGAATTTACCGCTGTCCGGGGCGTTTTTATGTGTTGTTATTCTTCCGGCGCAAACAGGGCTTCCGCTGCAGCCCGAACCGCTGACGCATCCGTCTGCTGGATATGCCACTCGTCCAGACCGGGCAACCCCATCGGCACATCGGCACGGCGAAAACGCATACCGCTTTCCACCAACGCTTTGCCGCTCATATGGAAAGCCCGGGCTCCAGGGAATCGAGCCCGCAACTCCCGAATAACCGATGCATCCACCCCTGCACCGATGAGCACCTCGGGCCCTTGCCGCTCGTCCCGCAGAGACAACAACTTACCCAGCATATCAGCCCCAACCCGGCAGCTTGCCGCCGCCCCGCTGGTCAGTACCGTATCAATCCCCAACTCTGCCGCCGCACAGTAGACCGCGCAGGGGTCCCTTGCCACATCAATGCAGCGGTGCAAGGTTACCGGACGTCCCCCGCAACAGTCCAACAGCTTGCGCATGGTCTGCACATCCAAATCCCCGTCCGGGGTCAGGGCCCCCAGCACAAAGCCGTCAGCACCGGCTTGACACAGGGTACGAATCTGGTCACAAAGCAGCCGGATTTCCTCCTCTGTGTACAGAAAATCTCCCGCCCGGGGACGCATCAGACAGCGGACCGGCAGCCCGCACACCTCTTTTCCCTGCATCAGCAGTTCCGCATAAGGGCTCAGGCCCCCCAGTGCCAGGGCGCTGCATAGTTCCAGCCGGGTAGCTCCGCCTGCCGCAGCCGCCCGGATCGAGGCAAGACTGTCCACACAGACTTCCAGTGTCTTTTCCATGGTCACACGCTCCTTTGAGGCTCTTTGTGCCATTGTATCACACTGCTGCTTCTACAACAACCCCCGGACGAGACAGGTTCGGCCGGGGATCATTGCGGTTATATGCAGCGCGCACCAAAGCGCACGGAGCAAGTTCTCTCAGGCAGCCCGGCCACCACGCACCACGCGCAGCGGCACCGCAGAGGGCACGGGTTGCTCCTGCCGGGGTGCCTCTTCCCCTGCTTGCAGTGCCAGCAGCACGCCGCAAGCACCATTCAGCACCACAACCCCCAGTGCCCCAAGAAGCAGCGCCCCCCAAAGAGGGAGCGAACCGGCAGCCACCGCAGGCACCAGCAGCAAAAACAAAAGCACCGCCAGCGTCGCCGCCAGTTTGCTGACCATCGTTCTGATCCAATCCCGTTTCATACCCAGTTCCTCCTTTATCTCACGCCCGTTGCCGCAGAGGCATCAAACAACGATTTGTTGTATCTTGTCTCCACTATACTACCACTTAAAGTTGTTGTCAAGGCTTTTTTACAACTTTTTTTAGATTTATTTTGGATTTAACCCTTTACAAGAACCACGATCAGTTGTATAATGGTCACAAGATGAGCAGATGGCAAATGTTCTCTACTGTCTGCACCTAACATTTCCCTTTATAGAATGGAGCGCGACCATGTTTGCAGATCGTTTGAAAGAGGCTCGCAAGGCCAAAAAGTACAGCCAGGCAGAGATCTCCCGTATGTTGGGCGTCACCCAGCAGGCTGTGGGCAAATGGGAGACTGGTCGTTCCACCCCTGATCCCCAGACCGTTGCCAAGTTGGCCGAGATTCTCGACACTACGGCGGACGTGCTGTTGGGGCTGCAAAAGAGCCCGGCGGAAGCTCCGGCGGTGGGGCGCAATGCGTTCAGCCGCTATGCGGAATGCCTGATCCCTGTGGTGGGCACCGTGCGGGCCGGTTATGGTGCCCTGGCCTTTGAGGAGGACTACGGCAAAGAATACGCCAGCGTCAAGGACCCCCAGAATTATTTCTACCTGGTGGTCAAGGGCGACAGCATGGAGCCCCGTATCTCGGACGGAGACCTGGCGCTGGTACACCGTCAGAACACCCTGGATAACGGCGACTTGGGCGTGTTGGTTTATGGCGCCGATGGCGAAGGCACGCTGAAAAAGTATATCCAGCGGGGCAACTCGGTAATTCTTCACCCTTTCAACCCGGCCTATGAGGAACTGGTCATCAAGGGGGAAGAACTGGACCACCTGTATATCGCCGGCAAGGTCGTGGAGACCAAGGCCAAGTGGTGATCTGTCTGCCATAATCGTATTGTAACAGCAGCTTTGTCCCATAATCAGGACTTTGAACTTCATACAGAAAAAATGCTGCCCGCAGCAGGCTTGCGATGCAAGCGTATGCGGCGGGCTGTATTTTTTATACCTTTTTTTAGGAGAACAGCAGGATGGATTTGGGGGAGAAACTGGAAATCCTGGCCGACAGTGCCAAGTATGATGTAGCCTGTACCTCCAGCGGCGTCAACCGGGTCGGACAGCCCGGCAGCCTGGGCAGTTGCGCCGCAGCAGGCATTTGCCATGCCTTCACACCGGACGGGCGGTGCGTTTCTCTGCTCAAGGTACTCTATTCCAATGCCTGTGCCTACGACTGCAGCTACTGTGTCAACCGGCGCACCAACGACCACCCCCGAGCCACCTTTACCCCCCGGGAGTTGGCGGAGCTGACCATCGGTTTCTACCGCCGCAACTACATCGAGGGGTTGTTCTTGTCCAGCGCCGTGCTGGGCACACCGGACCGGACCATGGAACTAATGATCGAGGCGCTGCGCATTCTGCGGGAAGAATATCACTTCCGGGGCTACATCCACGCCAAAACCATTCCCGGGGCCGATCCGCTGCTGGTGGAGCGAATCGGCCTGTTTGCCGACCGCCTTTCGGTCAACATCGAACTGCCCAGTGAGGCCAGCCTGACTCAATTGGCCCCTGACAAAAAGAAAGCGGCAATTTTGCGTCCCATGGGGCAGATCGCCGTGAAAAGCGCCCAGAGCCGGCGGGAACTGTCGGTCTACAGGAGTGCCCCTGCTTTCGCACCAGCTGGACAAAGCACCCAGATGATCATCGGCGCCACACCGGAAACTGACCGCCATATCCTGAATCTGACCGAAGGGCTGTATAAGAAATATTCGCTCAAGCGTGTTTTCTTTTCCGCCTATCTGCCCATTGTGGCCGACGCGCGTCTGCCCGCCCTGTCTACCCGGCCACCGTTGCTGCGGGAACACCGGTTGTACCAGGCAGACTGGCTGCTGCGTTACTACCATTTTTCGGCAGGGGAACTGCTCAGCGAAGAGGAACCCAACTTCGACCCCTATCTGGACCCCAAGTGCAACTGGGCTATACGCCATCCGGCATTTTTCCCCGTAGAAGTGAACACCGCCAGCCGGGAGGAACTGCTGCGGGTGCCGGGCATCGGCCCCAAAAGTGCCCTGCGCATCGTGCAGGCCCGGCGGATGCAGACGTTGGGCATGGCGGAACTCAAGCGCATCGGGGTGGTACTCAAGCGCGCCCAGTACTTCATTACCTGCAGCGGTCATACCCCTGCCCACGGCACCCGGGCCGAGATCGCCGGCGCCCTGCTGGACCCCAAGGCTTTCGGTGTGGGCGTGCAGCAAATGAGCCTGGACGATTTTGCCGCCAAACCGCTGCCTGCGGCTGCCCCCGCTGTACACGAACTGGCGGAACATGGGGTGGCCGCTTCGAAAGCCGCCCAACTGGTGCGGGAGGAGGCGTTGACATGCCTTACCAGGCGTATGTGACTGACACAGCTTACCATTATGACGGCAGTTTTCCAGGATTTCTGTGCTGCATCTTTGAGAGTTTTGCCCGTCGGGAGATTCCATCTGCCGTCTGCCCGCCGGAGGAAAGCCAGATGACATTGTTCGGCGTACGGGACATTCCCACCGATATGGCACACGCCCGGCGGGTAGCCGCCGGGTTGGAACGGTTGGGGCCCATAGTGCAGAACCGCCTCACTCATGGATTCCTGTGCAGTGATCCCGGCAAAGATTTAAAATTGCTGCGCTTTGCCAGGCTGTGCTTTGACCGGGGCCCCCGGGCTGCCCAAATGCTGGGCGACGCCGATGCCGCGGCAGCCTTTGCCGTAGAACAAGCCGTTACCGGTGAAGCCCACCGTTATGTGGAGTTTATACGCTTTGAAGAGCGGGACGGCATGCTGGGTACGGTGATCCACCCCAAACATAACGTACTTCCACTGCTGCGCGGACATTTTTGCAGCCGCTTGCCCGACGAAGATTTCCTGATTTTCGACGCCACCCACGGCACGGCTTTGCTGCGCCGGAACCGGCAGGTGGAATACCTGGCCATGGATCACTATACCCCCTGCGCTGATGAGGCGGAACTGAACTGGCAAGCACTGTGGAAGCGTTTCTTCCGGGCACTGACCATTGAGGAACGCCGCAATGAAAAGGCCCAGATGAGCCACGTGTTCAAGCGGTTCTGGCCCGACATGTGCGAAATGCGGGCCGATCGGCCCCCTCACTCATAATCATACTCAGGATTGGCTGCCTGGTATTCCCCCAGCCAGCGCAGCAGCCGCTCAATATCCGCATAGGTGATGCGGTTGGTCTCGGCCAAGGCATGCACCATCGCCCGCAGATCGCCACCGTACAGCGTCTGCAAATGAGCCTGACTCACTGCACCGCAGTAGGTCAGGCGGCGGACCAGCGGGATATACAAATTTTTATTGCCCTGCTTTTCAGTGCGTACAAAGGACTTTTTTTCCAATCGGAGCAAAAAATTCAGCAGGGTGGTATCGGCCCAGCGGCACTCCGCCGGCAAGTTGACCGCGATCTCCCGCCGGGTGGCCGGATGGCCGCATGCCCAGAGGGCCGCCATGACCTGCTCTTCACTTCGGGACAGTTGTTCCATACTTTTGCTTTCCTCTTTTCTTTTTACATTTGTGGTCGATATCCTTCTTTCATTTTACATTTGTAGAGAATATTTTGTCTATATGGCAAAATATACAAAAGCGCACTCTTTTTTTGACAAACGCGGCATGTATCTTCTACGTTTGTCTAATACTTTGTGCGTCATTCAAAAACACTTTGCCGTTTTACAAAAACACGCCCTTTTTTGTCGGGCTTTTTTCGGGATTTTGACCGCTTGTGACCGAGTGGTCCTCTCCGTATAATAGGAGCATAGCCGCAGCGGCGCCAGGCAGGCGCATACAGCGCTGCCGCTTGGATCGTGT
>DXBO01000001.1 GCA_019116485.1 Candidatus Gemmiger excrementavium
CCAGCAGTGCCGTAAAGGGGCGATACCAGGCCTCCAGATTGGTGGCCATTTCAGCCGCGATGGAACCAACCGTTACGGCATTCAGGTAGTCGAAAGGACTCATCTGGGCGATCTGCCGTTTTCCGCCCCAGCGAGTGACCAAAAACATCATAACCAGGGAAAACAGGCTGGTCAACGCTACCTGGCCGATTTCCATCCAATATTGCTGCATTGCAACCCCTCCCGTGACGTATATTTTGGGCAGAACCATAACAGTTTATCCCAACCTCTTGCACTTTTTCCGAGAAAAAGCTACAATATATACTACCTGTAAGTATGCCAAAAGGGGGCGGCTGCGATCCGATACGTGTTTATCATCAACCCGGCCGCCGGCAAAAAAGACGCCAGCGCCACGCTGCTGCCAAGGATTCGTGCAGCGGCGGAACGTGCGGGGATATACCCGGAGATTGAAATCACCCATGGTCCCGGTCATGCCCGGGAAATTGCCGCGCGCTGCGCCAAAACCGGGGAACCCGCCCGTTTGTACGCCTGCGGCGGCGACGGGACCCTGAATGAAATGCTGCAGGTTGCTGCAGGGCAGGAACATCTGGCTGTAGGGTGTGTGCCATGTGGCAGCGGTAATGATTATGTACGCAATTTCGGATCGCAGTCGGACTTCCTGGATATGGACGCGCAGCTGCACGCCGTGGTTCGCTCTGCGGATCTGATTCATACGGAGCAGGGGTACGGCATCAATATTTATGCTGCCGGCATCGACGCTCAGGTGGCCAATGGAATCCCCAAATGGCGGCGTCTGCCGCTGTGCGGAGGAACAACCGCCTATACGCTTTCCATTCTGGAGGCCGTCTGCAGTACGTTCCGCCACAAGCTGCGTGTCCGCGCAGGAAAGCGGGAACTGGAAGGCGATTTCATGATGCTGGCGATCTGCAACGCGCAGTTGTATGGCGGCGGTTACCGTGCCGCTCCGTATGCCAGCATAAACGACGGGCTGCTGGATGTGGTATTGATACGACCAGTATCACGCCTGAAACTGCCGGGGCTTTTGCAGGACTACCGCAAAGGGCGGCACCTTACACCGGAAGGAACAATCACTGAAAAATTCCGTCCGTATATGGTGTTTTTCCGCACTGCGGAGATTGACATTCGGGTGCTGGATCATCGCCCGTTGGTCACGACCCTGGACGGCGAATGTTTGCCCCAGTATCAATTGCATGCCGAGATCATGCGCTGCGGCGCGCGTATTCTGCTGCCGCCGAAACTTGCACAAAACACGCCTGTATTGCAGGCTATGGGAGAAAAAGCATGTCTGAAAAAGTAAAAGTGAAAATCACCCGCAACGTAGTCCATCTGCCCGCTATCGCGCTGCGGGGCCTGGTTGTGTTCCCCAACAATGTTGTCCATTTTGAGGTGGGACGTCCCAAATCCATCGCCGCTATTGAGGCTGCCATGCGCAGCAACAGCAATGTGTTCCTGGTGGCTCAGCGGGAAATGGATGTGGAAGACCCTTCGGTACGCGATCTGTACGGATATGGCGTTATTGCGGAAATCAAGCAGGTGCTGCGCGTATCAGATGAACTTGTCAAGGTGTTGGTGGAAGGCAAGACCCGTGCCCGCCTGCTGGAACTGGATCAGGGCGAAAAGTATCTGCAGGCCATGGTGCGCCCTGTGCCGGTGCGCGGCATTGGTGCCGACAAGCGTACCCAGACCGAGGCACTGGTGCGCAGCCTGAAAGAATGCTTTGAAAACTACCTTTCTTACAGTCCCCAGATTTCCAAGGACGTGGTGTACAACATTGTCACTTCCACCAGTCCGCTTTTCCTCAGCGAGTACATGCCCGCCAACCTGCTGCTGAAGTATGAAGACAAGCAGGCAATCCTGAACGAATCCACGCTGCTGGGCCGCCTGGAAAAGCTGCTGATGCTGCTGCGGCAGGAATGCCAGGTACTGGAGATCGAGCGTGACCTGGACGACAAGGTGAACGCCCAGATGGACAAGGGCCAGCGGGAATATTACCTGCGGGAACAGATGCACATCATCAGCGAGGAGCTGGGCGATGCTGAGGACACACGCGCCGAAGCCGAAGAGTACCGCAAAAAGATCGAAGCGCTGCAGTTGGATAAGGAATCTACGGAGAAGCTGCTGAAAGAGTGTGACCGCCTGGCACGCATGCAGGGGAATTCTGCCGAGAGCGGCGTGATCCGCAGTTATCTGGACGCCTGCCTGGCACTGCCCTGGCATACTACTACGGAAGACGACCTGGATCAGGCACATGCCCGCAAAGTGCTGGATCGAGAACACTACGGTTTACAGAAAGTCAAAGAGCGCATTCTGGAACTGCTGGCAGTACGCAAACTCAACACAGACGTCAAAGGGCAGATTGTATGCCTGATTGGCCCGCCGGGTGTGGGAAAAACCAGTATCGCCCACTCAGTGGCGGAGTGTATGGGCCGTAAGTTTGCCCGCATGAGCCTGGGCGGCGTGCATGATGAAGCGGAAATCCGCGGTCACCGTCGTACTTATATCGGCGCTATGCCGGGGCGCATCATCAGTGCTATCACTACGGCCAAATCCTCCAACCCGGTAATCCTGTTGGATGAGATCGACAAATTGGCGGGGGATTACAAGGGGGACCCCTCCAGTGCACTGCTGGAAGTGCTGGACCCCGAGCAGAACTGCACTTTCAAGGACAACTATCTGGACATTCCTTTTGATCTCAGCGAGGTACTGTTCATCACCACGGCCAACGATGCCTCCACCATTCCGGGGCCCCTGTATGACCGTATGGATGTCATTGAACTGCCCAGCTATACCCGCACTGAAAAATTCAACATTGCCAAACGACACCTGCTGCCCAAGCAGCTGAAAAACAACGGTTTGGAAGGCTGTGTCACCGTGACATCCAGTGCCCTGTACCAGATCATCGATGGCTATACCCGGGAAGCCGGTGTACGCACCCTGGAGCGCACGATTACTTCGGTGCTGCGCAAGTGCGCCCAGCGCATTGCGGCAGGGGAAAAGGATAAAATCACCGTTTCAGCTTCCATGGTCAAGACACTGCTGGGCCCTGAAAAGGTCAAGCCCACCTTTATTTCCCGCAAGGATGCGGTGGGCATTGCCAATGGTCTGGCCTGGACCAGCATCGGCGGTGAAATGCTGCCTGTGGAAGTGGCGGTCATCCCCAATGGCACCGGCAAAATCGAGATCACCGGCAGCTTGGGCGATGTGATGAAAGAGAGTGCCAAACTGGCCATCAGCTATGCCCGGGTACACGGTGAGGAATACGGCATTGGTCCAGATGCCCTGAAAAATGCCGACATCCACATCCATGCCCCGGAAGGTGCTGTGCCCAAGGATGGCCCATCGGCTGGCGTTACGCTGACCACGGCGCTGATTTCGGCGTTGTCCGGCATTCCGGTGCGCCACGATCTGGCCATGACCGGCGAGATCACGCTGCATGGCAATGTACTGGCCATTGGTGGTCTTAAGGAAAAAAGTATGGCGGCATTCCGGGAGGGAATCTCTACTGTGCTGATCCCCAAGGACAACGAAAGCGATCTGTTTGAGGTGGATACCGAGGTCAAGCAGAAAATCCGCTTTGTCCCGGTGGAGCAGCTTTCCCAGGTGCTTAAGCAGGCACTGCTGCTGCCTGGGCACACCACGGCGCGTGGGACTCATGCCGTGCCACAGGCCACCAGTTTGATTGCCAACGAAAAGCCCGCCAAAGAGCCTGCCGCCGTGATGTGAAAGGAATTGTCCGCTTTATGAATTATAACAGCTGCGAATTTTTGGCCTCTTACGGCCTTTCCCGCCAGCTGCCGGACAGTGACCGGCCGGAGATTGTTTTTTCCGGCCGGTCCAATGTCGGCAAATCCAGCCTTATCAACAAACTGTGCAACCGCAAAAAGCTGGCGCGCGTCAGCGCCACCCCCGGCAAGACGGCCACCATCAACTTTTATAAAGCGGATGCAGCGTATCTGGTGGACCTGCCGGGATACGGCTATGCCAAGGTCTCCAACGCGGAGCGCGCCCGCTGGGATGAACTGATCAACAGCTATTTTGAGGCGGACCGCCCGCTGTGCCTGTTGATCCAGTTGTTGGACAGCCGCCATGCCCCCAGCGCTGATGATATACAGATGATGGAATATCTGCGCTATCACGGCATTCCCTTTGTGGCGGCGCTGACCAAGGCAGACAAGCTGAAGAAGAGCGAACTGACCGCCTGCCAGGCTGAATTTGAGCGCCTTTGTGCGCCTTATGGCTGCCGCGGCGTGTTCCTGACCAGCGCCGAAAGCGGCCTGGGAATGGATGCCCTGCGGGATTGTATTGAACAGCATTTGAACGGAGCGTCCGGCGATGGCGTATAACGAGTTCGCCTATTTTTATGATGAATTCAATGGTGCCGCCGACTACGACGCCTTGTTCCGCTATATAACAGGGGAACTGGCTGCTCACGGCGTGACAGAAGGAATCTTGGCGGACCTGGGCTGCGGCACTGGCGACCTGACGCTGATGCTGACCCAGGCCGGTTACGATGTGATCGGCATTGACCGCTCGGAGGAAATGCTCAGCGTTCTGCGAGAAAAAGCCGACGAATTGGGACTGACGGGGCGGCTGTTGCTGCTGCGCCAGGACCTGCTGGCGCTGGACCTGTACGGGACCATCCGGGCGGCAGTTTCTACCTTTGACACTTTCAGCCATGTTGGGCCCCTGGAACACTTTGAGCAGGCCATACGCAATGCGGCCTATTTTATGGAGGCGGGCGGCGTTTTTGTGTTTGATGTGAACACGCCATACAAGCACCAAAAAATCCTGGCTGAGAACACCTTTGACCTGGAAGCGGAGGATGCCCGCTGCTGTTGGCGCAATTGTTTCGATGAGGATACCGGGCGGGTGGAGATCACCATCGACATCGACTATCTGGAGACAGGGGAACACTTTCAGGAGCGGTTTTGCGAGTACAGCTATCCGCTGGATACCGTGCAGTCTTTGTTGGAAAAATACGGCTTTGCCGTAGCCAGAGTAGCAGATGGCGAAGATTTCGGCCCGGTGCGCCCTGACAGCCCCCGCTGGATCATCACAGCGGTCAAACAATATACCCAGGAGGGAAAAAACTGAATGGAACAGAACCATAATATGCTGCGCGGTATTTCAGAAAACGGCGGCATTGTTTTTTACGGTGTGGACTCCACCGACATTGTGCGGGAGATGGAACGCCTGCACAAGACCAGCGCTGTTACCACCGCTGCATTGGGCCGTCTGCTGACGGCTGCTTCCATGATGGGCATTATGCTCAAAAGTACCCGGGACTCCGTGACGGTCCAGATCAAGGGCGGTGGACCTGCGGGGCGGCTGCTGGCAGTGTCGGATGGCACCGGCAACGTCAAGGGATATGTGGAACACCCGGTGGTGGAACTACCCCCGCGGGAAGACGGTCATCTGAATGTAGGGGCCGCTGTGGGTAAAGACGGCACGCTGGACGTGATCCGCGACTTGGGGATGCGGGAGCCCTACATTGGCCAAGTGCCGCTGACAACCGGCGAGATCGCCGAGGATATCACGGCCTATTTTGCCATCAGTGAGCAGGTGCCCACTGTCTGTGCCCTGGGCGTGCTGGTGAATCCTGATCTTACCGTGCGCTGTGCCGGCGGTTTTATTGTGCAGCTGCTGCCCGGTGCCACTGAGGAGGAAATCGACCACCTGGAAAAGAACATCAAAGCCATGCCCAGCGTTACCGCTATGCTGGAGCAGGGGATGACGGTGCGGAATATGTTGGACCTGGCGCTGGAAGGATTCCAGCCGGACATACTGGACAGTTACCATGTGGCCTACCGCTGTGATTGCAGCATGGAACGGGTAGAGGGAATGCTGCACAGCCTGGGTAAAAAAGAGGTGGAAAAACTGCGCGATGAGGACCCTGTGGCTGAAGTGAACTGCCAGTTCTGTGATAAGGTGTACCGGGTAGACCTCAATGAACTTTTGAAAAAATGGCCTGCCAGCGAAGAAAAAACGGGCGCGAAAAAAAGCTGAAAAAAGT
>DXBO01000091.1 GCA_019116485.1 Candidatus Gemmiger excrementavium
CTATCCGGCAGCGGCTCCCTCACCGCCCGGAGCGGAACAGCGACGAACAGGGCGGGCGGCATCTACTTCCAGAACCCCTTTGGCAGCGCAGGGTCCGTAACCGTCGGGGAGAATTCCACCCTGCTGACCAACAGTGTGATATTGTATGATAATTCTTTCGAAGCAAAACCGCTGACCCCCACCGGCAACGGCAGCTGGCTGATCTACGGCCAGAGCGACCAACCCAGCGCCGTGGGCGGCAACTATACCCTGGAAGAGAATATCACCATTGAAAGCGGGAACACCCTCACCATCCCGGCGGGCAGCACCCTGACGGTGCCCCAGGGCAAGACCCTGACCGTGAACGGCACCCTGAACATCGCCAACCAGTCCAGCCTGGCGGGTGAGGGAACGCTGGCGGGAGACAGCGGCACCTATACCATGACCAACCCCGACCCGGTCATTTCCGGCAGTGAAACCCTGACCTATGACGGCACCGACCATTTCAACGACTACACCCTGACTGCCCCCACCGGCACGGTGACGGTGATGGGGAAGAACTTTGCCATCTCCGACACCCCCAGCTTGGACGGCTGGAGCCTGGAAACGCAGGTAATTAAGGATGCGGGAACCTACACCCTGACCGCCAAGAATGGCACCCGCACCATCGAGAAAGAGGTCACGGTAGAGCCCGCTGAAATCAGCATTGCCAGCGCTACGGTGCAGGACAAAACCTACGACGGCAACCAGGATGCCACCGTCACCGGCGTGGAATTTACCGGCCTGGTGAACAGCGAGAGCCTGACCAGCGGCACCGACTACACCGCCACGGCGGCCTTTACCGACAAAAGCGCGGGCGAGAACAAAACCGCCACCGTTACCGTGGCCCTGGCGGGCACCGTAAAGAACTACACCTTTGCGTCCGGCGGCAATACCGCCACCGCCACCGCCAGGATTGCGCCGCTGCCCGTGGTGCTGACCTGGAGCACCCCCACCAGCTTCACCTATGACGGCAGCGAACATTCCGTCACCGCCGAAGTGAGCAATGCGGTGGATGGAGATAACTTCAACCTGGCCTACACCGGCAACACCGGCACCGCCGTGAACAGCTACACCGCCACCGTCACCGGCCTGGGCAATGACAACTACACCCTGACCGGCGCTTCCGGCATGGAACAGGCATGGAGCATCGTCGAGGCATCCATCGCCGACGCCACCGTGGAACTGAGCGAAACCACCTTCACCTACAACGGCGCCGAGCAGAAGCCCGCCGTCACCGTGACCCTGAACGGCAATGCCCTGACCGAAAGTGACTACACCGTGACCTACAGCGGCGACTGCACCGCTGCGGGCAGCTACACCGTCACCGTCACCGGCAAGGGCAACTACTCCGGCACGGCAAAAAGCCAGCCCACCTACACCATCAACAAGGCGGAACTGACCATCACCGGCGCTACTCTGGCCGCCAAGACCTACGACGGCACCACCGCCGCCACCGTGACCGATGTGACCTTTACCGGGGTGCAGGGCAGCGGTTCCCTGACCCTCGGTGAGGACTACACCGCCACCGCTGTGTTTGACGACGCCAACGCGGGCGATAACAAGACCGCCACCGTCACCGTCACGCTGAAAAACGGCAACTACACGCTGGTAAGCAATACCTATCCGCTTACCGGTCAGACCATCACCAAGGCAAATGCAGCTGTCGCCACTGTCCCCGCCGTGGCAGAACTGACCTACAACGGCCAGGACCAGGCCCTGGTGACCGCGGGCACCGCCACCGGCGGCACCATGATGTACCGCCTGGGCGAGAACGGCGACTACACCGACGCCGTCCCCACCGGCACCGACGCGGGCAACTACACCGTGTACTATTATGTCAAGGGCGACGCCAACCACAACGATACCACTCCGGTCAGCATGACGGTGAGCATCGCCCAAAAAGCTGCCACGATAGCGGTGCGGCTGACCCCCGCCAACCGTATTTATGTGGGCGACGGCCTGCCCGCCGTGGGCCTGGCCTACACCGGCCTGGTGGAAGGCGAGAGCATCGCCCCCGACAGTATCACGGTGGACGGTATGCCCGCCGACAGCAACACCGCCAAGGAGTATGCCCTGACGGTGAGCAAAACCACCCGGAAGGAGATCCTGGCCCTGGAGGCTGCGGAAAACTACACGATCACCTTTACCGACGTGACGCTGACCATCCTGGAAAAAGAAGTGGTGGTTCTGCCCACCGAGGATGAGAACCGCTACCGCCTGGAACAGTCCGAACTGACTGTAGTGCCCGAGGAACTGAAAGATGCCGGATTTGAAACGGTGGACCAGATCAAGTCCACCATGTACGCGCTGGCCGTGAAAACGCTGCCCGGCGTCACCGCCGAAAACACCGCCCTCCATGATGTGACCCTGCTGTTCAGCGAGGACGGCGGCAAGACCTGGGTCAAGGCCGACGAGAAAAATTTCCCCGCCAGCGGCATCACCGTGACGCTGCCTTACCCCGACGGCACCAACGCCGCCGACTATGACTTTGTGGTGACCCACATGGCCACTGTAGCCATGAACGGCCTGGGTGTGGGCGAAGTGGAGACCCCCGCCGTGACCAAGACCGAAAAGGGCCTGCAGTTCACCGTCAGGAGCCTGTCTCCCGTGGCGGTCAGCTGGAGCAAGATCGAGACCGGCGGCTCTGCCCCGGCCCCCACGGCCCCCACGGCCACCCCGGCGGCCCCGGACGGCACCGTGTACTACACCTGCCCGGCCTGCGGCTACCATGACTGGACCGCCACCGATACGGGCTACCGCTGCGATACCTGCGGGTATGTGGAATCCCTCAAGCAGCTGGCAGGCTACGGCAACGTCAAGGGCGTGTACGAGCCCAAGACCACCGGCAGCGCCGCGGCGGGCACCGCCACGGCCGCCGTGCCCCAGACCGGCGATGAAAGCAACCCCATCCTGTGGCTGGGTCTGCTGATCGTCAGCGGCCTGGCCCTGGGCGGCATCGCCCTGTACCGCCGCAAAAAGGGCGGCGCCACCACCCCGGATAACGATAAAAAGAACGGCAAAGCGTAAAACCGCATAAAATACCCGGCACTTTTTATTATGGTACGGGTACAAAAACCTCATGGCCGCCAAAGGCCGCCGCCCCCCAAAAGGCGGCGGCCTTTGCGTTTTGCCTGTAATCTGGTATACTATACCCATACACGAGAACTTTTGCGAAAACGAAGGAGCCCGGCCATGGTCTACCGCCAGAACACAGCCCCCAAGATCAACACGGCGCTGCTGCACCGGGCCGGGGAAGAGCCCCATTTCCACCAGGAACTGGAGATTTTGTACCTGATGGAAGGGACCCTTACCGTTGCCCTGGACGGCAAGGAATATGACGCCCTACCTGGATTTCGGCCAGCGGCCCGCCTGCGCCGTCCGGTCCGAAGGGGAAATGGTCTACTACGAGGACGAGGGCCTGGTCTTTGCCAGCGCCGCCGACTGGCTGCGGCTGTTCCGCGCTTTTGTGGAGCATATCGCCCGGCGCTACGGGCGGGAAAACGCCGCCGGTTGGGTCTATGACCTTACCCAGGATATCCGCACGCCGATCCCGACGTTCTGTAAGGACGAAGCGGAACTGTGGGAGGTCTACCGCCAGATGGTACTCTGCCTGCGGCAGCACCTGCCCGGTGCGTCGGTAGGCGGCCTGGGCGGCGTGCCGGTGGGGGACCTGGCCCCCATGGTGCGCTGGCTGGAATACTGCAAACAAAACGACTGCGTGCCCCACCACCTGACGGTGCTGGTGTTCCCTTATATGAAAGAGGAAAACGGCGCCGAAAGCGAGCCCCGCCGCCTGGCCCGGGAAGGGGAGGAGGCCCGTCAGCTGCACCGCTGCCGTACTTTGCTGGACAAACTGGGCCTGCCGGACTGCCGCGTCTTTGCGGTGGAGTGGAACAGCAGCCTGTCCACCCGCAACTGGCTCAACGACAGCTGCTTCCGCGCCGCCTATGCCCTGGATGTGTTCAACCGCACCTGGGGCGAAGCGGATGTGATCGGCGTCTGGATGGCCACCGACTGGTGCTGCAGCTACTACGACACCACCCACATCGCCAACGGCGGCAACGGCCTGCTCACCAAAGACGGCATCCGCAAGCCGGTGTACCATGCGCTGGATTTCCTCAACCGCATGGGGCGGCAGTTCCTGCAAAAAGGGGACTGCTACCTGGCCACCGCCGCGGGCGACAGCGATTTTTATATCCTGTGCTACAACTGCAAGCGGTACTCCTACGCTTACTTCCAGACGCCGGAGGACCAGCTGGACCTGCACCGCCTGCCCGACCTGTTTGAGGATGGCCGGGACCTGCAGATCACCTTTACCCTGACCGGCCTGCGGGGCACGGGGCGCTACGCCCTGAAACGCCGGGTGGTCAACAGCGAACAGGGCAGCCTGCTGGGGGCGTGGAGCCGCTTTAAATACGACGCCGACCTGGACGCCCGGGACGTGCAGTACCTGCGCAACGTCTGCAACCCGGTGCTGAGCCTGCGCAAACAAAAGGCTGAAAACGGCGCCCTTTCCTTTACCGCCACCCTCAAACCCCACGAGATCGCCCTCTACCACATCTTTGCCCTGTAAGGGGTTCGGCACTTTTCACAAAAACAGTCCCCGTTCTTACACAATTTGCCACAAGGCGCAACAAATGCACTGCATTTGTTGCGCCTTGCCTTTTTGTGTGCGCCGCTCCGCAACAAATCACCCCTTTTGGCAGACCACCCCGCAACGGGTGCCATAGTGAAAACCTTACCGTTTTTTTACAATAGACTCAGAAAGCGGGACAACGCCGCGCAAGGGCGCGGCAGGGAGAAAGCCCGCGCAAAACAGAAACGGAGGCATATTTGTATGAAAAACGGTAAATTGCAGGTAGCGGTCACCGGCTGCGGCGGCATCGCCAACCAGAAGCACTTCCCGGCGCTGACCGGCCAGAAGGACAAGTGCGACATCGCCGCGGTGTGCGACATCATCCCCGAGCGGGCCGCCGCCGCTGCTGAAAAGTACGGCGCCCCGGGCTGCCAGGTCACCACCGATTACAAAGAGGTCATGGCCAACCCCGATATCGACGTGGTGCACGTCTGCACCCCCAACGTGGCCCACTGCCCCATCACGGTGGCCGCCTTTGAGGCCGGCAAGCATGTCATGTGCGAAAAGCCCATGGCCGCCACCACCGCCGACGCCCGGAAGATGATGGACGCCTGGAAAAAGAGCGGCAAAAAGTTCACCGTGGGCTACCAGAACCGTTTCCGCACCGACTCCCAGGCCCTGAAACGCGCCTGCGACGAGGGCAAGCTGGGCGATATCTACTTTTGACACCACCGGCAAGGTGACCTACAAAGACGGCGTGAAGGAAGCTGTGGAAGAAAGCAAGGAAAAGATCATGTCCGGTGAGATCGTGCCCGAAAGCGTCCGCGAAAAAGACAAATAATTCTTCTGCGTAACGGGCCGGCACGGCGGCGTCAGGCCGCCGTGCCCTCTTGTTATGGGGCTGCGGTCCGTTGCCTACAATCCACAAGGAAGTGACTTTACCATGGCCTATCAAATGAAAAGCATCCCGGGCCGCGACGGAGCGGCACGCTCCCTTTTTAGCAGCGGTGCGTTCACCTATGCACTGTACCCCGATTACGGCAACTTCCCCAGCAGATTCACCTTTACCATGTATTCCGGCGGCTGCTGCGACCGGGAGGACAACCTGTTTTTGTCTACCCGGGATGCAGAGCATCCCATCATGATGCTGGACCCGGAAGGCAATTACATCAAAGATTTTGGCTGCGGTTTGTTCAAAGAGACCCATACGCTGTGCGTTACCCCCAACGATACCCTGCTGTGTGTGGATGTGGCCCAGCATGTACTGCGGGAAATTTCCAAAGACGGGGAATGGATCCGGGATATCGGCACGCCGGGGGTGCCCAGCGACAGCGGCTTTGCCCCGGACGGCACCCTGCTGCACACCTGGGGCGGCCCCGGGGATGAACCCGGCCATTTTGTGGTGCCCCACTGCATCTGCGTGGACCGGCTGGACCGTGTCTGGGTGGGGGACCGGGACGGCAACCGTCTGCACGTCTTTTCTGCCGCGGGGGAACTGCTGGCCTATCTGGAGGAAGGGCTTTACCAGCCCACCGGCCTGTGGGCCGACGACCATTATGTATATGTGGCGGAACGCGGCGGCGGCCTGACCCTTATCAACATGGAACTGCAAGTTGTGGCGCAGCTGGGATTTTACAACTCCCCCATCCGGGCCCACGGCATGTGCGGCAACAGCAAGGGCGAGATTTTCCTGATGCCGCTGACTACCTACGACCGCCATTTCCTGATGAAACTCTCGCCCGTTACTACACCTGACAGCAAGGGGTGAAACGACCCACATGTTCAACCAACGCCAAACCGAGATTCTGCGCTTTTTGTCGGAAGTGAAATTCGCACGGCTGGACCAGCTTTCCGCGCGGCTCGGCGTTTCGGCAGAGACCATCCGCCGGGATCTGAAAGAACTGGAGCAGGAGTCTGCCGTTAAAAGGGTGCGCGGCGGGGCCATTTTCAGCGGCTTGCGTGCCAATGAACGGGAATTTGTGAAAAAGGCCAACAGCAACCATCTGGAAAAAAGCGCCATCGCCGCTGAAGCCTTAAAGCACCTGCACGACGGCGAAGCCATTGCCCTGAACAACGGCGTCACCTCCATGGCGCTGGCGCACGCTATCGAAAAAAGCGACCTTTCGCTGAACATTGTCACCAACTCGCCGCCTATTGCCATCACGCTGTCGCAAAATGACCGGCACCGTGTGTTTCTGACCGGCGGTTACCTGCGCAAACATAACAAAAGCCTGATTGGAAGTGTGTGCGGCAGTTCACTGGAAAATTTTCGGGTGGATAAGACGTTTTTGAGCGTGGACGGCCTTTCCGTACAGGATGGGATCACCGAATACAACACAGAGGAAGCGGCTGTATTGCGCGGGATGCTGCGAATCGGGCGGGAAAAAATCATCCTGGCGGAGTTCGGCAAATTCCGCGAGGTGGCTTTCCATCGCATCTGTACCGCCGGGGAAATCGACTGCATCATTACGGACTGGAACATCACCGCGCAGGAAGTAGCGCCCTGGCAGGAAGCGGGGGTCCAGGTGATCGCGGCCCCCCAGCTGGTGCCGGATTTCTGAAGAAAAGACCGGCCCCTCACCGGGCAGACGCAACAACAGCCGGACCCCATCGGGGTCCGGCTGTTGTTGCTACAAGGGAGAGGAACCGGCAGGGGGCACAGTGCCCCCTGCCCCGTAGAGGTACAGGCGTATCTGCACCGCCCCCTGATGCGGCTGGTTTTCCGGCATCAGGGGGCGTTTTGGCGAGGGTCTGTTTCCCGGGGCGGCGCTTGTGCCGCGGGGGTGTTTTCGGTTCAGGTGTCGGCGCAGCAGCCGCGGTGGTCCGAGAGGGATTCCGCCGCCAGTGCCAGGCCCGAGAGCATCAGGTAGATGCCCCAGACGGTGCTGACGGCCAGCCATCCGGCCAGGGGCTGCAGCACGATGAGGTTGCCTGCCGCCAGGTTCAGCAGGCCCCCTGCCAGCACCCAGCCGGCGCCCGGAGTGCCCCGGCGGCGCATTTCAGAAAAAGTGATGACCTGGCTGATGCCCTGCACCACCGTGAAGAATGCCACGGCGCTGGCCAGGGTGGCGATAAGGGCTGCCCCGCCGTAGGGGGTGGCAAAGGCCGTCCACAAGGCGAACCCCGCAAAGCCCATCAGGGCCAGGCCGCCCAGCAGCGTCCAGGGGCTGCGCCGGTCCGGTTCGGTCTCCCAGTAGGCGGCCAGCTGGGCGCCCCCATAAAGGGCAAAGCTCACCATCAGGATCGCGGCCAGGGACCACCCCAGCAGCATGGG
This sequence comes from Candidatus Gemmiger excrementavium, assembly GCA_019116485.1. Classification (GTDB taxonomy): domain Bacteria; phylum Bacillota; class Clostridia; order Oscillospirales; family Ruminococcaceae; genus Gemmiger; species Gemmiger excrementavium. Next base: position 7,872 of record DXBO01000091.1, read on the forward strand.
GGCAAAAAGGGCGGCGCTTCCCAGCCCGGCCAGCAGGGCCCCGACGGCCACGCCCCCGGTGCATACCCGCCGGCGGGCGGCGCATGCGGCTTGCTCCAAAGTAAGAATGGCGGTATGTTTCATGGTTCCTCCTCGTCAGTTCACAGGCGTCCCGGCGGGCAGGCCGGGGCGGGGGTCAGCGCAGCGTTTCCAGAAAGTGGGCCATCTTGTCCATGGCTTCTCCCGCGGTTTTCAGCGGGAACATCTGGAACACATGCCACATCTCGGGCCAGGTCTGCAGTACCGCGGGGATTCCGGCCTGCTGCAAGCGCTGGAACAGCCGGGTGGAGTCATCCCGTAGAATCTCCCGCCCGCCTACCTGGATCAGCGTGGGGGGCAGCCCCCGCAGGTCGGCAAACAAGGGGGAGTAAGCGGGCTGGTCCCAGGCGCCGTCGGGGGCGTAGGCGTCCCGCACGGCCTCCACATATTCCCGGGTCAGCAGCGGGTCCCGGTCCCGGCATTCTTCGTAGCTTTCGGCGGTGGCGGTCATGTCGGTCCAGGGCGAAAACAGCACCAGCCGTCCGGGCACCATGCGGCCTGCGTCCCGCAGGCTCAGGGCCAGTTCCAGCGCCAGATTCCCGCCGGCGGAATCCCCGGCCAGGATGATCTCCCGGGCACCCCAGCCCAGGAACATCAGATATTCCCAGACAAGGCGTGCGTCCTCCAGAGCTTCGGGGTAGGGGTGTTCCGGCGCCAGCCGGTACTGGAACGCCAGCACCTCGTACCCGGTGGCAAGGGCCATTTTGGCGGCCATCAGCCGGGCGTAGCCCAGCGTGCCGCTGGTATAACCGCCCCCGTGGCAGTACAGGATCATTTTGCTGCGGTCATGCCCGCCTTCCGGGCGGACCCAGGCCGCCGGGATGCCGTCGATGTCGAAGGGTTCCCAACTGAACCCGATGGGCGGTGTCAGCAGGCGGCCCAGGGCTTCCTGGCCCAGCCGCTGGCGTTTCAGGTCCTCCGGCGCGGTGGAGGCGGGGGATGCGATATTATGCACTTTGCGCAGTGCCGCCAGAATGGCTTCGTTGGCGGCGGGGGTCTGGGTGCCGTTGATAGTTTTGTTCATATGTTTTTTCCCTTTCCTGGGCAGGCGGGGTCTCTCCCCGTCCTGTAATTACAGTATACGCTTCCCGCCCCGCAAAAGCGGTTGTCCGGCCAACGGAAACGCGCCGGAACCAAAAAACCGCCGCCCGGCGGGGCGGCGGTTGGTTGGGGTCAGTGGTTCCCGGTACGGCGGGCGGTGAGTACGGCGGCAAAATCTGCGATGCCGTCGGCGATAAGGCCCACCCCGAAGATACGTACCACCAGCTGCACCGTCTGGAAGGGGTTGACCACGATGACCGCGCCCAGCACCAGGGGGATCAGGCTGGACAGCAGAAGGGCGGTGGCGTCGGGGGTGTGGGCCCGCAGCGCCATGACGGCCAGGGGCAGTTTGCCCACCCCGTCCAGCAAAAGCAGCGAACCCAGTACCAGCGGCAGAAACGCCAGCAGTGTCTGGGGCCAGACCAGCGCAAAGACCGCGAAGGCTACCGGCAGCACCGTCAGGAACAGGTCTGCGCCCGAGGCCGTGCCGTTTTTGCGCGTTTGCAGATACCGCAGCAAACGGCTGACGCCGTAGCAGGCAGCACCCCCTGCCAGGGCCCAGACAAACGCCGTGCTGGTGGCGGCGGGGAAGGCCAGCAGCAGCCCGCCCAGCAGAACGTACAGCAGCGCGAGCCATACCGAGGCGCTGCGCTCCCAGAAATACATGACCATGAAAATCTCCTTTTCTGCCGCGTGGCGCGGCTCACCGTAAAATTGCCTGATCCATCAGGCGGCTGAGGGCGAACAGGTCCGCCCCGGCCAGCAGTTCCAGCGTGACGCAGCCCAGGCCCGAAAACCACAGCTGCATCTCGCTGTCAAAATCCAGCACCCCCGCCGATTCCACGGCGTAAGCCTGGATGCGGGTGTAGGGCAGCACCGCGTACATCTTTTTCTTGCCGGTAACGCCCTGGGTGTTCACGGCGATCAGCCGCCGGTCCGTAAAGACCACCCCGTCCCGGATGCCCTGGTATTGCTGCAGGACCTGTTCCTGCGGCAGCAGCATGGGCTGCACCAGCTGGGCCAGCTTCCCGTCCTGTACGGGGCGCAGTTTCAAAAACGCCCGATTTTCCAAATCCATGGGTTTCCACCTCTTTCTTTTGCCTGGGTCCGCTTCTGCGGTCCCTGTAGTGTTAGTATAGACCTTTTTCCCGGGGAAAACCGTTGTCTGCACAACTGCGGGGAAAAAGAACCGCGGCCCGGTTGACGGCCTGCCGGGGCGGCGCTACAATGAAAAAAAAGCGCCCCGGCGCCAAGATAAAGAGGGATAAGGAACTATTTAACGGCTGACAGACAGGTTGTAATAGCAGAAAGCGGGTATATCACGAAATGCGGTATATCCGCTTTGTTA
>DXBO01000092.1 GCA_019116485.1 Candidatus Gemmiger excrementavium
AGAGGCGGCAGGTTGGAAGCAACCTGCCGCCTTTTCATGTTTGTGTACCTTGTATCGGGATAAATCTGGCCCGGCTGCCGCTGGTAATTCCTGCCACTGTGCGTTATGGAACTGCCCGGTGCAGAAGAGGCGGCTTCTGCACATCTGGAAATATTAAACAAAACTCGCCGGAAATGTAGAGAAAATATGTTGAAAAAATCTTGCTGCTGGTATATACTATAGCCATTGAGCGGCTGTGGGAGGCGTGTACAACGGAATGAAAAACCTGTACGACATTACCCGGCATTTGGTATGGCTTACCCAGTTCGGGTTGTCGGTATGCGCACCGCTGGTCCTGTTTGTGCTGGGAGCGGTCTGGCTGCAAAAAAACTTTGCGCTGGACGGCTGGGTCGTGGTGATTGGTATCGCCCTGGGCATACTGGGGGCGGTAGGCGGTCTGCGCACTTCCCTGAAAGCGATTGAACAGCAGGGAAGGCAGCGGCCCGGTAAACGCCCGCCGCCGACTTCCTTCAATAGCCATTGATGCAGTGAAAGGAGCGCCCGGAATTGCAAAAATACAGGCAAATCGCACAGCAGATGCTTCGTCTGTCCCTGGCCACGGTGGCTTGTGTGGCGGCTATGCTGGGTGTGTATGCCCTGCTCGGCGCCTGCAATAGGCAGGTGGTGCTGGGTGCGGTGGCAGGCTTGGCGCTGGCCTTGGGCAATTTCTTTTTCCTGAGCGTGACGGTGTCCAATGCACTGGACCGTGCCGCCCGGGACGGGGAGCCGCGGCGTGCCCAGTTGTCCATCCAACTTTCGGGTACAGTCCGGCTGGTGGTACTGGTGCTGATTTATGTGGCATTGTTCCGTGCTGGACTTTGTGACCCGGTGGCGGCGTTGCTGCCGCTGATCTTTGCGCAAATCGCGATTAAATTTGTGGAATTTTTCCGCAAAGACGACAAAGGCGGTGATGCAGCCCTATGAACGGTCCTATAATTTATTTTACGCTGCCGCTTTTTGGCGGTATCCCCATTACCCAGACAACGGTGTCCTCCTTTCTGGTTATGATAGCGCTGTGCGTGGCGGGGATTCTGCTGGGGCGCAACCTGCAAAAGCGGCCTTCCCGCCGCCAGGTGCTGGTGGAGAAAGGCGTTTCCGCCCTGTACGGGATGGTCGAGGACACCATGGGGAAACACAACGCTTACTGGACACCTTATATCGGTGCGTTGTTCCTGTCATCCATCTGCGGTTCCTATATCGGCATGACCGGTATTTTCCGCTCTGCCACCGCGGATTTGTCTACCACGCTGACCTGGGCGCTGATGACCAGCTTTTTGTGCTGGGGATGTTCTATTCGCGCCAACGGGTTTGTAGGATGGCTGAAAGGTTTTGCTGAACCCATCGCGGTGATGACGCCGATGAACATTGTTTCTGAAATCGCCCAGCCTATCTCTATGGCGTTCCGTCATTTCGGCAATATTGCGGGCGGCGGCGTGCTCACCAGTCTGCTGTATACGGCTTTGGCCACCGGTTCGGCAGCCGTTCTGGGTCTGGTGGGACAGAGCATAGCAGTATCGATAGTCCTGCTGGCCGTGGGTGTTGCCCTGCTGCTGGGCGGCGTGCGAAAAGGCAAGCTGCTCTACAAAATTATCGGCGTGGTGTTCGCCGCCACCGGCCTGCTGGCCTTACTGGGACTTACCGGCGTGCCTTATCTGCAAGTAGGCGTGCCCGGCATTCTCAGTTTGTATTTTGATGTCTTCTCGGGCGGGGTTCAGGCCCTTGTCTTTAGCCTTCTGACGATGGTATATGTGGGCAATGCCTGCCCGCCGCCCGAAGAAGCCTGACGTAGTAACTTTATTGTAGGAGGAAACTCTATGGAAACAGCAATCGTGAAAGCCGCCTGCGCCATCGGCGCCGGCATTGCTATGGGTTTTGGTGCTATCGGCCCGGCTATCGGTGAAGGCAACGCGGTAGGCAAGGCGTTGGAAGGCATGTCCCGCCAGCCGGAAATGACCAATGTGCTGCGTACCAACATGATCCTGGGCTGCGCTATCACCGAGTCTACCGGTATTTACTCGCTGGTCATCGCCCTGCTTCTCCTGTTCGTTTTCTGATGGTGAAAACGACTGTTTGGAAAGGAGGGAAAACCCGTGACGGGAATTGAAAGCTTTGTAGGCGTCAACCCGTGGACTGCGCTGTTTACCTTCTGCAACATGCTCATCACCTTTGCGGTGCTGAAACATTTTCTGTTCAAGCCGGTCAAACAGATGATCGACGACCGTCAGCAGGAGATTGACCAGATGTACGCCGATGCTGCGGCTGCCAAACAACAGGCGGCGGCACTGGAACAGGAGTACCAGGCCCATCTCACAGGCATCAAGCAGGAACAGGAAAATATGCTCCGCGAAGCGACGGCCCGTGCGCAAAAACGAGAGGAAGAGATCATCAACGCGGCACAGGCCGAGGCGCAGTCGCTGCGCCAGGCGGCGGAGGCCGATATGGCGCAGGAGCGCAAGAAAGCTGTTAACGACTTGAAGAATGAGATCGGCGGCATGGCGGTGGAAATCGCCAGCAAGGTGGTGGAACGCGAGATCAACAAAGCGGACCACCAGGCCCTGATTGATGAATTCATTCGGAATGTGGGGGATGCCTCATGACCGAACTAGCCAAGCGTTACGGAGGCAGCCTGTATGATCTGGCGGCCGAGGAATCGCTGACCGAACAACTGCAGCAGGAACTGGACCTGGCGATGGAATGCTGTCGCCGGGAACCGGACTATTTGCGCTTGCTGTCAACCCCGGGTATACCCAAAAGGGAACGCTGTGGGTTGTTGGACCAGGCTTTTGCAGGGTTGCACCCCTATGTGGTCAACTTCCTCAAAATACTCTGCGAAGAGGGACTGATGGGGGAACTTTCCGGCTGTGTGCGCGCTTACCGGGAACGGTACAATGCGGACCACGGCATTTTGGAAGCCACGGTTACCTCTGCGGTGCCTCTTACGGAGGATGCGCGGCAAAAACTGGTGGCGGGCCTGCAGGCCCGTACCGGCAAAATCATTCATCTGAACGAGCGGACCGATCCTTCGGTGCTGGGCGGTTTGCGTCTGGATCTGGACGGGACGCGGCTGGACGGCACCGTACAGCGCCGTCTGGAATTGCTTCGCGATGAGATCGCCAACGTTGTGTTATAAACAATCTTCAGCCATTTTATAGATTGCGTGGTGAACCGAACAGTGCAACTGAAACCCGAACAAATTTCCCGTATCATCCGCTCTCAGATCAAATATTACCAGAACGCTATCGAGCAGACCGAGACCGGCACTGTCACTATGGTGGGGGACGGCATTGCCCGGGCCTCCGGCCTAGACAACTGCATGGCCGGTGAACTGGTACAGTTTGACAACGACGCTTACGGCATGGCCCAGAATCTGGAGGAAAACAGCGTCTCCATTGTTCTGCTGGGTGATGACAGTGGCATCAAAGAGGGCGGCGGCGTGCGCCGTACCGGCAAGGTAGTGTCCGTGCCGGTGGGCGAAGGGATGATTGGCCGTGTGGTCAACGCCTTGGGCCAGCCTATCGACGGTAAAGGCCCCATTGAGGCGGCGGACTACCGCGCCATTGAGTCACCGGTCCCCGGCATTATTGACCGTCAGCCGGTGCGGCAGCCCTTGCAGACCGGCATCAAAGCCATCGACTCCATGATCCCCATTGGCCGTGGGCAGCGTGAGCTGATTATCGGTGACCGCCAGACCGGTAAAACCGTCATTGCCACCGATACTATCATCAACCAGAAAGGCCAGGACGTTCTGTGCATTTATGTGGCCATCGGCCAGAAGCGCTCTACGGTAGCCACACTGGTGGAAAATCTGGAAAAGAACGGTGCCATGGCTTATACCACCGTGGTCTGTGCCACGGCGTCGGAACTTTCTCCCCTGCAGTATATTGCGCCTTATGCCGGATGCGCTATGGGCGAATACTTTATGCAAAAGGGGAAGCATGTTCTTATCATCTACGATGATTTGTCCAAGCACGCAGTGGCGTACCGCGCTCTGTCGCTGCTGATCCGCCGCCCGCCCGGACGCGAAGCCTATCCCGGCGATGTGTTCTACCTGCACAGCCGTCTGCTGGAACGGGCGGCCAAACTCAGCGATGCCAAAGGCGGCGGTTCTCTGACTGCCCTGCCCATTATCGAGACTCAGGCCGGTGATGTGTCGGCGTATATCCCCACAAACGTCATCTCCATCACCGATGGTCAGATTTTCCTGGAAACCGAGTTGTTCCATGCAGGTATCCGCCCTGCGGTCAACCCCGGTATCTCGGTGTCTCGTGTAGGTGGCGATGCCCAAATCAAGGCAATGAAAAAGGTGGCCGGCACGCTGAAGCTGATTTATTCTCAGTATCGGGAACTGCAGGGCTTTGCTCAGTTTGGCTCCGACCTGGATGCCGACACCAAGGCCCGCCTTGCCCAGGGTGAACGAATCGTGGAAGTACTCAAACAGGACCGCAACAGTCCCATCCCTGTGGAAAAGCAGGTGGCGATTCTTTATGCCACTGTTCATGAGTATCTCAAGGAGATCGAAGTGGCAGACATTGCGGAATACGAGGATGAACTCTACCGCTATCTGGATGAGAATCCGGCGGCTCTCGATGCTATGGAAGCAATCCGCACCACGGGGCAGTTCCAGCCGGAGACCGAAGAAACACTCAAGGCTGTACTCACTGAGTTTACGGCCAAGTTCAAGCAAAGCAAGTAACAAGTAAGCCGTAAAGGGGGTGACGTTGGTGGCCGGCTCTATGAAAGAGATCAAGCTGCGCATCCGAAGCGTGGAGAGTACCATGCAGATCACCAAAGCGATGCAGCTGGTGGCCTCCAGCAAACTGCGGCGCGCCAAAGAGCGCGTCGAGCACAGCCGCCCATATTTTGAGACGCTCTACACCACGCTGTTTGACATTGCGGCAGCCGATATGCATTTTGACAGCCCATATCTTGCCAAGCGGGACACCCGCCGTCGTTTGTATATCGTGATTGCCGGTGATCGTGGTTTGGCTGGTGGATATAACAACAACATCCTGAAGATGGTGGAAGCCGACGCGGCAGGGGAATCCTATACCGTGTTGCCTATTGGCAAAAAAGCTGTGGAGTTTTTCGCCCGCCGTTCTGTACCCATGCTGACCCAGTCTTTTGCGGAGGCAGGGGATCTGTCGGTGAGTGATTGCTTTGAAATTTCCCGGCTGATTTGTAAAAAGTTCATCGGCGATGAGTTTGATGAAATCCGTCTGTGCTTCACACAGTTTGTGTCCATGCTGACCCAAACGGCCACCATTCTTCCGATCCTGCCTTTTGACGCGCCCCGCCCCAAGCGGGAACGCCAGACACTGATGCTCTACGAACCGGACAGCACCACTGTCTTTGACAGTATCATCCCGGAGTATCTGGCGGGCGTTGTCTATGGTGCGCTGTGCGAAAGTGTAGCCAGCGAGCAGGGCGCCCGCCGTATGGCGATGGACGCCGCGACCAAGAATGCCGGTGAGATGATCGAGCATCTGAACCTGTACTACAACCGCGCCCGTCAGGCGGCGATCACCCAGGAAATTACCGAGATCGTTGCCGGAGCCAACGCAGAATCCTAATAAGCCCACAAAGGAGTGTGTGCTATGCCTGAAAAACACATCGGTAAGGTTGTGCAAGTCATGGGCCCCGTGCTTGACATTCGCTTTGCCGACGGAGAACTTCCCGCGCTGCTCAACGCGCTGGAACTGGAGAATCATGGTAAAAAGCTGGTAGTTGAGGTGGCACAGCATATCGGTGACAATGTGGCCCGCTGCATTGCCATGGCTGCCACCGATGGTCTGGTACGCGGCACCGAGGCAGTGGACACCGGCGGTCCTATCACAGTGCCGGTGGGTGACGAATGTCTGGGCCGGGTTTTCAACCTGTTGGGAGAGCCTGTGGACGAACAGCCTGCCCCGGAAAATCTGGAGCGCTGGCCCATCCATCGTCCGGCCCCTGCCTTTGATGAGCAGGAATCAGCAACCGAAATCCTGGAGACGGGCATCAAGGTCGTGGACCTTATTTGCCCCTATGCCAAGGGCGGCAAGATCGGCCTGTTTGGCGGTGCTGGTGTGGGCAAGACTGTCCTGATTCAGGAGCTGATCTACAACATTGCCACGGCGCATAACGGCTACTCGGTTTTTACCGGTGTGGGGGAGCGCACCCGTGAGGGCAACGACCTCTACGGCGAAATGCGTGAAAGCGGCGTTATCAACAAGACGGCGCTGGTCTACGGTCAGATGAACGAGCCGCCGGGAGCGCGTATGCGGGTGGCTTTGTCGGGCTTGACCATGGCAGAATATTTCCGTGATGTAAAGCATCAGGATGTGTTGCTGTTTATTGACAATATTTTCCGCTTCACCCAGGCTGGTTCCGAAGTGTCTGCTCTGCTGGGGCGCATGCCGTCGGCGGTTGGCTATCAGCCTACGCTGGCCACGGAAATGGGCGCCTTGCAGGAGCGTATCACTTCCACCCGCAAGGGATCTATCACCTCGGTGCAGGCGGTCTATGTCCCTGCGGATGACCTGACCGACCCGGCTCCCGCCACGACCTTCACCCATTTGGATGCCACCACGGTGTTGAGCCGTGATATCTCCTCCCAGGGTATTTATCCCGCTGTGGACCCGTTGGATTCCACTTCCCGTATCCTCTCGCCGGAAGTGGTGGGCCAGGAGCATTACCAGGTGGCCCGTGCCGTACAGCAGGTGCTGCAACGCTACAAGGACTTGCAGGACATCATCGCCATCATGGGTATGGATGAATTGTCGGAAGAAGACAAAATCACCGTCAACCGTGCCCGTAAGGTACAGCGCTTCTTGTCCCAGTCCTTCCATGTAGCAGAGCAGTTCACCGGCATGCCCGGCCAGTATGTGCCGCTGAAAGAGACGCTGCGGGGCTTCAAGATGATCCTGAACGGTGAATGTGATTCTATTCCCGAGAGTTGTTTCCTCTTTGCAGGCACCATTGACGATGTCTTTGCCAAAGCCGGTAAGCAGTAAGGAGGCGGCCAATGGCAACTTTTCCGCTGAAAATATTGACGCCGGACGGCATAGCGTTTGAAGGGGATGTAGTATCCATTTCTTGCCGTACCATCTGCGGGCAGGTGGAGCTTTTGGCACGCCATATTGATTATTGTACCGCGCTGGGCATGGGGGAGGCGCACCTCAAGCTGGAGGACGGCACCCTGCGCAGTGCCGCCTGTATGGGCGGTATGCTCAGCATGTTGAGCGGAGAATGCCGCCTGCTGGCAACCACCTTTGAGTGGGCCGACGACATTGACAAAGAACGTGCCGAGCGCAGCAAGGCCCGCGCTGAAGCTGAGTTGGCGCGCAAGGATATGGACGAACACGAGATCAAGCTGGCCGAAGCGCGCCTCAAGCGTGCTTTAGTGCGCAGCAGCGTAGCTTCCAGACGCAACAGCTAAACCTGAAAACTATTTGCAGAAAAAAATAAAATATTTTGAAAAAAGGTGTTGACATTTTCTGCAAAAAGGGTTATACTAATCAAGCTGATTCGAGGCGGCTCGGTTCTAACCGGGTGTAGCGCAGTTTGGTAGCGCGCTTGAATGGGGTTCAAGAGGCCGTGAGTTCGACTCTCGCCACTCGGACCAAACAAGGGCCGTCAGATCAGCCCGTCAAAAGGACCGTGAAACTTACGTTTCAC